>CAZMFX010000100.1:1387-4554 GCA_964565625.1 uncultured bacterium
GCGCATGAGCGTGGTCTTCCCCGCACCGTTCTCGCCGACCAGGGCGACTCGCATGCCTGATGTCAGCTTCAGGTCGATGTCGTCGAAGAGAGGTCCCGTGGGCAGGTCGAAGCCCACGTTTCGTATGTCTAACAGGTTCATGGGACTCCAGGTCGCCGTTCGACTGACGTCCCAGTGCTGGGCCGCGGCCGCGAACGGACTTCGGCGCGCTGCTAGCGCACCGTCAGGCGATGAACTTCTTGTCGCTTCAGAGTCCCTGGTCGCTCATGTCACCTACCGCCGACTTGACGAAACCTTGGCGGGGCCCCCGGTAACCGGGTCGGGCCAGGCGGAACGGTAGCGCGCAACTTCGGCCGAGTCAACCGGCAGCGCGCCCTGGAGTGGCCGCACATCCACGCACCGGCTAACGCGCGATCCAGGCCAGCGCCGCCTCGCGATCACTAACGAACGCGACGTTGCCTCCACGGTTGCTCTCTCGTATGAACGCCTGGAGGCTCTCGCTCCCGCGGCCCTCGAACTCGCCCACGACGACGAGCCGCAGGCGGTAGTTGCTGAACTTCTGCAGAGCAGCGCCCGCCAGGCCGGAGCTGAGGTCGAAGAACTCCTCCGGCAGCCTGTGTGCAGCCACCAGGACGACGTCCGCTCCCTGGAAGCTGGCGTTGCCGACCAGGTCGATAGCGTCGCGCTCGCTGGTTACCTCGCCCTCCACGAGCTCGGCAACCGTGACGTCGCCCACCTCGAAGGTCTCGAGCCTCATCGCAGAGCCAGCCTCACGAACAGAGCGTGCCCGCGGCCGGCGGCAGTCGTCTCGGCCATGTCGGGCAGGTAGCCGATGTCCAACTTGACGCCGTCGTTCACCCACCTCTTCCCTTCGGCCGACGGTTGCAGGGTCTCAACGAAGCGCTCCAGCACTCCGAAGGACTTGGCGATGCTGCGAAGGTCACCGACGTGCACGAGCGTCGCGTACCGGGCGGCGGGCAGGGTGACCGCCTCGAAACCGTGCGGCACGGCCACCCCTTCCGGGAAGCGAGCGCCGATGATCTCGGTGTAGACGCCTTCCTCCGCTCCCAGCGAGCAGTCCACGAAACCCTCGTCCAGTCGCTCGCCCAGCTCATCTGCACGCGCGAACACCTCGCGCCAAGCCGAGGGCACAGCCGTGAAAAGCTCTTCGAACGGTGCCGTCACCCTGATGCCAACTACGGTCGTCTGCGGGAGGTCGGTTAACACCGGCGCTTCGGACATGCGGCGAATCCTACCGGTTGAGGACGTGACCGGCCCAAAGGCTGCTCCAGCGCACTCGTAGGCTGCCGCCCGTTGAAGTAGCATGGCGCACCCGGGCGACCTCGTGCGCCCTACCCCTCTGTCGGACGCCCCGCGCGCGGCCGTAGACCCTTCCAAGGGTCCGAGGGGAGAAGGTGGCCACCATGCCATCGCGAGCGATGCAAGGCCTTGCACCCGCACACGCGGCGACACGGGCGAGGCGCGGGCGAGCCTGTCGCGGCGAGACAGGGTTGCTATGACCAAGCAGAGATCACTGAAAAGGCTGGTGCGCGAACGCATGCAGCGCACCGGCGAGAGCTACACGACCGCACACCGCTTCATCACCTCCAGACGGCCCGCCGACCGGCCGGCCGGGCTCCTGCATTCGTACCCCGCAGGCGGCTACGCCACGCACAGGGAGTCGGCTCTGGTGCAGCGCCTCTTGGCTTCTGCCGGCCTGGAGCTCTCGGAGGCGATGGTCTGCGGCCTGGGCGGCGGCATCGGCTTCATGTACGCCGTCTTCGAGTACAAGGCCGTTCCCCACCCGTTGCTGACGTTCGTGGCTCAACACCATCCGCGTCCGTGGACCCAGGAGGTGTCGGAGAACCTCGGACTGAACCTGAGTTCCGCGACATCGTCGTCCGCGAGGGTCGCGCTCGAGAAGCTGCGCGCGGCGCTGGACGGCGGCGATGCCGTCCAGATCACGGTGGGCAAGGGTGGCCTTCCTTGGATCGAGGGCGTCAGCGAGCTGGAGGCGGCCGAGCCGTACACGGTCAACGTCGTTGGTAAGGACGGGGACGACTTCCTGATCGACGACTGCAGCGAGTCGCTACAGCGCGCCCCGGCGGATGCCCTTGCGCGGGCGTGGGCACTGCACAGGAAGGGTCGCTTCGCGATCCAGACCCTCGGCCTGCCGACAGGTGAGAAGGTAGACCTCGCGCGGGCGCTGCGCCGTGCCGTCACGACCACGGTGGCGCACATGACCGGGCCGGTTCTCAGCAACGCTTTCGACGTCAACTTCGGCCTGAGCGGCATAGACAAGTGGGCGACCGAGGTCGCGGATACCCGCTCCAAGAAGGGTTGGACGGCGCGGTTCGGCCAGGGCGCTGGCTTCGAGCACGCTATGAGCCGGATCGCGGAGTGCTTCACCCACGCATACAGCGCGCCCGGGGCGACCCGCCCAATTTACTCGCAGTTCCTGACGGAGGCGGGCGGCTCCTCTCCATTGACGCTGGCAGCGGCCTCCAAGCTGGCCGCGGAGAGCGGCAGGCTGTGGGAAGAGGTCGTCGAGGTCGCCACCGGCGCCGCCGACCCGGCAACCGCCTTCGCTCGTATCGGCGAGATGGCCCGAGCGTTGCACGAGCGTGAGACGCGGCTGGTAGAGGCGTTGGGAGAGACCATCACCGCCTGAGGTCCGGCACAGACCCGGCGCCCGACGAAAACTCGCGGCGCCACCAGCAGCGGCCGGTGCCGGTACACCCATACCGAACCGGCCGCCTGCCACTACAAGGGCTAAGCTCGGAAGCGGTGACAGACGTGACTGATCGAGAGGCGGCCATCGACCCCAGCGCTACACCTACCGCAACCACCCAAGAAGACTTGGAGCGCAACCTCCAAGCCATCCGGGACCGGATAGCTGCCGCGTGCCGCCGTGTGGGCCGGGACCCCAGCGAGGTGGAACTGCTGCCAGTAAGCAAGACCGTGCCAGCCGAGAGGCTCCGCCTGGCCTACGCGGCCGGGGCCAGGAAGCTGGGCGAGAACAAGGTCCAGGAGGCGAGGGAGAAGGCCGAGGAGCTCTCGGACCTCGCCGACTTGCGCTGGGCGGTCATCGGCAACCTGCAGACGAACAAGGCGAAGTACGTGGCACGCTTCGCTCACGAGTTCCACGCGCTCGACCGCTTGAAGGT
>CAZMFX010000100.1:4654-9268 GCA_964565625.1 uncultured bacterium
CCGGTTGCGGCAGGAGGCGCCGGACGGGCTCTCTTTCGACCATCTCTCGATGGGCATGTCCGGTGACTTCGAGGTCGCCATCGAGGAGGGCTCTACCGTCGTGCGGGTGGGGCAGTCCATCTTCGGAGCCCGTCCCTTGCCCGACAGCCACTACTGGCCGGGAGCGTCCACGCGATGAGCCGGTTCGCCAGCACGGTCAAGCAGGAGTCCCAAGGACGCGGGAACCGAGCAGCGTGACGCTGGAACGCGACGCTTTCAACCCGCTCCCTGTCGACGTGATCTCGATCCAGTCGCAGGTCGTGTACGGCTGCGTGGGTAACAGCGTCGCAGTGCCTACCATGCAGGCGCTGGGCCTGAACGTGGTGCCGGTGCCCACCGTGCTGCTCAGCAACATCCCGCACTACGACTCGCTGCACGGCGGCGCCATCCCGACGGACTGGTTCGCCGGCTACCTCGAGGATCTTGAGCGCCGCAGGGCGCTCAGCCACGCCCGCGCCATCGTGCTGGGGTACCTGGGGCCGCCGGAGCAGACCGCCGTTCTCGCGGACTGGCTCGAGCGGGTCCTGCACCAACACGAGGGCATCCAGCTCATCGTCGACCCGGTCATCGGCGATCACGACAGCGGCGTCTACGTTCACCCCGACCTGCCGCCCCTGCTGCGCGACCGCATCGTTCCCATGGCCCACGGGCTCACGCCGAACGCCTTCGAGCTCGAACAGATCGTCGGCAGGTCGCTTGAGACCCTCGAAGCCACGGTCGAGGCCGCCCGCGAGCTGCTGCGCACGAACCTCGAGTGGGCGGTGATCACCAGCGCAGCTCCCGCCGAGACGCCCGCGGGCGAGACTCGCATCGCAGTCGTCACGGCGGACGACGTCCAGGTGATCAGCCACCAGCTCGTAGAGTCAGTTGCCAAGGGGACCGGAGACCTGTTCACGGCGACCTTGGTGGGCGGCCTGCTACGCGGGTACTCCCTCAAGGCCGCGACGAAGGCGGCGGCCGAGCGCACCGTCGACGTGCTCCAGCGCAGCTCCGCTCTCGGGTGCGGCGAGCTCGTGCTCACCTGACTAGAGAACCTTCCCGCGGCGCGGCACGGCTCATGACCGTTGGGCGCGGCGAGCATAATGCCGGCATGCTGAGGATCGGCTCGATCGTCTGGGGAGTGCGCGACGTCTCACGTGCGGTCGAGTTCTGGACGGCGGCACTCGACTACAGGGCGCGAGGCGGCGACGACCCGGACTGGGTCCTGCTCAAGCCCAGGCACGGCACCGGCGTCCAGCTGGCTCTCCAGGAGGTGAAGGCCGACGCTGCCGAACGCAGGCGGCATCACCTGGACCTGTACGCCTACGACCATATTGCCGAGGTGGAGCGCCTTCTGAGCCTGGGCGCCCGGCGCGTGGTGGATTGGCGCTACCCGGACGACGCCGACTACATAGTCCTAAGCGATCCGGACGGCAACTACTTCTGCGTCATCGCCGCCGGCGAGGTGGCAAGGGATGCCAGCCTGCGGATCGGTGGGACCCGCTTCGTAGCCGACACCAACGGCCTGCTGGATCCCGAGGCCTTCGCATACCGCGGAGCGAGAGCGCTGGTCGCCCTGCACGAGAAGGAGCTGCGCGCGTTCGTGCCCGTCTGGCGTCGCTTCGACGCGTCTGGCATACGTCTCCCAGAGACCCACGACGAGGACTACCTCTCCAACGAGCACCTGCTCCTGCACGTGTTGCGGGCTGCCGGCCGCTACCTCACCTGGGTCTGCGGGCAACTGGGCCTGCCTGACCCTGAGGTCGCCGAGGCGCCTGGCCCAGAAGACATAAGCGCGAAAGCCGACGAATTCCTCGAGCACGTCCTGAGCCGCTGGCGCGGTGCGTTGACCCAAGTGCCAGCAACCAGGTTCGAGGACAAGGCTTACGTTTCCAACTGGGGGGCGCCGATGACGATCGAGTCCATGCTGGAGCACGCCTTCACGCATCCGGCGCGGCATACGTTCCAGCTCGAGGAGCTGATGGCCAGGCAGCCGACGCCTGGCTGAAGGCCCAGCCTGCGCGCGCATATCCGGTGCGAGCACGACTTGCGCGGCCCCGAGGTTAGCCTCATGGGCGTGAAGCAACCAACGGAGAAGGCCGTCCCGACCACGGAGAAGCGAACCGTGACCGAGGAGTTACACGGTCACGAACTGGCAGACGACTACCGCTGGCTGGAAGGGGACCTAACCGATCCCCGGCGCATGGGCAAGGTCACCCGCGAGGTCACGGAGTGGACAGATGCCCAGAACGCCTACACACGTGCCGTCCTCGACTCCCTCCCGGGTCGCAGAGAGCTGGAAGATCGGCTGAGGCCGCTGCTCCAGATCGGCAGCATCACCGCGCCCCGGGTCAGCGGCGGCCGGTACTTCTACCTCAGGAGGGAGGGCGATCAGAACCAGGCGAGCGTCTACTTCCGCGAGGGCCCGAGAGGCGGGGAGCGCCTCCTGATAGACCCTGCCGCGTTGGACGGCACAGGGCTCACCACCGTTAGCTGGATCTCCCCCAGCCCAGACGGTCGGCTGCTGGCATACGGCACCTACACGGCGGGCGACGAGAACACGAGGCTCGAGCTGCTCGACGTGGACTCTGCCAGGAAGCTGCCGCTCGAGATCCACAACAAGGTGAGGCCGCCGGAGTGGCTGCCCGACGGCTCCGGTTTCGTCTACTGGAAGCTTGATGACCCATCCGACTTCTACTCGGGTCGAGTCGTCTATCACCCGCGGCCCAGCACCGCCCCAGAGGTCGAGGACGACTCGCGCGATCTGGTGGTGTTCAGGCAGTACACGAAGGAGGAGGACGAGCGCCTCGCCACGACGTGGGGCCCCAACGGCTTCCTCTCAGAGGACGGCAAGTGGCTGCTCCTCAGCTACTTCGTGGACGCGCGCTCCAACGACCTCTGGCTCGTCGACTTCGAGGAGTTCCGCAACACCGGAGCGCTCGACAGGGTCGAGGTGAGCGTGGGCACGCCAGGCACCGCCTTCGGCACGGTCATGAACGGTCCGGACGGCCCCACGCTCGTCATGTTCACGTACAAGGGGGCTCCGAACGGCCGCATCGTCTCCGCACCCGCTTCCGACCCCGGCGAGGCCAACTGGCGCGACCTGGTGCCCGAGAGAGACCGCGCGACGATCGAGGTCGCCGATCTCGCCAAGGACAGCGTCATAGTCACGTACCTGGTGAAGGCGACAACGCGTATCGAGGTGTTCGACCTCGATGGCAGGAGTATCGGCGAGGTCCCGCTGCCCGCTATGGGCAGCGGTGAGGTGCGAGCGAACAAGGCGTCACATGAAGCCTTCGTCACCTTCACGAGCTACGGCCATCCCGAGAGCATCTACCGTTTCGACGTGCGCGACCCTGGTGGCACGTTCGAGCTCTGGGAGCGCCCCGTTGCGCCGGTCGACCCGGAAAGCATCGAGGTCAAACAGGTCGAGTACGCATCCAAGGACGGTACGCCCGTCACGATGTTCATCGCTCATCGCAAGGGCCTGGAGCCAGGCGGTGACGCTCCCACGATCCTGTACGGCTACGGCGGTTTCGGCGTGTCCATGACGCCGACCTTCTCGCCGACGCTCGTCCAGTGGTTCGAAGACGGTGGGGTATACGCCGTCCCCAACCTGCGTGGCGGCGCGGAGTACGGAGACTCCTGGCATGAAGCGGGAACCCTGGGGCAGAAGCAGAACGTCTTCGACGACTTCATAGCGGCTGCCGAGTGGCTTCAGGACAACGGCTACACGAACCGCGAGCGCTTGGCCATCGCCGGGGGCTCGAACGGTGGCCTGCTCACGGGCGCCGCGCTGACGCAGCGCCCCGACCTGTTCGCGGCCGTCTTCATAGGAGTTCCGCTCCTCGACATGCTGCGTTTCCAGCACTTCCTCATGGCGCGCTACTGGGTGCCGGAGTACGGCTCGGCGGAGGACCCTGCGCAGTTCGAGTGGTTGCGCGCCTACTCGCCTTACCACCAGGTGAAGGACGGGGTCCCTTACCCGGCGGTGCTCTTGACGGCGGGCGAGAACGACAGCCGCGTCCACGCCATGCACGCGCGCAAGATGGCGGCCAGGCTACAGGCCGCCACGGCCAGCGACCCTGAGGAGGCCCCGGTGCTGTTGTGGGTAGACCGCTCGGCGGGGCACGGCCAGGGCAAGCCGCTCGACCTGCGACTGCGGGACGCCGTCGACCAGAGGATCTTCTTCATGTGGCAGCTCGGGATGTTGGACTAGGGACGTTCACGACACGACTGCCTACGGTGGCTGCCTAGAATCGATAGTCATGAGCCTGCCACTTCGCAGCGATTCGAGAGTTTCCGGTCAGGATGGGGGTCAGGACAGCCAAGCCGCCCACGCCGCACGGGTCGCGGAGTTCCGTGACCAGTACGTCGAGAAGCTGGCCGCTCCTTACGGCTGGTGGGCCATAGCCTCACTGGACTGGCTCGAGCCCGGGGAGAACCTGCTCGGATCGGCGCCGGGTGCGCGCCTGCCACTGCCGGACGGTGCGCCGGAGAGAGTCGCGTTGCTCGAGCTGAACGGGGCCGAGGTCGTCGTGTCGCCACTAGCCCGCGGTCTGACCCTCGACGGGGAGGAACTGCTCGAGCCCCTAG
>CAZMFX010000101.1:0-9210 GCA_964565625.1 uncultured bacterium
GGGTGACGTAGTGAGGGGTTTGGAAGTGCGTTTGGACTGAGGCCCTGGCTGAGTCGCTTCGGTCAGACTATTGCCCGGGGCGCTGCACGGACTCCCAGGCCACTTCTCTATTGGCGTACAGCTCGTGCCATCGTACAGCTACCCTTGGCGCATGGCACAGACGATCCGCTCCGCATACGGCGCTTGGTCAAAGTTGAACGTTGGCCTTCGCGACATCGTTTCTGGGCTGTCCGCAGAAGATCTCCTGACCAGACCGTCGTCCGACCGCTGGCCCATATGGGCGACGGTCGGACACCTCGCATGTCAACGGGTCTTCTGGCTGTGCGACTTCGCGGGTGAGCCAGGGAAGGAGTCGACCCGCTTCACCGACGCGGCGTTCGACTGCCCTGGCGACGACGACCTTGTAAATGTCCTGGGCCCGAAGGAACTCGCCGAAGCGCTCGACTCCACGTACCGGATCATCGATCGCTGCCTCGACACGTGGACGCTCGATAGGTTGGACGATGTTCTACGGCGCCCTGAGTGGGGTCCCGACTGGGTGCACTCCAGGGGCTCGGTCCTGCAGCGGGTGTTCGCCCACGACGCGTGGCACGCGGGCCAGGTCTCGTTGATACTCGGAATGGCCGGCCTGCCGCAACCAGACGTCTGGAGCTAGGGGACCCCTCGGTGCCGGTCGGCCCGCATGCGGTGATTGAAAGAGGTTGGAACGAAGCCCGATCAGAAGGCACGAAAAAACCGCGCTCTCTGGCGCGGCTGATATCTTCAAGATACCCGTGTATGCGCAATTCGTCAAGTGGATGCACGGATGTCGTCCTGAACGGGCTTGAAACGCCCCCAACCGTTATCGAAACTGGGCGATACTGCCTTGGTCGTGACTAGCGAGCTGACGAGTCTCATAGAGGACCTGGTCCGCATCGACTCTGTGAACCCGGACCTGGACCCTCGGCATCCGGGGGAGCGCCGCATCGCGGAGTACGTGGCGCGCTGGGCAGGAAAGCAGGGGCTCGAGGTGGAGACCCTCGAACGACATCCCGGTCGCCCGAGCGTGGTGGTAACGGCGAAGGGAACAGGTGGCGGCAGGACGCTGCTCCTGAACGCTCACCTCGACACCGTCGGCGTGGAAGGCATGGACGCGCCCTTCGAGCCGCGGGCCCGGGACGGCCTCCTTCAGGGGCGGGGCGCGATGGACATGAAAGCCAGCGTCGCGGCGTGCCTCCTCTGCACCGCGCACGCCGCTCGGCAAGAGCTGAGGGGCGACGTCATCTTCACCGCGGTCGCGGACGAGGAGCACGGCAGCATAGGCACGGAGGAGACGCTCGCCTACCTTCGAGACAAGGGAACAAGAGTAGACGCCGCTATAGTCACCGAGCCGACCAACCTGGAGCTGCACGTCGCACATCGAGGTTTCGCGGTCTTCGAGGTGACCCTTGTCGGCAAGGCGTCTCACTCCTCGCAGCCGGAAGCCGGGGTCAACGCGCTCACGCATCTGGGACGCCTGCTGGCGGCCGTTGAGCGGTTCGACGAGGAGCTGCGTAGCAGGCCAACGCATCCCTTGCTGGCTCACGGGCACCTCAAGCCGATCCTCGCCTCGGGTGGTCAGGAGTTGTTCACGACGCCACAAGGAGCTGCCGCCACCGTTGAGCGCAGAACCCTGCCGGGCGAGGACACCGCCAACGCCCTTCGCGAGTTGCGCGAGCTGCTCGACACGCTGGCCGCAAAGGACCCCGCGTTCGCCGCCGAGGTCCGAACGGTGGTCGCCCGCGAGCCGTTCGAGGCGCCTGCCCAGAGCGAGATAGAAGACGTTCTCGTCGCCGCCATAGCAGCGGAGCGTGGTGAGCCCCCGCGGCGCCTGGGCGCCCCGTACTGGACCGACGCCGCGCTGGTCGCGGCTGCCGGCATACCAACGGTGCTCTTCGGACCCACGGGTGGCGGCATCCATCAGCCGACCGAGTGGTTGGACGTTGAAAGCGCCCACATCTTCCAGCGTGCGCTCCAACGGGCGATATCGGCCTTCGCGAGCTAGGGCTCTGCCGATGACAGGCGGTGAGCGCGGCGTCTAGCGCCTGGCAGCCGCCGGACGACCTGCCAAGGTGCGGCGCCTCCATCCGCGTCCGAGCAGGAGGTTGAGGAGCCCGAAGAGCACCAGGACCCCAGCCACGCCGAGGGTCACGGGCCAGTTCATCCAGCGCACGATGAACGCGACCAACGCGGCGATCGCGGCCGCGACGGCCTCTGGGCTCTTGTAGACCGTCTTGGCGGCGGTGACGATGAGCGGCTGCCTCGCGAGCAGGGCGCGGCCGCCTCGCCGGATAGCGAGCTGCATCCCGTCTGGGCCGTGCCGCATGGCCTGTTCGAGTAGGGCATCATCACCCAAGCGCGTCGCCGCCTTGCCGCCCCACCGCAGCGCGAGGAGCGGGTTCGGGGCGGTATCGACGAACCTCGCGACGGTAGCCAGGTCGTCCGCGTCGTCGACGTACTGCAACGCTCTCGTCGCCTTCGCCGGCCCCACCTTCAGGCTGATGCGTCCGGCGTCCGTTAGGAACCCGGCGAGGGGTCTCCATGCCCTGTCGCGTGCGAGGCGCACGACGCTCTTGCCGAGAGTCTCGCTCAGCGTGCCCGCTCGCCTGGCCGCCTTCAGCAGCGACGTCCCGGCGCCCAGTTGAGGCGTGAGCGTCAGCGCGATTCCGGCCGCCGACAGGGCGACGAGGACCTCGTCCGTGTCATCTCCCCTGAACCAGGCGACTCCCTGGCGCGTGAGGTCGCGCACGTCACCGAACACGACCAGGTCGCTTGCCACCGCGCAACCGAGCCCTACGCCGTCGTCGGCACGGCCTGTCCAGACGCCGCTGACGCAGCGCGAGAAGACCGCGCCAACGCTGTTCCACTCTGCGTTCGCGACCGACAGGACCTCGTCGCACCCGCCTGCCTCGGCCAGCTCGATGGCGTCGAGGTGGCGTTCATCGACGAGCGCCTGCTGCGCACGCTCGCAGTACGGGTAGAGGGGCAGCGACTCGATGTACGGCCCGCCGGCGTCGAGCCAACCCTTGCCCAGCACGAGGCCGAGCGCGGCCAGGATCAACGATGTCCCCAGGAGGGTTCGGAGGAAACGGATCACGGGCCGGGCCGTCCGTCGCCTTTGGCTCGTTGGGCCATCGTCCGGAGTCTAGTCGGCCGCTAGCCGCGCTGCAGGGTGATGGACCCTAACGGGCCGTGGTCGTCGGCCCGTCGGAATGCCGGAAGTCGGTAAGCACGGAGTCGAGCTCCAACCTTCGTCTACCAGCCGGCACGTCGGACGCCCTGCCGTAGAAGTAAAAACCGACGACCTGCTCACCAGGGTCGTCCTGATGGCCGAGCATGGGCCAGAACTCCTCGTGATGCCACACCGCGGCGGTTGACCACTTGCTTGCGACGCCCTCGCTCCACAGGTGCAGCATGAAGTTCTGGGCGGCGCAGGCCACGGCGGCGTAGTCTTCGCGCCTCATCACCTCGTCCGCGTCCGGGGCCGACTTCACGGTCATCACCACGACCCCGGGTACCCCGGACCACTGCTGGAGCTTGAGAGCGACCTTCTCTGGGCTGGAGCCCCCACGTTCGAGGAGCTCGGCGTTGAGGCGGGCGAGGGTCTGGATGCGCTCGTCATCGAGCAGGTAGAAGCGCCACGGTTCCGTGTGCTTGTGGTTGGGGGCCCAGCGGGCCGACTCCAGGGCCTCGCGGACGACTCGGTGGTCGCTTAGCACGCTTCCCGCGAGGCGAGGCTGGCCGACGCTGCGCCGCGAGCGCAGCACTTCTACGGTTTCGGAGATCGCGATCATCGCCACCCTTGCTATCACGGTTCGCGGCGGCCCAGCGTGCCGCGGCGACCCCCGTCACTGAACCCGCAAGGCGTCGGGGCATTTGTCCCGTCGAACCAACTTCGACAGTCATATATCTGGATGTGTATGTCCGAGATAGAGCAGCCTTTGATTTACATCACCCACATCACTGAGAGACGGGCCTCCAGTGGCCGCCGATAGCGCTACGAGCTCCCCGGGCCGCGGCGCGCTGGCACGGGGCCACGACCGACCGCTCACGGTCGGCAAGGCCAGCGTCAACGCTGTCGCCGACGAAGACACCCGCTCTACGAACCTCATATACGCCTACCTGGGTTGCGCAGCCGTCTGGCTGGTGATCGGCACGTTCATAGGCGAGTACCTGGGGATCAAGTTCTCGTCGCCGGACATGGACCACCTTCCGTGGCTCTCGTACGGCCGGCTGCGCCCCGTGCACACGAACACCGTGTTCTGGGGCTGGTCGTCGTTGGCGCTGATCGGGCTGGCGCTCTACGTGGTGCCGAGGACGAGCAACCGGAAGCTCTTCTCCATCCCGCTGGCCTGGGCCAGCCTTGTGCTGATCAACCTGTCGGTGCTGGTAGGCGACATCCTGCTCATGTCCGGCATAAACAACGGCGGCCAGGAGTACAGAGAGTTCGTGTGGCCGGTCCAGGCCGTGTTCGCCATAGGCGCGATCCTGGTCGCGTACAACCTCGTCCAGACGATCGCAAAGCGCGATGTCGAGGAGATCTACATCTCGAACTGGTACATCGTCGCCGCGTTCCTGTGGACGTCGGCGGTGCTCGTGATCGCGTACCTGCCGTTCTACCAGACCAACCCGATAAGCGAGTCCGTCATCCAGGGCTACTACATGCACATGGGTGTTGGCATGTGGTTCACGCCGCTCGCACTGGGCCTCACCTACTACTTCCTGCCCAAGCTCCTCAACAAGCCCATCTACTCGTACTCGCTGGGCGTCCTGGCGTTCTGGACGCAGATGCTCTTCTACACGATGATCGGCGCGCACCACTTCGTCTTCGCACCGACGCCATGGTGGATCCAGACGGTCGCGATCATCTTCAGCATCGGCATGCTGGTCACGCTGGCCGCCGGGACGGGCAACTTCCTGTTGACGATGCGCGGCAGCTTCCGGAGGATCGCCCGCAGCTACTCGTTGCCGTTCATCCTCGCCGGCGTGCTTGCCTACTTCTTCTGGTCGGCACAGGGTTCGCTGGAGGCGCTGCGGTCGCTCAACCTCGTGTGGCACTTCACGAACTTCACGGTCGCTCACAGCCACCTGACGATGTACGGGTTCGTCGCCTTCCTCATCTGGGGCGGCATATACGGGCTCGTTCCCATGCTCACGGGCCGGGAGCCCAGGGCGCTACTCGTTGGCGTCCACTTCTGGTTCGCGTTCGTCGGACTGGCGTTCTACGGCACCGCGCTGATGATCGGTGGGACGATGCAGGGCCTCAGCTGGATAGCCGGTGCCCCCTTCATCGAGTCGGTCAACACCATGGTGCCGTTCTGGCTTTGGCGAGCGGTGGGCGGCAGTCTGATGTTCCTCTCGCACCTGGTGTTCGCATACAACCTGTGGACCATGCGGCCGGCCCGGGCTCCGGTGCCGGCGCGGGCCCCGATGGCGGCTGCGAGGGCGTTGTCATGAACATGCACAGCAACCACAGGCTCCTGTTCTCCGTCGTCTTCTTCGGCTTCGTCGCGCTCTCGATGATCATCGCCGTCGCTCCGGCGGTTGGGGTGGAGAACAGCATCCGCCCGCTGCCGGACACGAGGCCGATGACCGAACTAGAGAAGCGCGGCCTTGGCGTCTACATAGCAGAGGGTTGCGTGGCATGCCATACGCAGCAGGTACGCCCGCTGGAGATGGACGAGGTCTGGGGACGCGCGGCCGTGCCCGGCGACTACGCGCACGTTGAGCCACTGGGGCCGTGGGCGCCGTACGCGCCCGCCCTGTTGGGCTCTTCACGCACCGGGCCGGACCTGACGAACGTTGGCGCGCGCCAGGCGAGCGAGACGTGGCAGTACATGCACCTGTACAACCCGCGGATGGTCGTGCCCGACTCCGTCATGCCTGCGTACCCCTGGCTTTTCGACGTGGTGGAAGAGGCAAGTGCAGACGACGTCTTGGTGCCCGTAAGCGGCGAGTACGCCCCGCTGGCCGGGCAGGTGGTGCCGACCGAAGATGGTGAGGCGCTGGTCGCATACCTCCTCTCACTGAAGCAGGCCCCGCTTGCTGCCGCGTCGACCGACCATAGCGACGGAGGCGCAGGGCATTGACGCGGGTCTTGGCATTCACCCAGGCACTCGCGGCCAAGACCGCAGACTTCACGACGTCCACCGAGGGGCACCACTTGCCGCCCTCCGGCTGGGTCGATTACGTCATTACGGGCATCGGCGTCGTGATCGTCGCTTACGTCATCTACGTCGCGATAGATCACACGCTGCGCCCACGTGAGACCGCGCCCGACCACATCAAGCGGCGCATCCTCGAGGAGCAGGGCTGACGTGGAGACAGGAGAACAGGGCAACAGCAACCGGATCGACGTCTTCCTGGACGACGACCCCTCCCCCATCGCGAGCTACAGTCCGCCGCTGCGCTTCGAGCTCGATACGACGCAACTCTCCGACGGCCATCACGCACTACGCATAGAGGCGTACGACTCGAACGGCACCAAGGGCGTCAAGACGATGACGTTCACGGTCCGGAACGGGCCCGGCATAGCGGTAAGCGGCATCCAGAACAACGACGTCCTCGAGGGAACCGTCCCCGTCCTGGTCAACTCGTTCGGTGGCGCAGTGGAGAGCAAGTGGGAGCCTTCACGCGCCGAGACGCCGTCACCAGCCCCGACGTGGGCGTGGGTCCTCGTGATCCTCCTCGTCGCGTACGGGCTCTACTACGGCGTTCAGCACTGGAACCCGCCGCCCGAGGTCCTGGCGGCCACCGGGCAGGTAGCGGCCGACACCGCCACCGCGCCGCCGGCGACTGGAGGACCTGCCTCTTCAGATGCGGCGGGCACTCCGGCGGACGCCGGCGGTTCCGGCTCGGAGTCGGCCTCGGGCGCCGTCGCGTTCGACAAAGAGCTGGGCGCCAGCGTCTACGGCTCCAACTGCGCCAGCTGCCACCAACCGACGGGCCTGGGTCTGCCGGGGGTGTTCCCGCCGATAGCCGGAGACCCCGTCGTCACCGCGGACGACCCGACGGAGCACATACACATCGTCTTAACAGGGCTACAGGGCAAGGAGATAGGAGGCGTCGCGTACGTCTCCCCCATGCCTGCGTTCGGTGACCTGCTGAGCGACGAGCAGATCGCCGCGGTCATCAACTACCAGCGGACGAGCTTCGGCAACGACGCGCCGTTGGTGACGCCAGAGGAGGTGGCGTCGCAGCGCTGAAGCCGGAGCGGACCTAGAGAGCGGCCGATGAGGCCATGACCCACGTCAGCTGACCAACCGTAGGCCGATGATGCACCCGATCAGGCCGAGCAGCAGCAGTACCTTCGCGGTGGACACGGGCTCGGCGCCTGTAGCCATGCCGTAGATGACGGCGAGCGAGGCGCCCACGCCCACCCATACCGCGTAAGAGGAGCCGGTGGGCAGCGTCCTCATCGCATACGCCAGGCCACCCATGCTGATGACGAGCGCCACGAGGAACACGGCGCTTGGACCCAACTTGCGGAAGCCGTCCGACGCGCCCAACGCCGTCGCCCACACCGCTTCGAACATGCCAGAGACAACGAGAACCAGCCATGCCACGTGAGTCACCTCCACGCGACGTCTTGTCTTGACCGGGTACGTCGCCCTCGTCCGAGACCCAGGGGATCGGGGGCGATTCTACCCACGCGCTGCGGGGTGGTTACGGCGGCCCGCTACCGGCAGGAGGCAGCGCTCGGAGCCCGAACACTCTGGCGCGCCCGCTGCTCGCTCACCCTTATGGCACCTCGGTCGTGGCCTCCGAGAGCCGGTCAGACAACCACTCACCCCACACCCTCTCTACCTCCTTCTCCTTCGCTACGCCCTCGGGCCCATACAGGTAGAAGCGGCCAGAGACGTGGAGGTGCCCTCCCATGGGCAGGCCTATCCAGTGCGAGAGGGCTGGCGCCGGCTCGTCGAGCCTCAGGATGACGCTGAACCCGTACGGCGAAGCCATCGCCTCGAGGACCTCGCCAGCCAGAGTCGGCGCGCCGTGGCCAGGGGTGACGGCCTGACCGGCGGCGCCGTCCTCGATGCCCAGCGGCGACATGAGCCGCTCGAACGTCTCCTCGACCCCTTCAGAGGACTGTCCGGCAAGTGTGACGAGCCTGCTCTCCTGCCCCGGGAAGTGCTCGAGGTAGTAGCGGAGCAGCTTGAAGAACGACGCCCAGCCGTGTGCGTGACCTTCGAACTGGGAGTCCCAGTCGTCGCCATCGGCGAACCAGCTATGGACGACCCGTACGGTGCATACGCCGCCCGCCTTCGCCTCGACGATCCACTCTGTGGCGACCGTCCCGGGCCCCTCCTCGGTCTGGGCCACGAAGCGGTGCGGCGGCTGCCACTCGCTTATCTGGGCGACCGAATCCATGCTTCCGTCCGGAGAGAAACGGCTGACGGTGGTGCCACCTACCCTGCCATCGAGGGTCGTGGGAACGAACCATGATGAGATGCCGGGACCGCTGGCTATGGCGTCCCAGACCTCATCTGGCGTCCCGGGAACCTCGACCTCTGCCGCTACGGAGCGACGGCCGGTCGGTTCTACCTTCACGCTCATGCTTCGTCCTTTCCCGGCTCGGGCAAGGGATGTGCCACGAGCACGAGGCGATGTGAACGGCCGCTTTCGGCCGATCCGTCGTGGTAGCGGCCGACGAGGTCCGTCACCGTACGGGTGAGCTCCTCTGTGAACGCGGCCCGTGCCGCGGGCGTCGCGAAGCGGATCTCGGTGTCTATCGCCAGGGTGGCGAGAGACTTGCCCGCAGCCCTGGCGCCGCGCCAGAGGTTCCCGACCTCCCTGACGATCCGTGCACCCAGCGCGACGAGATAGCCGGCCGCCAGCCGGTCCCCCCCTTTGGAGGGGTCGGCAGCCACAGCGCCCAGCGCCTCCGGCGAGACCACGTATGACCTCGCCGACGAGACCAGCAGGCGCTCGGTGAGGCCGCCCCAGCGGCGCTCTTCGGCCACACCTACGAGCCCGGCGCTCTCGAGGGCGCGGAGATGGTAGTTCACTTTCTGGCGCGGCAGGCCCAGTCGCCCGGCGAGTGCGGCCGCCGATGCGGGTTCGGAGAGCTCGGCCAACAGCCGGCTACGCATTGGGTCCAGCGCGGTGACCGCCGCCCCGGGATCGCGTATCACCTCGACATCCATGGCGAGACGCTAAGCGTTGACAAGATTATTTGTCAAGGCGGGGACG
>CAZMFX010000102.1:0-9187 GCA_964565625.1 uncultured bacterium
CCACCTTGGCCGGATCGGCAGGTCGCGGGCCAGCGACTCCTAGCCCGTCCTCCGCGGTAGGTGACGTCATACTGGCCGGGTGTCCACGTGGAGTGACATCTGGCCGCTTTACGACCTGCAGCTTCTCACCCCCAGGTTGGTCCTTAGGCCCATACGAGACGAAGACATCCCTGGTTTGGTAGCGGCTAGTTTGGCCGGTATTCACGACCCCAACACCATGCCTTTCGCCGTGCCGTGGACCCGCGAGGAACCTGGGACCCTCGCGCGGAACACTGCGCGCAACGTCTGGCTCAATCGCACGAAAGTCGCCCCCGACGACTGGAGGGTCTGTTTCGCCGTCAAGCTGGACGGTCTTGTCATCGGCAGGCAAGACGTGCGTGCGACGGGCTTCCCTGACCTGCGAACGGTCGAGACCGGGTCCTGGTTGACGAAGGCGCAGCAAGGCAAGGGACTGGGCAAGGAGATGCGTGCCGCCGTGCTCCTTTGGGCTTTCGATTACCTTGGTGCGCAGTTCGCTCAGACGGCGGCGTTCGAGGGGAACCTGCCTTCCCAGCATGTTTCCCAGGCCATGGGCTACATGCGGAACGGCGAGTCGTTACAGCGGATAGGGCCCGGCGAAGTGGTCCGCTCGCTCCAGTACCGTCTAAGCTCCAGCGATTTTCGGCGGCCGTCCTGGGAGCTGCGGGTGGAGGCTCACGAGGCGGCCGCTCAGTATCTCGGCACTTTCGAAGGGTAGACGGTCCACAAGAGCCAGCTGAGGAAGTAGGTCCCGCGAGGAGGAGTCTCGCTGAATCCCGCCACCCTCGTTCACGCCTCGTTCACGGTGCGCGCCGCAGCCTGTAAGCACGTCACGAAGCGAGGTGCGTACTGATGAACCAGATCCTGCTCGGCCGGAACGGTCTATTCGGGTGGCGCCACCACCTCCAGCTCGGCAGCACGGTGCTGCTCCTTGCGATAAGCGCCCTACTGCTCGCTGCTTGTGGCGGGCCTACGGCACCCGATGGCGGGCCTCCCGGTGGAGGACCTCCGGACGCTGAAGGTAAGCCGCTCGCCGTAGAGGTAGTGCCGGATCTCGACCGGTCCGTAACGAAGACCATACCGCTCGAAGGTGGCGTGCTCGAGGCCACGGGCGTAGACGGCACGACCTACACCCTCGCGTTCAACGCCAACTCGCTTCTCGCCGAGACAACGGTCACCATGACGCCGCTGCAAGCGGTGGATGGGGCACCGGTAACGGGCGCCTCGGCTTTCTACGGGGTGCATCTCGAGCCGGATGGCGCGCGGTTCTTCGCGCCGGCGACCTTGACGATCGAGCCGGCGGGAGGCCAGGCGAACGTCGAGGCCGTGACCTTCGCGTACCAGGGCGACGGCGAGCAGTTCCACGCCTACCCACTGTCCACGGATCCAAACGCGTTGAGGCTTAGCATCGCGCACTTCAGTGGCTACGTCGTGTACGTCGGGACGGCGCTCGAGGTCACTGCCCAACCGGATGAATACATGCCATCGGACTGGGAGAGCCAGCTCGAGCACGAAGCGCACGAGCTCTTCAAGGCCGAGCGTGATGCCCAGTTGAGGGGTGAGGACGGCGACCCGGCATTCGATGACAAACTCTCAGCCCTCATCCAACAGCGCTACGACCAGTTCATCGCGCCATTGCTGCCGGTGGTGGCATCCGACTGCTCAGCGGCCAAGCAACACGCCTCCAAGCTGATCGCCTGGGCCCGGATGTCGCAGCTCGTCGGCTCCGGCAATGAGTACTCTTCCGAGATCGCTGCTATCTGGGACGCCATCATCTCGGGCATGAAGGTCTGTTGGGAGGAGGTCGTCGAGCCCTGCCTTGACACCACGGACGCTGCGGAGCTCCAGGAGGCCCTCCTCATCTCCAGGCAACTGATCCTGCTAGGCGAGGTCGCCGAGGAGTACGACCCGTTCGACCTAGCGCACCGCTGTATAGGCGAGTGGACGGGCACCATCACCTATACCGAGGTAGGAAGCGAGACCACCTACCCCGACGATCCTAGGGCTGTTGCTGGCTCAACGACCTTGTCCCACGACCTCACGCAGACGACAGAGATCAGCGGCGTCGTCAGCTACGGTCGCGACCCGGAGAAGGACACCTATAACCTCGCCGCGAGTTGGACCACCGAGGCACAGGTTACGCTCGACTACCACCAGCGGCTCGAGGAATGGGATGACTGCGTAGGAAGCGCGCCGGACATACTGAGGTGGGTGTTCGTGGACAGCAAGAACTACGACCTGACCGGCAGCAACGCGGGAGAGATCGGGCTGCTTCTCCGGATGTACCACGACGGTACCTACGAGATATCGGTTGTGCGCCAAGACGTTCTGGTTTCCGGCACAGTTAGCACGTACCACTACCAGATCGACAACTGCTACCCAGATTCAGAGGAAGAAGAAAACAAGACGGAGCCGCTCGAGACCAACGTCAGTTCGGTCGCCGATGAGGTGACCGGAAGCGTCTCTGCGGACAAGCCGAACAGCATCAGCGGGACCCTTACGTTCGACTCAGTGGGCTACAGGGGCATCCCCATTACGGTCACCATCACTTGGGACCTGACCTACCATCCCGAGGAATAGGGCGTGCTACTCAATGGACAGCAGGTCCCCGGTGGCGTGTACGACCAGCTTGTCGGACAACGGCAGAGAGCGCTACTACTTCCTGGCAGAGGTCACCAGCGGTGAGTTCGGAACCGCCTTGTTACTTGCCTTCTTCTCCAGTGGGTCCGCTGAGCCGTCTACCTCGTAACACGCGGTCCGCGCGTTCGATGCTTTCCGCCAGCCACTTGGGCGTGAGTGGGTTGTCCAGTATCTCGTCGGCTGTGAGCCACATCAGGTCCTTGATCTCCTTGGGATCCAGGACCCTGGCTTCTCCCGGTTCGACCTCTGCGAGGAAGACCACGTCTACCACGAAGGTGTCTTCCGACATCCTGAAGCTCTTGCTCTCGAGGTACTCGATGCGCCTGATGATCAGTCCGGTCTCCTCGAGCAGCTCCCTGTAAGCGGTCTCCTCGAGCACGTTGGCAGTGACCGTTGCCGGATCGACCTTCCCGCCTGGCATCGCGAGAGCGCCCGGCATGTAGGTCTCTTCGTCGGAGCGAACGGTGACGAGGAACGTGTCCCCTCGCGCCACCGCGACCTCCACGTTGACGACGTACTTGTAGCGGTCCACGGTCCGAGGGTACTCGAGGCCATGACAAGGTGCTTTTGACACGCGGTGGCAGTTCTTCTCCGGCTTTGCCCACGAGGCGTTGACGTAGGCCCAGTCTGTAACCGACGTGCGCGGAACGTCTATCGTGGGTGACAGTGTCTGACAGCCGAGATGGTCCCACCCGGGAGGCGGCCCCTCCTGCGGCCGGCCGCGCCCTTCTGCGAAGGTCGGTAATCGTCGCCATGCTGGCCCTTCACATCGGTCCGGCGGCTGCAGAGCCGTACGTGTTCAGTGAAGCTTGGACCGACTCCCCGGTCGCCGACGTGATGCCGGGTGGAACATTGAGCTATCCCACCAGTTCCGACCCACGCACGTTCAACCCGCTGACTTCGTTCGAGACCAACATCGTCGTCGACGTGAACACCGACCCGGCCTGGGGAGCAGCGGTGCTCGGCTGGCGCCGTCCGGGTGACTACGTCATGGAGCCGAGAGCCGCGGAGAACTGGTCATACAGCGAGGACGGCCTGACCTTGGACGTCCACCTGCGGCCGGAGCTGCGTTGGTCGGACGGCACGCCCATCACGTCGCAGGACTACCTGTTAAGCTTCGAGCTTCAGGCGAACCCTGAGATCGGCCTTGGCGGCCCAGAGGGCTGGCTCGTTGACGGTGAGCCCATCGAGATGGAGCTCACGTCCGAGAGGTCGCTGCGGATACGCTTCCCAGGACACGACCGCTTCACGCCGCTGCTCCTGGAGAGCCTCTATCCGTTGCCCGACCGCATCTTCGGTGAGGCGTACAGGGCGGGCGGAGTAGAAGCCGTGAACGCGCTATGGGGCACGGACACCGCGCCGCAGGAGATCGTGTTCAGTGGATACCTCCGCCTCGTCGAGTTCAGGCCCGGTGAGAGGGTCGTCTTCGAGCGGAACCCGTACTTCGGCGAGTGGAACGTGGATGCCACGGGAAGGTCGCTGCCTTACGTGGACGGCGTCGTGTTCTCGCAGTTGGATCCCGACGCTGCCCTCAACTCGTTCCTGGCTGGCGAGCTGGATGGCCTCAGGCCCCGCGGCCTCGACGACATCTCGGTGATCCGCGCGGCCATGGAGACCGACGGCCTGGAGGCGCTCGTCGTCGAGTCGGCGTTCCCCCTCGAGTCCACGTTCTTCATCACCTTCAACTGGAACCTGGCTTCCGATCCGTTCAAGCAGGAGCTTTTCAGGAACCCGACCTTTCGGCGCGCGATCGCGCACCTCGTCGACAGACAGGCGATAGTCGACCTCGTTTACGACGGGGCGGGTTTCCCGTTGACCGGGGCGGTTCACCCCAGCTACGTCTGGTACGACGCCCAGCTCGAGGCTCCCGGATTCGACCCGGCAAAGGCGGCCGAACTTCTCGCGGCGATAGGGTTCACGTCCCGTGACCGACAGGGCTACCTGGTCGACGGAGAGGGTCGGAGAGCCGGCTTCGCTCTCCACGTGGCCGCTGACAATCCGCCGTCGGAAGGCACCGCCATCATCGTCGCCGACGTGGCGCGCGAAGTGGGAGTCGAGGTGGAGATCAGGCCGGTGACTTTTCCGCTGCTCGTCGACCTCGTCACGTCGAGCGGGGAGGACCGGCCCTTCGAGGCGGTGTTCCTCGGCCTGACGGCCGCCGATCACGTCTGGCCGATAAACGAGGACGTCTACTCCTGCGCGGGACCGTTCCACTTCTACAACCGAAGCGGCATGTGTCTGTTCGCCGCCGAACACCTCTTGGGCGAGCTGGCCAAGAGGGGCCGAACCGAGCTCGATGACAGCGAGGCGATGCGAATCGCGTTCGAGGCTCAGGCTCTAGATGCGCAACTCAACGCGATGATCTATACGGCCGTCCCTGCCGCCCACTTCGTGAGCAGTGGTCGTGTCGCCGGCCACTTCCCGACCGAGCTATGGGGGCCCCATTACGGCTTTGGCTTGACCTTCCTCAACTGGGTTCGATCGACCTCGCGGTAAGTCCCAAGTGTCTATTGACACGTCGGGGGTAGACGCTCTATAACGCCGACATATAGGTCCGAGTTTTGCGGTTCGTTGGGAGGTGGATGCCGATCGGCACGCCGTCGACGTGCCCACACACGCATCAAAGATGGCTGCTCTCCCGGTAGACGGGACCGCACATCCTGGCAAAAAGTGGGCGGTACCGGCGCTATCGAGCCTGATCCCGAAGGGGACCGCAATGGGTCGATCATCGGTCCGTTGTCCCGCGACGTCCCGCCGTTTCCTCACAGCTTCCCTAACTGCACTCTTGGCGATGGCGGCCGCGCAGGTAGCTGCGCAGGACGCAACCATCCTGGGTCCATCGGACCCGGGCGAAGTCAGGTCGTTCTTCGATGACCTCATTAGTTCACAGATGGAAGAGTTCCATATTGCCGGAGCCGTCGTCGCGGTCGTCCGTGACGGCGAGACGCTCTTGCTGGCCGGTTACGGGCATGCCGACCTTGACAACGACGTCCGCGTCGATCCCGAGAGAACGCTCTTTCGCATCGCTTCGATAACCAAGACGTTCACCGCAACGGCAGTGATGCAACTCGTAGAGCAGGGGGTCCTGGACCTCGACAGAGACGTCAACGAGTACCTGGACTTCCAGATCCCCGCCGAGTTCTCCCAGCCGATAACTCTCAGACACCTGCTGACGCACACGCCCGGTTTCGAGGACCTCTTCTACGAGCTCCTGGTGGTCGACGAAGGCGGGATGCAGCCGTTCCGCGAGTGGATGGTCACACACGTGCCTGACCGGATCTGGCCACCTGGCACGGTATCCGCGTACTCCAACTATGGCTTCAGCTTGGCTGGCTACATCGTCGAACGCGTTTCCGGGCAGCCATACGCAGAGTACATGCGAGAGCATGTCATCGAACCACTTGGTATGGACAGCACCACATTCGTATTGACGAAGTCGGCCGAGTTCCTGTCCGCGGAGACGAAAGGCTATACGTACGTTGACGGACGGCTGACGCCTACGCCGTTCTATCTCGGACAGCCGGCTGAGCTGCCCGCCGGGGGCTTGCTCTCCACGGCTTCGGACATGACCAGGTACATGAACATGCACCTTGCTAGAGGCACTTACGTTACGGCGGACGGCGCAACGGCCCGGATACTCGGAGAGGAGACGGCGGGTGACATGCAAAGAACCCATCACGCGGCCGACTCCCGCCTTCTCGGCACCGCCCTGGGCCTCTTCGACTTCACCGACAACGGCCAGCGCACCCTGGGCCACAGCGGCGAGGCCTATCCGATCTCGAGCCTCATGCTCCTCATGCCCGACATCGGAGTGGGAATATTCGTCGCTTACAACAGCGACGGCGCTGCCGAACTCGCCAACCAGCACTTGGGTTTCCAGCGAGCAGTGTTCGACCACTACTTCCCACATGAGGGTGCAGGACGCTCGACGACGGACCTAAGCGGCGGCGCCGGGGACTTGGAGGTCGATACGGAGCGGTTCCTCGGGCCGTACCGCATGACGCGCGGTTCCTACACGACGTTCGAGAAGGTGGGAGTGCTGTTCCAGACCATCAACCTCGCCAGTCTTGGTGGAAACACGCTGACGATGGCGACCCCGTGGGGATCTTTCGATTTCGAGGCGGTCGACGCTCTCTACTTCCGACAACCCGACGGCCCGTTCGCGATCTCGTTCCGCGAGGATGCCGAAGGCCGGATCAGGTACATGGCAACCGACCTCACACCGATGTTCTCCTTCGAGCGCTTGAGGTGGTTCGAAACGCCGACCTTCAACTTGACTCTGCTGGCAGTGTGCGTCCTCTTGCTCCTCTCCCTACTCGCGGCCGGCGTAGTTAGGTTGGTCCGGGCACGCCGGTCCACCACGCAAGCGCGGGCTGGAGATGGTGTTGGAGCTTCTCTCCAGACAGGCACCGCTCTTACCCGCAGGGCTCTCGTGTTGGAGTGGGTCCAGCTGGCCACAGCCGCCTTCGCTCTCCTGTTCGTGGTGGGCGTTGTCATCTGGGGCAACCCGACACCGCTCTTCGGTGTCTCGATGGGGTTCAACATCGTGCTCGGCATCGGTGTGGTGGTCGCGTTGCTGACGGTCATCGCCTTGGTAGGAGCCGCGTTCGTGTGGCGGGAGGGGTACTGGCGGTTCCCGCGGCGCCTTCATTACTCGGTCGGTGCACTGGCCGCCGTCGGGTTCGTCTGGTTTCTCGACAACTGGAACCTGCTGGGATGGCGGTACTAGGCCGAGGTCGTCGGGGCGAAGCGTTCGACTATGCTCTCACCCTGATGCTGACTCCTGTTCTCACCCAAAGGCTCGGCGGCGCAGCCGTGTTCATCGCCGCGACCATCGCATGGTTCACCTCGGGCTTCGGTTGGTTGCCGTTCGTCCTGCTGCTTCTCGCGTTCGACATCTCCATGATCGGTTACTTGGCCGGGCCCGAGGTGGGTGCGACCGTGTACAACATCGGCCACGGTCTGCTCCTGCCCAGCCTCGGCGCCGTCTCTTACATGCTCACCGGCAGCCAGTTCATGCTCGCGCTGACGTGCCTGTGGTTCGCGCACATCGGCATGGACTACGCGTTGGGCTACGGCCTCAAGAACGCCGAGGGGTTCCAGTCCACACACCTGGGGAGGATCGGCAAGGCTCGGCTCGAGGATTCATAGTCGGTCATGCCGTTACCTTGTCTACCTCTCAGTGGACCGGAACGATCTGCTCTTCGCCTATCTCCATCGGAACCGAATCCGTCTCGGTCGCATGGTCTTCGGCAGGTACTGAGCGCTTTAGGAACAGCGTCAGCACACCGGCGATGACCGCGAACCCGGCGCCAACCGCGAACGCGGTTCGCAACCCTGCTGCCTGCGCCATCTGCGGGCCAAGCGCCGTGCCGAACATGGCAGCGCGCGTGGTCATGATGGTCACGAGCAGCGCCACGCCTACGGCCCCGCCCACCTGCTGCAACGTGCTCAGCACGGCACTTCCGTGTGAGTAGAGCCTGGACGGCAGCGGGTTCATGGCGGTCGTCATCAACGGCGTGAACAACAGGGCCATGCCGGTGCTGAGCAGCAAGTGGTAGCCGAGGAGAAGAGGCACGGGGGTCATAGCGTCGATGGTGCTGAAGCGCCACAGCATCACCGCTATGAGCATGGTCCCGACGGTAGTGAGCGGCACGGGCCCGCGCCTGTCGAACAGCCGACCCACGAACGGCGCCGCCAGGCCCATTAGCGCCCCGCCCGGCAACAGGAAGAGCCCGGTGTCGAGAGAGCCGAAACCGCGCACGTTCTGCAGGTAGATGGGCAGCAGGATCATGGAGCCGAAGAGCGCCATCATCGCGATGACGAAGAGCCCGACGCTTAGCGAGAACATGGGGAAGCGGAACACCCGTAGGTCCAGGAGCGGGTTGTCGGTCCTCTGCAGCGCTCGTTGCCTGAACACGAAGACGACGAGGCTCAGAAGCCCGACGACGATGGGCACGATCGCCTCGGGCCTGCTGGCGGCGCCCGGTCCCTCGCCGGCTGCGCTTACGCCGTAGACGAAGCCGCCGAACCCGACCGCGGCGAGCACCACGGAGAGCGCATCGATCGAGCCGCGTCGAACCTCGCCGCCCTTCTCCAGCAGGCGTGCGCCTACGACGATGGCTACCAGCGCGATGGGTAGCACGAGCAGGAACATGAAGCGCCACGAGAGGGTCTGCAGGATCACGCCGGAGACTGTGGGGCCAAGGGCGGGGGCGACAGATATGACGATGCCGACGGTGCCGAGCACGCTGCCGCGCATGTGCGTCGGCACGAGCCGCAGGATCGTCGTCATGAGCAGCGGCATCATGATCGCCGTCCCCGAGGCCTGGACGATGCGGCCGGCGAGCAGCGGCAGGAAGCCGGGCGCCAGGCCGGCCGCCAGCGTCCCGGCGCTGAACAGGCCCATCGCCAACACGAACACGAAACGTGTCGTGAAGCGCTGCAGGATGAAGCCGGTCATCGGGATGACGACGGCCATCGTCAGCAGGAAGGCCGCCGAGAGCCACTGGACCGTGTTGGCGCTGAC
>CAZMFX010000103.1:0-9155 GCA_964565625.1 uncultured bacterium
CTCGGACGGAGCGCACGCGAGCGGGCGCTCGACTACGGCGCGGGCCGGGGTTCTGGCGGCGTCACGGCGGGTGCCAACGTGCGCCCGGAAGTGGCCCACGGAAGGATAGAACGATCAGTACGGCAAGCAACCCGGCCCGACCCCACTGGACGCGAGGCCTTCCTGGCCGCCCTCACCGCGGCGAACGGCGCGAGAGGCGACACCGCGCTTAACGTGATCGCCGAGGTCAAGCGCTCCAGCCCCTCGCAGGGCGCCATAGCGCCGCTGGACCCAATCACGGCCGCCCGGCAGTACGTTCAGGGTGGCGCGGCCGCCATAAGCGTGCTCACGGAGCCGCGCCACTTCGGGGGCGAGCTCTCGCATCTCGCGGAAGTGGCCAATGACAGGCGGGATTGGCCGCGCTACGTGCCGCTGCTGCGCAAGGACTTCACAGTCCACACCGACCAGCTCCTCGAGGCCAGTGCGGTCGGCGCCGACGCCGTGCTGCTCATCGTCGCCGTGCTTGGCGAGGCGACGGGGCGCTTCCTGCGGGCCGCACACGAGCTCGGCCTTGGCGCCCTGGTGGAGGTTCACGACGATGAGGAGCTGCGGATCGCGCTCGAGTCGGGCGCCCAGGTTATCGGCGTCAACAACCGCGACCTCACCACGCTGAAGGTCGACCTGGCGACCGCGCCAAGGCTGCTCGCCCGCGCCAGGGACGACGGTTTCGACGGCGTGCTGGTCGCAGAGTCCGGGTACCGGACGCGCGAGGACCTGCAGAGAGTTGTCGGCCTGGCAGACGCCGTGCTGGTTGGCACGAGCCTGGCGGGCAGCGGAGACCTGGCGAAGGCGCTCAGCAGCCTGCGCGGGGCCTGAACTGCAGCGAACGCCCAGCCTCCTGCCCCGGCCGGAACCACAGCCTGCGCGGGGCCTGAACGCAGCGGACGCCCAGCGACCCGCCCGCGCCCCGAACCGCAGCGAAGCGGCCGACAGGAAACGGCGATACCCGCGGATATACTCGCGCCCATGTCGATAGAAGACCGCGCAGACGACGAGGCGAACGGCGCACGCCATCCGCTCGTCGCCAAGCTGGAGAACGGACTGACGCTCGTATACGAGGCGATGCCGTGGCTGCCGTCTATCAGCGCCACGCTCGTCATGCCATATGGCTCCGCGACCGACCCCGAAGGCCTGGCCGGCACCACGAACGTCATGCAGGAGTGGATGCAGCGAGGCGCGGGGGACCTCGACTCGCGCGAGCTGACCGGCGCCCTCGAGGACCTGGGCGTCAGGTGGAGCAACAGCGTCGGCCGGGAGAACTCCGGGATGAGCGCGTCGTTCCTCGCCTCCGAGCTGGAGAACGCGCTGCCGCTGCTCGCGTCTGTCGTCATCGACCCGCGGTTCGACGATGCCGAGTTCGAGGCCTCGCGCGAGGTGGCTCTGCAGGAGCTCCACTCGCTGGAGGACGCACCTGCGACCAAGATGTTCGACCTGCTCGTCAGGACTTTCGTGACCAGCCCGCAGGGGCGCAGCCCGTTCGGCACGGCGGAGGGCATCGCTGCGCTCACGCCGGGTTCGGTGAGGGAAGAGGCGCGGCGCAACCTGGCTCCGTCCGGCGCCGTGCTCGCACTGGCCGGCGGCGCCGACTGGGAACGCGTGCAGGACGTTGTTCTAGACGCGTTCGGGAGGTGGACCGGAGAGGGGCGCGAGACGCCGAAAGTGCAGACCGCCAGGCCCGGCCGCAGCCACGTCGACGCCGAGACCTCCCAGGTACAGATCGGGCTGGCGTACCCGGGGCCAGCGCAGGGCACGTGGGAGGCGTACGTCTACGCGGTCGCCCTCAACGTCCTCTCCGGCTCGATGGGCTCGCGCCTCTTCACGGAAGTACGCGAGAAGCGCGGGCTCGTCTACTCGGTCAGCGCGTTCGCCCGGTACCTGAGGGGCTTCGGCTACACGATCGGGTACGCGGGCACGACACCGGAGCGCGCAGACGAGACGCTCGAGGTGTTCCTCGCCGAGCTCAAGCGGCTGGAACGCGGCGTCACCGCAGACGAGCTCGAACGCGCCAAGACCGGCATCCTCTCCAGCCTCGTCATGCAGGGCGAATCTTCGGGTGCGACGGCCGGCCGCCTCGCCTCCGACACCTTCAACTTGGGGGCGCCACGCACGCTCGCCGAGGTGACCGCCCAGGTGGAGAGCGTGTCGCTTTCCGACGTCAACGAGTACGTCGCCTCGCACCCCGTCCCCGACCCGACCGTCGTGACGCTCGGGCCGGCGGCTGTGCCGGTGGGAGCGGGCTCGTGAGCGGGGTGGGCGGCGCGGCTGCAAGGGCAGAGCACGACTCCGAAGCGCACCCACTGGCCCCACGGCTCCGCTTCGACAAGGCGGTGCTGGGCAACGGCCTGACCGTCATCGGCGAGCACAACCATGGGGCGGCCAGCGTGGCGGCGGGCTTCTTCGTGCACACTGGCGCGCGTGACGAGACGCCGGACGTGTCGGGCGTGTCGCACTTCCTCGAGCACATGGTCTTCAAGGGCAACGATCGCTTCACCGCCGAGGACATAAACCGCACATTCGACGAGCTGGGCGCCAACTACAACGCCTTCACCAGCGAGGAACGCACCGTCTACTACGGGTCCGTACTGCCCGACAGGCTGCCCATGCTCATCGACCTTCTGTCGCAGCTGATGCGGCCGTCGCTGCGCCAGGAGGACTTCGACGTAGAGAAGAAGGTAATCCTCGAGGAGATCGCGATGTACGAGGATCGCCCGTCCTTCCACGTCTTCGACCTCTCCTCTCCCAAGTTCTGGGGAGGTCACCCGCTGGGGAACAGCGTGCTGGGCAGCACCCAGAGCGTCGGAGGCCTGCAGCGCGACCAGATGATGAGCTACTTCGAACGCCGCTACTCGCCGGCCAACCTGGTCCTCGCGGTCGCCGGACGCTACGACTGGGACGCGGTGCTGGCTCAGGCGGAGGAGATAACCAGCTCATGGCCGGCCTTCGACGCGCCCCGCCTGCGCCCGCCAGCCCAGACGACGACGGGCAGGGACGGCATCACCAACGGGAAGCTGAACCGCGTGCACGTCGCCTACTACGCCCCCGGCGTGGCGCTGACCGACCCCCGCAGGTTCGCGGCCGCCGTGCTCGGCAACGTCATTGGCGACGGGTCGGGCTCGAGGCTCTACTGGGAGCTGGTCGACACGGGGCTGGCGGACAACGCCAGCCTGGGACACGAGGCGAGCGAGGACCACGGCGCCTTCACCGGCTACGTGAACGTGGGGCCAGAACGGTCGGAGAAGGTGATCCAGCGCTACCTGGAGGTCGTACGCGGCGTCCAGGACGACCCGCCAACGCCGGAGGAGTGGCGGCGCGCGCAGCGCAAGCTCGCCACCGGGCTGACGCTCAGGGCAGAGACGCCGCTCGGCCGCCTCACGTCGCTCGGCATGACGTTCCAGTCGCTCGGCATCTACCAGAGCGTCTCCGACGTCGTCGACCGCGTCATGGGAGCGGAGCTGCAGACCGCGCTCGAGCTGCTCTCTGAACGCCCCTTCGACAGGAGCTACGTCTACACGCTGGGCCCAGAGAAGTGACTGTGAAGCGTAGTGCGGTGTTCTCACTCCGCCGGTAGGTAGACTCGCCACCGTGCGTTGGAGATGCCTAATCCTCGCGTGTGGGACGCTGCTTCTGCTCTCTCCGGGGCTCGCTCAGGAAGGGCTGCCGGCTCAGGACGAGACGGTAGGAGAGGCCTTCGCCGCCCTCGTCATCACCTCCCACGGGCGGCAGGTTTTCGACATCACCACCGGCCTTACCACGTTGCCGGACGGCGGCAGGATCTACGACGCCCGCACCAAGGTCGAGGTCGAGGCGGGCGTCATCAAGTACGTAGAGGGCGGGTTCATCGATGCCTGGGGCGTCGTGGTGAAGGGCGAGTTCGGGAACTTCCGGGCGGAGAAGATGCACGTCGACCTGCAGGAGAGCGTCCTGAGCGCCAGCGGCGACCTGTGGCTCGAGCGCGACGGCCTCACGGTGACCGCCGGCTCGCTTCAGTACTACGCCGATGAGGACGTGATGGTCTTCGACGGCGGGGTCGAGGGGTCGGAGCCCGACTTCTACGCCGACCGCCTGCTTCTCGACGTCGTGACGGGAGACGTCCTGCTCGACGGCCGCTACACGTACGCGGGCGCGGTGTTCACGATGCGCTCGCCCGCGGCGGGCGGCCACCTGCACCTGCAGCCCAAGCTGAGCGGTGAGGAGTACGTGTACGCGGCCGCCACCGAGGTCAGCCCCGCGCTGCTGCGTCGCTTCAGCGCCTACCTGTAGGGCCTATCTTTAGGCGGTGAGCCCCGACCGCAAGGGGAGCGCGACGCTGCGCGCGCTCGCCAGCCTGCTGTGCGCGTTGCTTGTCGGCACCGCGGCCGCACAGTGCTCGCCGGGGCCCACGACCTCGCAGGTGACGGTGCCCGACTACCTGGCCGTCTACTACCAGCAGTTCAGGAGCATGCCAGAGGCTGACGAGGTCCTCTTCTACGGCGGGGTGTGCGTGACGGCCGTGGGTGGCGAGTGGACCGTGTTCGCCGACGAGGTGACGGTGACCGGCTTGAGCTCCGAGCTGGGGCTGCGGGCGGACTCTCCGGAGCTCATTTGGGGCGAGCTGCGGCTCACTGCCCAGCACCTGGCGGCGACGACCGAGGTGCTCGTCCTGCAGGAGGCGACGGTGGCCGGCCCCGACTACTCTGGGGGCGCCGAGAGCATCGAGCTGGACCTGTTGTCAGGCGAGATGGACCTCGTCGGGTTCACGTTGAACAGCGTCGCTTTCGCCGTCAGCGGATCTACGGCCGCCCTCGTCGGCGACAAGCTGAGCGTCGAGGAGCCCGACCTGACCACCTGCATCGGGATGGAGGCCCCTCCGTACGCCATCGAGGGGTCGAGCGCAACCGTCGACCTCTCCACAAGGTCCGCCGTGCTGAGGGGCGGGTTCCTGCGGGTAGGGGCGTTGCGCGTCCCGCTGAACGAGCGCATATCGGTAACGGAGGAGAGCCTCGAGCGCTTCACGCTGCCGTTCCGCTTCCAGAACGTCTCCGACCGTGGTGACCCCTCGCTGCCCGGGACGGGCATCGGCGCGCGGCTCGTCGGGTTGCCGCTGGGTGAGGGCGCGACGCTCGACGTTGGCGCCACGGGCCTCGACCCCGAGCACCCCACCGGCGTCGTGGTCCTCGTGCACGCCGCGGAGCAGAACGAGGGCACGGAGATTGTCACGACGTTCGGCCTCGAGGGCAGCGCGCCGCTCATGACCGTCGACGTCACTCACGGCCTGACGCCGTGGCTCGAGCTGGAGCTGGGTGCCCGTACCGGGGCCGAGCCCGCACGCAAGGCGCAGAACGAGGCCAGAGCCGGCCTGGAGGCGAACGTGCCCGTGCCGCAGATCGGCGGGTCCGTTGGCGCCGAGGCGTTCGCCGCGGTCACGGCCGTGTCGCCGGCCGGCCAGCCCACGCAGACGGACGTGTTCGGGAGCCGCCTGGGGCTAGCGGCGCGCATAACGACCAGCACGGGCGAGACGCCTGTGGGTACCTTCACCGTCGACGCCGCGGCGCAGACGACCTGGTACCCGAGGCAGGACGAGCGCCAGTGGGGTGTGCGCCTCAACCCGAGCTGGTCGTTCACGCTGGCACCGGTCACGGCGTCGCTGAGCTACGAGACGTGGCTGACCAACGGGACATCGCCGTTCGTCGACGTCGACAGGCTCAGCCCGCTGTCCCGCACGCGGGCGTCGGTGCGCGTGGCTGGCGGCCTTGTCACGTGGGAGGACGGCAGCACGCTCAGCGGTTACGTGGGCGCGAGCGGGACGCACGACGGTATCCCGGTTAGGGGAGAGCCTGCCGGCTACGTGTCGGCGCTGGCCGAGACGGGCGTGGAGTACGTCGCAGGCGATTGGACCGTCGACGCGTCCGTCGCCGCCCAACTGGCTGGCGTCCTCTCGCCCGAGTCGGGGCGCGACTCGTACGTCACTTACGTGGTCGAGGGCCAACGCGCCGGCTGGCCGGCCGTGGTTCCCGGCGCCGATGGTCCCATCGTCCCGCACGGCACGTTCGCCCTGCGCGCCGAGGCGCTGCACGGCCTGCGCGACCCGGTGGGTCTGCGCCGCCTCGAGCTTTCCGCCGCGGTACCGTTCGCCTTCCAGTCGCTGGAGCTGCGGCCGTTCATCGGCTTCGACATCGCACCCACGATCCTGACTGGCGGCCTGCCGCAGCTGAGCGTCCACGGCCTCGACCTCACGTTCATCACCTGCTGCGGCTCGCTGACGGTCGGCTACCAGAACGACCGCGGCGCGTGGTCGGCGTCGTTCGCAATTGACCTGGAGCGGCGACCGGAGGAGTAGGTATCGGCGCGACCCCGTGTGGCGCGGCGCGCGGCGGCGACGGGCGGCCCTGCAGACGCAGGTATCATTGCCGCCCATGGGGCGCCGTCGGCCGTGAACGTGCTGGACCGCTACGTGCTGCGGGAGGGCGTCCCGCCGTTCCTATTCGGCCTCCTGCTGTACGCGTCGTTGGCCGTTGTCTCGGTGACCATCCCGCGACTGCAGTACATAGTCGGCACCCCGATCCCCGAGCTGCTCGCTTGGCTCGCCCTCCAGTTGCCCCAGGCGCTCGTCCAGACGCTGCCCATCGCGCTGGTGCTCGCCGTGCTGGTGGCGCTCGGCCGCCTTGCGAGCGAGAACGAGCTGCTGGCCATGCAGGCCGGCGGCGTCCCCCTGCGCCGCACCGCGTTCACGTTCGTCGGCCTTGGCGCGGTGAGCGCGCTCGTGGTCCTGGCGGTCAACCAGTGGGTGATACCCGAGACCAACGGCCGCGTCGCCCAGGTGTACTGGCAGCTGACCGCCGGACGCTCCGGCCTCTTCCGCCTGGCCCAACAGAACCTGCCGATAGACGACTTCCTGCTCCACTTCGAGAGCACGACGAGCGGCGGCAACGGCATGGAGGGCGTGAGGATCGAGCGCTGGGAAGGTGACACCCTCACGCTGCTGCGCGCCGACTCCGCGGTCTTCCTCGACACCGACCTGGTGCTGCGCGGCTACCGCATCGATCGCCTGGACCTGGGGGCGCTCGACTCTGAGCTCACCGATCCGGCGTTGACGTTGGCGAACCTGGTGCGCCTGCGCAACGTCCCGCCCGACCAGAACCAGACGCTCACGGTGACGACCTCGTACACCGAGGAGGACCTGATCGCCCGCTTCTCTGGAGGCGGGTTCGAGGACAGCCGGTCGCTGACCGACCTACGGCGCGATGCCGAGAACCAGTTCCTGTCCGCATCCGACAGGCGCCAGACGCGCGTCCTGCTGCAACGCAAGCTCGCCGAGCCGTTCACGAACCTCGCGCTACTGCTGGTGGCCGTGCCGCTGTCTTTGAGCTACGCCCGCACGCGTGGGGTGGCGTTCGGGCTGAGCCTCGTGGTGACCCTCGTCTGGTACCTCTTCTACACGTTCGGCCAGCTGTTCGCCCAGACAGGCGCCATGCCGGTGTGGCTGGGCGCGTGGCTCGGGAACATCGTTTTCGTGGTGCTGGGGCTGCTGCTGTTGGCGCGACGGGCGGTCTAGGTTCCTACGGGTGCGTGTCTGAGGGCCGCGAGCGGGGTGCGTGACGGGGCGCGCCGGCGTCGGGCCGGGTTTGAGAGCGCCGGGCGGGGAGCATGCCATGTCTCTTTTCGGGCAGGGTGCCACTATGGCTCAGCCCGATAGTCACGTGTCCAAGACAGCGTCCAGGACGAGTACTCATTCGGACGTCTATCGGCGAAAGCCATAGTGGCACCCCGAGCAAGAAGACATGTGTGAGGGGGCTCTGGCGCAGCTATCGACACCGGCCACAGCGCCACCGCTTGCCCCTGCTATCGGCGCCGGCCATAGTGGCACCGCAAGCAAAAAGGCCTATGCCATTCGCGCCCGCAGCCAGGCCGACAGCCGCTCGCCGTCCGCGAACACGCGGGCCACGCGCTCCAGCGCGGCCGGCTCGTACATCCATTCCTCGGCGGGGTACTGGGCGCTGAGAGCGATCCCCTTGCGCTTGAGCAACGAAACGCGCGGGTGATCCTCGGTGAAGCCCTGTGGGGCGCGCTTCAGCGTCTCGCCTACGAGGCCGTAGCCGCTCGCGGAGACCTGCGAAACGATCTCCTCGAGCTGGCCTCCAAGGCGTTCGTCGGCCACGGCCCGCCGGTACAGCTTCAGGTGCTCGGGATGGAAGTGGTAGCTGCCTACCCCGATGAACAGGCCTTCCTTGCCGATCTGCAGGTACTGGCCGCCAACAGCGCCGGGGCCGCGGCCACCGAACTGGATGGCGGCGCGCTCCTTGTACGGCCGCTTGTCCTTCGTGAAGCGCAGGTCGCGGTACGGGCGGAAGACGTGCCACTCGCCGAACGCGCCCTCCAGCTCGGCTGCCAGCGCCTCGAGCGGGGCGCGCACGTGCTCCAAGTAGCGTTCCTTGTTGGCCTCCCAGAACTCGCGCGAGTTGTCGAGGTGCAGCTCTGTGAAGAAGCGGAAGCCGTCCGGGTGGAAACCGGTGAAGCCGGCGGTAGAAACTGAGGATCCGGTGCGTGGCATAACGTGATGGCACACTAACCGAACGGTGAACCCATATACACCGTGGCCATCGTGAGAATCCAGTACGCGGTGATACACTCGCGGTCTGATGGACACGGCTGTGATCAGCGTGCCTGACGGGTTAAGGGCCGCGACTAGCTACCTCTCCAAGGAGGACCAGCTCCGCGTTCAGGAGGCCTACGCCTTCGCGGAGTGGCACCACCGCGGCATGAAGCGGCGGTCGGGCGACCCGTTCATCACGCATCCCGTGGCCGTGACCGAGATCCTCGCCGAGATGCGCCTTGACGTCGACGCCCTCAAGGCGGGCCTGCTGCACGACACCGTAGAGGACACCGAGGCGACGTTCGAGGAGATAGAGGAGCGCTTCGGCGCCACCGTAAGGCGGATCGTCGAGGGCGAGACCAAGATAAGCAAGCTGGCCGTGCGCGTCTACCACGACGAGCAGTCGGAGAACCTGCGCCAGATGCTGCTGGCCATGGTCAGCGACGTGCGCATCATCCTCGTCAAGCTGGCCGACCGCCTGCACAACATGCGGACGCTGGAGCACATGCCGCCAGCCAAGCAGGTGCTCATATCCGAGGAGACGCTC
>CAZMFX010000104.1:0-9138 GCA_964565625.1 uncultured bacterium
CACTGGGCTCCGGCGTACACGTCGGTATGCGTGCGCCACCAAGAGAGGGACCTGGAGTTCTGATACTCCCTCTGCGCCCTGATGATTGCCCGTTCCTCGGCCGCCTTCTGCTCTGCCGCCACCCTGATGGCGGCGTGCCAAGCGGCGATGCGCGCCTGCTGGTACTGCAGCTGGGCTTCCCACAGCGCCGATGACGTCAGCGCATGTCGGTTGCCCGGGCTCTGAGCCCTGGCCGTCGCGAAAGCGAGGCACAGCAGCAGCACCGTGATCAGCCACGCAGCGAGGCGTACCTTTCGCTCCACCCTCGGCTTACCGGCGTTTCCAACCCCATCCGATGTTTCCTGTAAGCGTACGTACCCGTTCACGTCCGGAACCTCCTCCGCGCCGCCCAGGCCGCTAGCGACAGAAGTTAGTGCCGGGCACCGAGGGTCGCTAGGGGAGCGCTTCCCGGCGAACCCGGGACACGCGTTCCTGGTACCGCGCTGGAGGTGCCGGGGGAGAGTGGCTCATGATGACGGCCATGGGAGAACAGCACACAGTGAGAGCGCCGCGAGGGGCCAGCAGGACAGCCAAGGGCTGGATCCAGGAGGCGGCCAAGCGGATGTTGATGAACAACCTGGATCCGGAGGTCGCCGAGAAGCCCGATGACCTGATCGTCTACGGCGGTCGCGGCAAGGCGGCGCGCACGTGGGATGACTTCCACAGGATCGTCGCGGTCCTCGACCGTCTGGAAGGCGACGAGACGCTGCTGGTCCAGTCTGGTAGGCCGGTCGGCGTGTTCCGCACGTTCCCGCAGTCGCCGCGCGTGATCATCGCCAACAGCAACCTGGTGCCCAAGTGGGCGACGTGGGAGCACTTCGACGAGCTCGACAGGGCCGGGCTGATGATGTACGGCCAGATGACCGCCGGCAGCTGGATCTACATCGGCACCCAGGGCATCCTCCAGGGCACGTACGAGACCTTCGCCGCCGCCGCCCGTAAGCATTTCGGGGGCTCGTTGGCCGGCACGATCACGCTGACGGCGGGTCTTGGGGGGATGGGGGGAGCGCAGCCGCTAGCCGTCACCCTGAACGGCGGGGTGGCGGTGGTCGTCGAGGTAGACAGGGCGCGGATAGAGCGGCGCATCGAGACCCGCTACCTCGACGTTTGGACAGACGACTTGGACGACGCTCTCAGGCGGGCAGAAGACGCGAAGGTTGCGAAGTCTCCGCTCTCGATCGGCCTCCTCGGTAACGCAGCGGAAGTCATGCCCGAGTTGGTGCGCCGCGGCTTCACGCCCGACCTGGTGACCGACCAGACGAGCGCGCACGACCCCATGTACGGCTACGTGCCGCCGCTCGAGCCTGATGAGGACCCGGCTGACGCTCGCTCGTCTGACGCTGCAGCGTACGAGCGCCGTGTACTCGACGCGATGGCCGAGCACTGCCGGGCGATCGTCGACATGCAGGGCCGCGGCGCGGTGGCGTTCGACTACGGCAACAACCTGCGCGCGTTCGCGAAGCGGGGCGGCTTCGACGACGCCTTCTCGTACCCCGGTTTCGTGCCCGCCTTCATACGCGACCAGTTCTGCGAGGGTCGCGGGCCTTTCCGCTGGGTGGCGCTGTCGGGCGACGCCGAGGACATCTACCGCACCGACCGCGCGCTCCTTGAACTGTTCCCCGAGGACGAGCACCTGCGGCGCTGGCTCACCGATGGCGTGAATAGCTTCGAGTTCCAGGGGCTGCCCGCGCGCATCTGCTGGCTCGGGTACGGGGAGCGTGACCGCGCCGGCCTGAGGTTCAACGAGCTAGTGCGCTCCGGTGAGGTGAGCGCGCCGATCGTCATAGGCCGCGACCACCTCGACGCCGGTTCCGTCGCGAGCCCTTACCGCGAGACCGAGGCGATGCGCGACGGGTCAGACGCCGTGGCGGACTGGCCGCTGCTGAACTTCGCGCTCAACGCCTCCTCCGGGGCGGCCTGGGTGAGCTTCCACCACGGAGGCGGCGTTGGCATGGGCTACTCGATGCATTCCGGTCAGGTGACGGTGGCCGACGGGTCGGACGAGGCGGCAGAGCGCCTGTCGCGCGTGCTCCTCAACGACCCGGGCACGGGGGTGATGCGGCACGCGGACGCCGGCTACGAGAGGGCGGTTGAGGTCGCGAGGGAGCGGGGTCTCGACCTGGCGGGCGACTGACGGGCTGAGGTGAAGAGGTAGGGCAGACGGCATCTTGCAGCCGGGCGCGCGCGGGTCTAGAGTCTCGCCATGAACACGCTCGGGCAACCGTCCGCCCGGCGCCTTCACCTCCCACAACGCGTCCTTGGCGCCGTCATACTCGCTGCGGTATGGACGTTGGGCCAAGCACAGGGCTCCACGGGTGACATCAGGTTCACGCTCACCGGTGGGGATCATGACGGCGAGTACGTTCTCACCGACGTGCCCATGTTCCTCTGCGGCTTCGGCTACATGGGCCCAGGGACCTTCGCGCTCCAGTACTACGCGGAGGACCCCGCATCGGCGCCCAGCATCGTCCAGCTCAACCACCCAGGGCCCGACGGCACGCTTCCAGAGGGCGTGTCGGAGCTACTCATCGGCTTCGGTGACATCTCGGACGATGGGGTCGTCTACATGATCAACACGGCCGTAGACATGGGTCAGGGAGAGGTGACGGTGGTGGACGACGGCGAGAGCGCCTCGTTCACCGTCGAGGGCGAGACGTCAGACGGGGTGACGGTCGTGCTCGAGAGCGTGTGCCGTGGCGTAGGACGGTACGAAGGCGAGTAGCCGGGAACGCGCCGCCACGCTTCGTGGCCGCTACCTCTATCCTCACGCCATGGACCCATGGGCCGGCGTCTGGCCGGCGGCCGTCTTGCTGTTCTTCGTGATGGACTCGTTCGGGAACGTCCCGCTCGTCCTGACCCTCCTGAAGGACGTCGACAAGGACCGCAGGCGCAAGGTCGTGCTCCGCGAGCTCGTGATCGCGCTCGCCGTACTGCTCTTCTTCCTCCTCTTCGGGCAGCAGATCCTCGGCTTCCTCGGTTTGCAGGAGGAGAGCGTTGCCATCGCCGGAGGCATAGTTCTCGGCGTCATCGGCCTGCGCATGGTGTTCCCGCGTGCGGACGGCGTCATGGGCTACCAGGCGGGCGGCGAGCCGTTCATCGTGCCGCTCGCCATTCCGCTGATCGCCGGCCCGTCTGCGATGGCGATGGTCATCCTGCTCGCGCGCAGCGAGCCCGGCAGCCTGGGCAAGTGGGTGACGGCGTTGCTGATCGCCTGGCTGGGTACCGCGGCCGTCCTCATGGCGGCGCCGCTGCTGCTCCGGCTGCTCAAGGAGAGAGGCCTCCAGGCGATGGAGCGCCTCATGGGCATGCTGCTGATCATGCTGGCGGTTCAGATGGTCGTGAACGGGCTCTCTACCCTGGGCGCGTGACGCGCGGGTTCTCGATGCAGCGCAGCAGGCTGCCGTCGAGGTCCACGAGGAAGAACATCCTGAGGCCGTGCTGGACGACAGGCTGGGTCATGCGTGGGATCGAACGGTCGTCCCCGGGAAGCGCGGCCGCCGCGAACCGCGCGTGAAGCGCATTCAGGTCGTCGACACGTATGCAGGCGCTGAATGCGCTCCGCCTGGGGTCCAGCTTCATCGGGAAGAACTCCAGCTCGAGCCCGCCTGAGCGCATGATCATCCAGCCGTCGTCCTTGAACGCTGTCTCGAAGCCCAGGCGCGCGTAGAAGGCTTCGGTCGCGTTCAGGTCGTTGCTCGGCAGGTTGGCCGTGATGCGGTCGTCTCGACCTGGCGTCATGAGGAGGCTTCTTCGAGCTGTTTGGCGAGGCTCTTGGGCGCCTGGGCAACCCAAGCGTCAACGACCAGCTGACGCAGGACATCGAGCTGCACCTCGTCCAGGTCACGTGCGCGTAAGAGAACGGCCGGCCAGCCGTTGAAGTGAGGGGTCGTGAAGAGCGGCAGGGACTCCTTGGCCAGCCACGCCTCCTTGCCCGCCAGCCCGACCGTCCGGAACATGAGCACGTCGTCCATCAGCTCGCCGGTGTCGGGGTCTACGGCGTCCTTGCGTGGTGGACGCATCAGCAGGAACGCCTTGCCGCGAACCTTGTACTCGGGCCTGCCTGCCGCCGAAAGGAACGCCTCGACCTCCGGCAACGAGCGTGCCACCGCGTCCATCTCCTCGAAGGTAGCCACACGAGGACGATATTCCACCGGCGCGCGGTCGGTCCGCGAGCAGCGAGAGTCCGGCTCCCCCTCCGCCGCGACCCGATGACGGGCGTTCTCATCGGCGGGCCGTCAGCCGCTCACACCCCGCCTCTAACGTCATGAGCACGAGTCGTGGCCACCGAGCAGGCTCGCCGGTGGCCCGCAGGGCAGATGGCGCTGCGTCGTCCGCACCTGGCCGATTCGCGCCACCCCGGAACTTGGAGGAACACATGAACGGAAGAACCGTATGCAGGTCTACTGCCGTGCTTCTGCTAGGCGTGCTGATGGGCGCAGCGTTCGCTGCCGCACCGCCGGCAGAGCAGCCGGTGCCCGACGCGAACCAGGCGATGGTCCGGTTCCTGCACGCCGCTCCCAACGCGCAGGTCGAGCGCATAGTCCTGACCAGCGGTGAGGAGAACGTCCAGCCGCAGGAGTTCTCCGGTCTGGCCTACGGCGAGATGAGCGAGTACGTGCCGGTCCAGGCGGTTGGCTACGAGGTCGCGGTGACTCTGGCCGGCGTCGAGTCGGCAGATGACGAAGCTGCCGACGGCGCCGAGACGGACATCCCGACCGTGGCCCTCGACCCGTTCGGCGGCGAGTACTACACGATCGCCCTGATAGGCGTCGTGCCGCCGCGGGAGGAAGCACAGGAGAACGAAGGGTTCTTCGAGTGGCTCGAGGGGCTCTTCACCGGCGACGAAGACGACCAGTACTCGTTCCGCACGCTGGTCATAAGCGACGGCACGACCGCGGCCATCACGCAGGACGAGGCCGAGGTCCGCATCGCTCACCTGGCTCCTGGCACCGAGGCACTCGACCTGGTGGCCGTGCGGGCCGACGGCGAGGTGGACGTCCTGCAGACGGTCGGCTACGGCGAGGTGAGCGGCTTCGCGCGCATCGTCCCGGCCGAGGCGACGCTGCAGCTGCGCGCCGCCGGCTCCGAGGCCGTGCTGTTCGACCTGACGGACGCGGGCCTGACGAACGGCCGTGGCCACACCATCTTCGTCACAGGTACCCCTGTCGAGCAGGTGCCCCTCGACGTGATGGTGGTTCCCAACCCGCAGGTCGCCGTGAACACGTCAGGTGTGGGCGCCGTGCCTCCCGGCGCGGCCACGTTCGACGCCACCCAGATGGCGATGATGCGCGACAGCCTCATCGCCCTCGAGGAGCGCCTCATGGCGATAGGCGACAGCCTCGCCGCGTTGGAGGGCGTCGAGGGCGCGCAGGACGAGGCCGCAGCCGCACAGGAGGAGCTGAACGAGGCCATGGACCTGCTCATGGCGGCGCGCGAGCAGGTAGAGGCGCAGCCGGCTCAACAGCCGGTGCCGCCCGCCGAACCTGCGGATGATGCCGATGGCGGTTGAGTCGAGACCGGGCTAGATACGCGGTTAGCTGGAGCGAAGGGCCGGTCGACTCGACCGGCCCTTCTCTTGGCGATCAACGCGGGTGGTGGTCTATGCCTTCGTAGGCGTCGATGAACCGGCGCATGCCCTCTTCGTCTATGTCGTCGAAGCGCTGCAGCCGCTGCCACGCCGTGAGCACGTACTGGTTGCCCAGGTCCTCGCGTGGGACGATGATGATGCGGTTGTAGCCGCGGGACACCTCTTCCAGTTTGGCGACCCTTTCGGCGTTCTCCTCTGGCGTGCCCATGTCGTACCAGAGCACAACGCCTGCGTCCTCCATGTTGTGCACGACGTACTCGTCTGGCAGCAGCTCGAAGTGCGAGCCCCACGGCGCCAGGCTCGGCATGTGGGGTCCCGACGTCGGTGGGTCGCTGTTGTAAGGAACGTGCGGCGAGTTGAGCGACAACAGGTGGACGTTGCCCAGGCTCGCGAACTTCTCGCCCGGACGGTTCGCCTCCAGGATGAACTGCGCCGCGATCGCCGCCACGGCGACGGTCGCGATGCCTGCGCCGATAGCGACGTTCAACCGCTGCTGCTTGCGCCTCCGGTCGCCGCGGACACGTGCCGTGACGCTCGACTTCGAACGGCTCACAGGCTTGTCAGCAGCGGCGCCGGCCGTCTCCTGCTTCCCGGTAGCGACGCGCTGCTTGGCGGACTTACCCGCCGACTTCGACTTCTTCTTCGCCATGGGTTACGAATCTACACGCTCCAGGCGATCCGAAGGGTGGCGGACGACCGGGTCCCTACTCTTTGGCGGCGTGGCGCCTCAGGTAATCGATGATGCCTGCCGTTGAAGAGTCGAGCTCGCCCTCGCCCCCTGCTGGCGCATCCTTCGCCAGCCTTGGCAGCGCATCCTTCGCCAGCTCCTTGCCGAGCTCGACGCCCATCTGATCGAACGAGTTGACGTCCCAGACGACGCCCTGCACGAACACCTCGTGCTCGTAGAGAGCGATGATGGCCCCGAGCGCCTCGGGAGTCAGTTGGGGGAACAGCAACGTGGTGGACGGCCTGTCGCCGGGGAAGACCTTGGCCGCGGCCACCGTACCCGACCCCGCCTCCTCGAGCGTGCGCCCGCGCATGAGCGCCTGAGGTTGGGCGACGAGGTTGGCGAGGAGCGCGCGGTGATGCTCCGTAAGCCCATGGTGCGGTTTGGCGAAGCCTATGAAGTCGGCGGGCACGAGCACCGTTCCTTGGTGCAGGAGCTGGTAGAAGGCGTGCTGCCCGTTGGTGCCCGGCTCGCCCCACACGACCGGTCCGGTCCGGTACGTGACGGGTTCGCCGCCGCGGCGCCTACCCTTGCCGTTGGACTCCATGTCCAGCTGTTGCAGGTAGGCGGGCAGATGCTCGAGCGACTCGTCGTACGGAAGGACCACACGCGTCTGCGAGCCCAGGAAGTCCACGTACCACACGGCGAGCAGGCCGAGGATCACGGGCAGGTTCTCTTCGAGCGGCGCGGTACGGAAGTGCTCGTCGAGAGAGTTGGCCCCGGTGAGAAGCCGCTCGAACGTGGCGTAGCCGGTGGCCAGGCAGATCGAGAGGCCGATGGAAGACCACAGGGAGTAGCGGCCGCCGACCCAGTCCCAGAACTCGAAGACGCTGCCGGGCGGTATGCCGAAGGCCGCCGCACGGTCGACTGCCGAGGAGAGCGCGACGAAGTGCCTTGACACCGCAGATTCGTCGCCGGCCGCGTCGAGGAGCCACCTCCGCGCAGTCTCGGCGTTCATCATCGTCTCCTGAGTAGTGAACGTCTTGGATGCGACCAGGAAGAGCGTCGTGGCCGGGTCGAGGTCGGCGAGAGCCCGCGTAATCGCCGCGCCGTCGACGTTGGAGACGAAACGGACGCGCATCCCCTCCCGCGCGTACGGCTCCAGGGCCCTCACGACCATCTGCGGCCCTAGGTGGGAGCCGCCGATGCCGATGTTGACGACGTCCGTTATGCGTTCGCCTGTGTAGCCGCGCCAGTCGCCCGAGTGAACTGCCCGCGTGAAGTCGCGCATGTGCTCGCGCGCTGTCCTCACCGCTGGCATCACGTCAACGCCGTCCGCCAGAACGCTGCCGGCGGAGAGGTTGCGCAACGCGACGTGCAGGGCAGGGCGGTCCTCGGTCACGTTGATGCGCTCGCCCCCAAACATCGCCTCGCGGGCGCGCTCGAGCCCGGAAGCGCGCGCGAGGTCGATCAGTAAGGGCAGGGTCTCGTCTGTGATCAGGTGCTTGCTGTAGTCGGCGAGCACCTCGGTGTCCACCAGCTGCAGGAGCCGCGAGAAGCGGTCGAACCTGCCGGGGTCCTCACGGAAGGCCCGCCTCAGGCGGAGGTCTCGGACGCCGCGCGCATGGTCCTCGAGCCTGCGCCAGGCACGCTCCCATGCTCGCTGGTCACGTGTCCAGCCCGGCAGGTCGCTCACCTCGTCAGGCCCCGATGCCGTCTATCGCCTTGGGGTCTGCGTCGCGGGCGGCCAACTCCTCTCGGAGTTGGGCGAGTGCGTCAGGGTCTACCAGATCGGACATGCGAACGCCACCGAAGGCGTCGTGCACCTGCAGGGTCGTGCGCATCCACATGCCGTTGATGCTGCAGAAGCCCTTGCGTTGCTGGGTGGCGCACTGCTGCCTCGTCTGGCAGGTGTCCATGAGAACGGGTCCCGAGACGGTCTGGATCACGTCGAGCAGGCTGAGTTCCGCCGGATCGACCGTTAGCTTCACGCCTCCCGAGCGCCCTGGCCGGCTCTCGACGTAGCCGGCTTTGGAGAGCCGAGCGAGCACCTTGGCGAGGAACGCAGGGGGGAACTGCAGGTCAGCGGCTATGCGGGCGCTGCTCGCGCCCGGGTTCTCTGCGACGTAGACGATCGTGTGCACGGCGTAGCTCTCCTCACGCCGCAGCAGCGTTCGTACCCCGTCGTTCGCTTCCTGGTCCACGCCGGATGCTAGCACCGGTGGGGCCGGTCGCCCGGTTCATAAGCCCCGTCAGGGGCGCGCTGATCGGGAACCGCCGCTCCTCCGCGTGGACATCTGTCCCTTACCGACGCCTTACCCACCCACCTAACCTGGACATAGATGTCCGAGTTTGAGCACGCAGGCACGAGCGAGGACGCAAGCGAGAGAGGCCGCGATGGAACGGCCATAGGAGGAAAACAAGTGAGGAACTTCAGAGGCAACCTGCACATCGGAGCGATCATCGGAGCCGCGGCCCTGGTGGTCTTCCTGGCCGTCGGGCTGACCCTCTTCGGCGGCAGGAGCGAAGCCAACGCCGCGGCCGACACGCAGGGGGACCCGGCCGTTCAGCACACGCTGGCCGACACGTCCAACCAGCATCTCGGTCACGACCTGACGATCAACGCTGCGTGGGGCGAGCGGGCGCTGCGCGCCGACGACGAGGACCAGATCCCCGTCGCCGACCTGCCCGTGATCGAAGGCGTGCTCGGCTACGCGCCGAACGCCGCTCCGCCCGTGAACCGCGACTACCGCGCTCACGTGACCGTCGAGCTGGAGACGACCGAAGAGATCATGGAGCTCGCCGACGGCGTCGAGTACCGCTTCTGGACCTTCGGCGGCAGCGT
>CAZMFX010000105.1:0-9047 GCA_964565625.1 uncultured bacterium
GGGGGCTTCCCGCAACGTCGGTCCAGGAGTCACGGGTTTGTTCGCCTGGCTGGCTGCACGCAGCCACGTCATGGTGGACGTTGGCGACAGGCCGTCAACGCGTCCGCACGTCCGCAGCGTCGCGCAGCGCGTCCCCGACGAAGTTGAACGCGAGCACCGATATGACGATGAGGGCGCCGGGCGCGAGAAGCCATGGGTAGAGCCTCAGCGCCTCGAAGCTCTGCGCGTCCTTGAGCAGGAGGCCCCACGATGTCATCGGCTCCTTGATGCCTAGGCCGAGGAACGACAGGGTGCTCTCGCCGAGGATGTAGCCAGGCAGGGCCAGCGTGGCGGCGACTATCAGGTACGAGGTCAGGTTGGGCACCACGTGCTTGACGACGATGGGGAGATCGCGCGAGCCGAGCGCCCTCGCCGCAGACACGAAGTCGACCTCGCGGACTGCCAGGACCTGACCGCGTACGACCCTGGCTAGGCCCGCCCAGCCGATGAACGCGAGCACGGCGACGATCCCCGCGTACACCCAGGTAGATGGCCAGGAGGAGGGGATGACGGTCGCCAGGGCGAGGAGGATCGGCAGGCGCGGGAATGACAGCAGGACCTCTATGAGCCGCTGCAGGACCTGGTCGATCCATCCGCCGTAGTAGCCCGAGAGCCCGCCGACCAGTATGCCCACGGTGAACGAGATGACGATCCCGATTATCCCGACGGTCAGCGAAACCTGCGAGCCAACCAGGATGCGGGACAGGAGGTCGCGTCCGAAGCGGTCGGTTCCGAAGGCGAAGTAGGTTCCGCCTTCGACGCCGAACAGATGCAGGTCGCCGGGGACGAACCCGAGGAACTTGTATGGGTCGCCGCGCACGAACAGCCGCAATGGCAGCCTGACTTCCTCGTTCTCGACCCACTGCCTTCGGAACGTGACCGGGTCGCGCTCCTGGACCATGGGCCTCACGTACGGCCATACGAGCCTGCCCTCGCTTACGAAGTGGAGCCTCTGAGGCGGCTGGTAGACGTTGGGGTACTGCCTGATTATCGAGTACGGCGCGAGGAACTGCGAGAAGAGCGCGATTAGATAGAGGATTATCAGCACCGTGCCGCCCGCCATGCCGGCCTTCGATTTCCGGAAGCGCCGCCAGGCGAGCTCCAGCGGGGAACGGCCGACGCGCTCGCCGCGCCTGGACCTGATGAGCCTCAGGCGCTCTAGCATCCGGCACCCCACGACGTCATGGCAGGCACGCGACAGCGGGCGTACGCCGTCGACGTCAGTAGGCAGTCAGTCATAGCGGATCCTGGGATCGACCCACGCGAGGACGAGGTCGGCCAGCAGGTTTCCGACCATCAGCAGGACGCTCGAGAGCAGGAGCAACGACATGGCGACGTACTGGTCCTTGTTTATCAGCGAGTCGTACAGCAGCGGCCCGATGGTGGGAAGGTTGAGGACGATGCTCGCGATGATCGTGCCGTTTATCAGCTCTGGGAGGCTGAGGCCCGCGAGAGAAACGAGTGGGTTGAGGGCGTTGCGGACCGCGTGCCGGTTTATCACCTTGCGCTCTTCCAGGCCCTTCGACCTCGCGGTGCGCACGTAGTCGGCGTTCAGCACGTCCAGCAGGTTCGCCCGCATCTGGCGCATGACGGCGGCGATGCTGCCGGTGCCGATGGCGAGCACGGGTATCCACATGTGGTTGAGGAAGTCGACGACCCGCGGCCACGTCCATGGCTGGCCTATGTACTGCGGGCTGAAGAGGCCACCTACGTTGGTGCCGCCCGATTGCAAGACCAGCGCCACCAGCAGCAGCGCAACCAGGAAGTCCGGGGTCGCCAGACCTACGTAGCCGACGAAGCTCGCGAAGAAGTCGGTCACCCCGTTGCGACGCAGCGCCGTGAAGATGCCGAGGGGCACCGCGACGATCCAGGCGAACCCCATCGTTATTCCGGCCACGACTATCGTCCACCACAGCCTTTCGCTTATCACGCCCCAAACGGGCCGGTTGGCGAAGAAGCTGAAGCCGAAGTCTCCGCGGGTGATGATGCCGCCTATCCAGCGCACGTACTGCTCGTGGGCAGGCCGGTCAAGGCCGAGCTGCTCGTTTATTCGAGCCACCTGGGCAGGGCTCATACGGGGATCCTCGAGGTACCTGTCGGTGAAGGAGCCCGGTGCGAGCTGGATGATGAAGAAGCAGACGACCGACACGAGGAACAGCGTCGGGATCATGACGGCTATGCGCCTGACGACATAGACGAACAAGTGGCCTCCCAGGCCTCGGTCGGCTAGCCAAATACCGGCTGGAGCCGGGCTGGTGGGGCGGTTGCCTCACCTGCCCGGCTCCATCTTCGCCGAGACTAGCTTCTAGCGCAGGTCACTGGACCGTGTAGAACGGCACCGGGTTGTACCCGGGTATGACACCCAGGCTGTAGACGAAGTTGCCGACGCGGTCCCAAACCGCTGCGATGTTGGACGGCTTGGCGATCATGATGACCGGGGCGTACTCGGCGTTGAGGCGCTGCCACTCCTTGTAGAGCTCGACGCGCGCCGCCTGGTCGACCATGGTCGTGCCCTGGTCGAAGATCTCGTAGACCCTACGCTCCCAGTCCGCCATGGCGTCGAAGTTGGGCGTGCCGCCCGGCTCGGCCGGCTGCGTGGAGCGGTGCCAGTAGTAGAGCGAGCCGCCTGGTTGCCAGATGGGCTTGCGCAGCTCGGGATCCGGCTGGTTGCCGAGCGCGACGATGATGGCCTGGTAGTCGCCCGCGAGGCCCGTCGAGAGCAGAGCCGAGTTCTGGACCGCCACGAGGTCGGCCTGAACCCCGATCTGCCGGAAGTCGTTCTGGATGATCGTGGCGATGTCGGTGAACGTCTGCGAGTCCGAGGCGTACGTAAGGCCGAACTGGAGGTTCGGGCCGCCGTCTGGCATGTTCCTGATGCCGTCGCCGTCGGAGTCGACCACGCCGAGCGCGTCGAGGGCGGCGCCCGCGGCCTCGAGGTCGTAGTCGTTCATGAGGTCGGTCGTGTCCTCGTAGAACGTCCCGTCTGCCGGGGCCGTCGGCGTGCCCGGGATGGTGGCGAGGCCGTTGTACACGTCCTCGATAACGCGCTCGCGGTTGACCGCGAACTCCATTGCCTTGCGGAACTCGTAGTTGCCGAACAACTCGCCGAAGGTGGGGTCGTCGAAGTTGAACGCGATGTGGGGCGGCGAACCGAACAGGGCGTCGCTGACGACGACGCTGAAGTCCTCACCCTGCTGCTCCAGGTCCTTGAAGTTCGGGAACTGGGCGCCGGAGATGTTGAGCTGATCGAGGTTGCCGGCGAGGAACTGCGCGGTCTGCGCCTCTGTGCCCTGGACCACGAGGTAGCGGACCTCGTCGAGGTACGGCAGCTGCGTGCCGGCCGTGTCCTGCTTCCAGTAGTTCGGGTTGCGCTTGAGCACGACCAGCTGGCCTGGGGTGTAGCTGTCGTACATGAACGGGCCGGTGCCCACGACCTCTGAGAGCGCGACATCGGTCGGCCAGGCGTTGTTTATCTGGCCGGCTTCGGCGCCGCCCTCGACCGTGAAGTCGAGGAGCTTGTGCTTCGGCATGATGAAGAAGCGCTGCTGGAGGAGGAACGCGGCAGACGGCGCGGGCAGCGTGAAGACGACGGTGTGGTCGTCGACCGCCTCGAAGGTCACCTGCTGCTGCTCGCCGTCCACCGTGTACGTGAACTGGGCGGCGTCACCGGCGCGCGCCTCCGGGTTCGTGATTATCTGCTCGTACGTGAAGACGACGTCCTCGGCCGTGAACGGCTCGCCGTCGTGCCAGGTCACGCCCTCCCGCAGGTGGAAGGTGTAGACGGTGCCGTCTTCCGAGACCTCCCAGCTCTCTGCCAGCGCCGGCTCGAGAGCGTAGGTCTGAAGGTTGAACTCGACGAGCGAGTCGAACACCTGCTGCGTGAGGGTCTGGGTGGCGTTGTCGATCTGCGCGTAGTAGAGGAACGTTGGCGGCGCGGCGCCCAGCGGCAGCGTGACGCTACCGCCGACGGTCCCTGGCTCGATGCCGAGGCTCGAGTAGTCGAGGACACGTGGCTGTGCGAACGCCATCCCCAGAGCCAGCAGTGACGCGGCCAGCACGATTAGTAGTGGTCTGCGGTGCATCTATACCTCCCGTTTTGCATGCCTTGCTATGGAGCAACAGGATAGACCAGTCGCGTACCACTCACAAGTAGGGCTGCCCCTGTCTAAGTGCAACGTGAAGGCCGGTCGGGCGAGGATCAGTACTCAGGCTTGTACGTGATGGCGACAGAGCCCCGACCGTCCGAGCAACCACCATGGGACCGCCTGCTGATGGTATAGAAGTGGTACGAGACACCGTTCGGCCGAGCGGCGCGCGACACGTCGACCGCCGCGAAGCCAGGAGGGCGCGGGCGCATGCCAGGTAGCGCGGGTCGGGACACGGTCGGTGACGCCGCTTTCGTTGCAGAGGAAGCCGACTCGCTCCTCTCTAGAGGCGGCCAACTGGCCGGGCTCGACCTGGCCATCGACAAGTCTCAACCCACCCCGGCGTACCTGCAACTCAAGGAGCAGCTGACACAGGCGATCGAGGTGGGCACGCTGCCCGCCGGATCGGCACTGCCGTCCGAGCGCATGCTCGCGATGGACCTCGGCCTGTCACGGATGACGGTAAGGCGTGCCTTCGAGGAGCTAGTTGGCGCCGGCGTCGTCGAGCAGCGGCAGGGCTCCGGCACGTTCGTGAGGCAGAGGCCGCTCGAGCAGGTCATAGACAGGGTCCTGGGCTTCACGGACGAGGCGCGCAACCTGGGTTTCGAGCCCGGCTCACGCCTGCTGGCCACCAAGCGACTGGCGGCAGACGAGCACACCGCCCGTGCGCTCGAGGTGGCGAGGGGCGTGCAGGTGCTGCAGATCACGAGGCTCCGCACCGCCACCGAGGAGCCGTTGGCGCTGCAGGACGCGCACCTCGCCCCACGGCTCTCCGGTCTTTCGCTCAAGCTTCTCGAGGACACGGGCAGCCTCTACAGCACCCTGGAGAAGCAGTTCGGCATCAAGCCGGCTCGGGCGAGGCAGACGATAGCTGCCCGGTTGCCGACCGACAACGAGTGCCGCTTGCTGAGCATCGGCAAGTTGGTGCCCGTGCTGGCGCTGGAGCGGACGACGTACGGCGAGGACGGGCTCCCGTTCGAGTACGTGCGCAGCGCGTACCGCGGCGACATCTACCGCATGGCGCTAGACCTGCGAGCCTTCTGAGGTGAGCGGTGAGCGACCCGGAGGGTCGAGTGTGCCCCGCACCTCTCGGCCGGTAGCCGAAACCGACCCTCAGCGAGAGCTACCAGCCGGTCTGGAGATCCGGCCCCTTACGGAGGACGAGGCGCTGACGGTGCCGGACGTCTGGAACCTTGCCTGGTCCCAGCCGAACCCTTACCCGCTGGAACTCTCGCTGTGGCAGGAGAGACTAGCGTCGAAGCACCACGACCCCAGCCTGCTTCTCGGCGCGGTGCTCGACGACGAGGTCGTGGGCTACGCGCACGGCAAGCGACCGGTATCGGCCTGGCAGCCGACGAACCTGGCCTGGGTGTCGTCCTTCGCAGTGCGCAGGCGCCTCCAGGGCCGCGGCATAGGCACGGCGCTGGTGGGCGAGTTGCTACGCGCTCTCTCTCACGGTTCGCCGGCCGAGATCCACTTCGGTTCGGACGCCGATCACCTCCTTCCCGGCCCGCCGCTCGAGGCGCCACCGCCGACGTGGCGCCTGCTCAGGCGGGTTGGTGCGAGCTTCTCCGTATGCGAGCAGGACCTGCATCTCGATCTGAGGCTGGAGCTTCCGCCTGCGCCGCTGCCCCCAGGCTGGCGCGTTACGGAGGGTGACGCCGAGGCGGCTCTTGCCTTCGTGCAGTCGACTTTCCCTGGCCGTTGGGCGGAGGAGCTTTCCGCGTACCTGAGCGGCGGCGCCACGGTGTTCACCGTAGAGCGGCTGACCTCGGCGGACGCTGAGACATCGGCACGGGCCAAGGGATTCTGCGTCGCGTTCCAGGGTGGGGAGGTGGTCACGTCGCCGGGGCTTCACTGGGCGGATGCGCTGCGACGCGAGTTCCCTGGAGGCCGTGCTGCAGGCATGGGTCCGCTGGGAACCGCTCCCGAGGTCCGCGGACTGGGCCTGGGGCTGGCGCTGGTCCGGTCGGCCGCCCAGACGCTGAAGGAACGCGGCGTGACCGACGTGATCATCAACTGGACGACGCTGGGGCCGTTCTACGGGCGCTTGGGCGCACGCGTCTGGCGCACGTACCAGCGCGCGAGGACCAGCCAACCCCGGCGGACGGACACGGGAGGAGACAGGTGAGCACCGAAGCGGTCGACCCGCGGTACGCCGGCCTCGATACATGGCCACCCGAGCGCATCATCGCTGCGGTAACCGATGCGAACCTGAGGGCCATCGAGGCCGTTCGGCACGCCTCGCCGGAGCTGACGAGGGCGGCGGAAGGCATGGAGCAACGCCTGCGAGAAGGCGGGCGCCTCGTTTACGTCGGCGCCGGCACCTCAGGTCGTCTTGGCGTTATGGACGCGGCGGAGTTGGCCCCTACGTTCGGGTTCGAGGACGTCGTGCTGCTCATGGCGGGTGGGGGAGATGCGCAGTCGCAGGCCAAGGAGGGCGCCGAGGACGACGTGAGCGCGGCGCGGCGCGAGGTCGAAGCGGCAGGGCTGGGGCCCCGCGACGTGGTCGTTGGCGTGGCGGCAAGCGGACGTACCCCATACACGGTGGCGGCGGTCGAGCATGCCCGCGGGCTCGGGGCGTTCACGATCGGCATCGCCAACAACCGTGACGCTCCGCTGCTGCGTGCCGCCGACGTCGGAGTGCTGCTGGATACCGGCCCCGAGGTCCTGGCGGGCAGCACGAGGCTGGCGGCGGGGACGGCGCAGAAAGCGGCCCTCAACGCGCTCTCCACGGCGGTGATGGTGCGTCTGGGAGGCGCGTTCGACAACCTGATGGTGGGGATGCGCCCGCTGAACGCCAAGCTCGTCGAACGCGCGGCGGGCATCGTGGCGCGAGCCGCGGACACGTCTGACGACGAGGCTGCAGAGCTCCTGCGGGAGGCGGAGGGCGACATGCGAGTCGCGATAGTCATGGGTGTGTCCGGAGCCGGCGCCGCTGCGGCCCGCGCCGCCCTGGATGAGAACGGCGGCCGGGTTAGGGCCGCCATCGAGAGCCTGCGAGAGGGAAGCTAGCGGGCGTCCAACAGCGCCTGCACCGCCGGCTGCGTGTCCACGCCGAGCCCCTCGAGGCGCGCTGCTGGCACACCGTCGGCATCGAGCACCGTCACGACGTTCGAGTGGGCGAACATGCCGTTGCCAAGGTCGCGGTACTGCACGCCCAAGAGTGTGGCGAGCTGCCTCGTCTGCAACTCGCTGCCGACGAGCCAGTGCCAGCCACTCCGGTCGAGGCCCTTCTCCTGCGCGTAATCCTTGAGTTTTGCGGGCGTGTCTGCCTCAGTTGCGAAGGTCACCATCACGAACGAGACGCCGCCGCTCAGCTCGGAGGGTAGGGCGGACTCGATGTCCTCTGCAGTCTTCACGAGCAGTGGGCACGCCGTCGTGCAGTCGCCGTAGAACATCACGACGACCGCGGGGCGGCCACGCAGGTCGGGGAGCTTGAAGGCCTCGCCCTCCTCGTTGGTCCATGCGCTGTTCAGGTGGAACAGTGAGGTACCAGGAAGCTCGGTCGCCGCCAGAGGCGCGTGCGCGCCATGATGTGAGTGCTCATGCTCCGCATGCGAGGCGTGGCTCACGTGCGCGTCGTGTCCGGCTTCGCCTTCATGGCCGGCGTGGGCAACGCGGTGAGCTTCGTCTGCTTGCATTACGACGGCCTCGGGCTCGGCGGTCCGCGCCGCGCTCTCGTCACCGCAAGAGACGAGGAGAGGTACCAGGGCCACGGCCGCGATGAGCAGCGCCGATCTGAAGCCAAGAGTCGTCATCTTCTTACCCGTCACCTTCCCAGGCCTCACGAGGCGCACCGGAACCCGAGGCCGCCTCCCGAGTAGTCGCCGGACAGACCGCTGCGGAAGGCGTAGCGGAGGAACGCGGCGTAGTCTCCCTTGTCGTTGGCGCCCGCCGAGCCGCCTCCGCACACGAGCTGCAGGCGACGGTCGCCGGCGGACCGGCTATCTGACGTGTTCATGGCGGCGCCTACGTCGAACACCCACTCCCACACGAGGCCGTGCATGTCCTTGACGCCGTAAGCGTTCACCTCGCCCTGTGCTACCGGCCCCGGTGTGGAGCCGCGGGACGTCACGTACTCGAGCACCCGTTCGCGGTACCCGGCCTCGGCGTAGCCGTCCGTGCTCTGGCGGCCAGCGCGGGCCACCAGCTCCCACTCCGCCTCTGTCGGCAGGCGCCCACCGCGCGCCTCGCAGTAGGCAGCCGCGGCGAACCAGGAGACGTTGGTGACTGGCGCGGCGGGATCGGCGGCGCCGAGGTCGAAGTCACCAGCCCAGTGCGTGAGGTAAGTGCTCATCGCGAAGACGCGGGGGACGGCGCTGCGCGCCCACTCCGGGTTGGCCTTCACGAAGGCGAGGAACTGAGCGTTGGTGACGGGGGTGACGTCCAGCTCGAACGCCTCGACCGACGCTTCCTCCTCGCCTTCGACCGGGAAGAGCAACGCCACCTCGCCGCCAGGGACCTGCACCGTCGGGGTCTCGACGGTCGCCGTCTGCGCTGCCCGTGCGCTCATAGGAGCAAGCAGGGCGGCGAGGGCGAGCAGGGTGGCAGTCGCGAGGTGGCGGGTCATGGTCTAGGGGTCCTCTCGTTCCCTACGGCCGGTTCAGTTGCCTGCCGTGGCTTCGGGGTTGTAGGGGCGGACGTCGATGCGGTCGGTGAAGACCACGTGGTCCTCGTCACCCGTGACGACCAGCGAGCCTATGGCGCCCTTGTTGAAGGCTCTGAATATCGCGTGGTCCACAAGGGTGAGGGATGCCGGTACGTCTGCCTCGAACTCGACCACCGCAGCGCCGCCAGCGGGTATCACGGTCGTCTGCACGTCGCGGTTGATCATCGCTCCGGCCTCGAGCCAGACGCGGT
>CAZMFX010000106.1:0-9022 GCA_964565625.1 uncultured bacterium
GCCACGGGCCTGGCGCTGGGACGCGAGCACTTGGCGGTGGGCAGCGTCAGCCTGGGTACCAGCGGCGTGCTGTTCGCGCCGCTGGAGGAGCCGCGACCCGACCCCCAGGGCCGCGTCCACCTCTTCGCCCACGCCGACGGCGGCTTCAACCTGCTCGGCGTGACTCTGTCCGCCGGGGGCAGCCTGCGGTGGTTCCGCGACGTGCTGGCTCCTGGCCGGTCGTACGACGAACTAATGGCGTTGGCGGCTGCGTCTGCGCCCGGTGCGGGTGGCGTTACCTTCAAGCCGTATCTGGCGGGGGAGAGAACGCCCCACCTGAACCCCGATCTACGCGGGTCGTTCCACGGGCTCTCGCTGGCAACCGGTCTTGGGGACCTGGTTCGCGCCGTGCTGGAGGGCGTGGCGTTCTCGTTGCGTGAGGCCCTCGACGTGATGGCGCCGTTGGCCAGGCCCGAGCGATGGTTGGCCACCGGTGGCGGAGCACGGTCCGACCTTTGGTTACAGATCGTCGCGGATGCGTTGAAGTCGCCAGTCGGGCGACCGGTTGATGCCCATGGCCGGGAGACGGAAGCCGGGGCGGCAGAGGGAGCGGCCTGGCTGGCGTGGCGGGGGTTGGGTTATGCGCCACCGCGAGAGCCGAGAGCTGCGGGGTGGTTCGAACCTGAGGCTGGCACAGCCGACGCGGCGGTGGGAGCGTTCGAGCGGTACCGGGAGTTGGGGTTGACCTAGAGTCCCGAAAACGCTTTATCATCCAGTCCACCTTCTTAGTCGAAATGCGTCCTCCCGATGTCGATGCGGTCGAAGGGAGCTGGACATGGGGTGCACCCATCCCGTAAGGCGGACCAGGCCCGCGCTGCCAGTCGCGATAGTCACCGTGTTGGTCTTGGTGAGTTGCAGTGGGCCCTCGCCCGTCATGGACTTCTACGTGGACCCCGCTACGGGTAACGACTCCAACCCAGGGAGCGCAGCCAAGCCCTTCCGGACGCTGACACACGCCCTTCAGAGCGCGCTTCCTGGCCACACCGTGCATTTGGCCGCTGGGACCTACTCGGAGTCGACGGGAGAGGTCTGGCCGACGCAGACCGGCGCGCCGCCCACGGGAGAGCCCAACGTGCCGGACGGGGTCAACATCACGACCGACGGTAACGCCGCGTTGTTGTCCGGGCCGGGCGGGATCACCAGCACGGTGGCTCTCGTGTTCGGGGGCCAGGCATCCGTGTCCGGAGTGGCTATCGATGGGTTCCTACGCGGCGTATCCGTGGGCGAAGGCGCGAACGCGGTCCTTGCAGACGTCGACGTGACGGGCAGCGCTCGCGAGGGCGTTCTGGTTCACGGCGACGGGCAGTTGACCCTCTCGGACAGCTTCGTCCACGAGAACGAGGGCACCGGCGTGGCGGTTCAAGGGGCGGGCGTCGCAACGATCGAAGCCGGATCTCGGATCCGCGGCAACGCCACCGGAGTGATCGTCAGTGACTCGGCGTTCGTGACGCTTACCGGCATCGATCTCTTCGCGAACGGCTCAGCGACACCGGGCGGTCAGGACAGTGGCGTTTGGGTCAGGGGAGAGGGAACCCTGCTGTTCGAGGACGGGTCGATACGCAACAACAACTACGCGGGCATCTACATGGAAGACGCGGCCACCGTCACAGTGGGCCAGGGCGCTTCGATCCACGAGAACTCCATCGGGATAGTCGCCGAAGACAGTGCGGCCAACGTGGCAACGCTGGACATAGAGGGTGCGACGATCTGGCAGAACGACTTCGAGGGCGTCTACTGGGGGATGTTAGGGGCGCGGTTCTCGGTGCGCGACACGGAGATCATCGACAACGGCGACAACGGCATCCTCATCTCGGGAGATGCCTTGGTCATCGACTTGGGCACGTTCAACGACCCAGGAGGCAACCGTTACGTCGGCAACGCGGAGCCCTACATCCTCGACAACCGGCCGGACAGGTTCGCGGCCGACGGGACCGTGATCACCGTTAGCTACTTCGACACCCTTTTCCCGTGCGTGGGGACCATCGGGATGGCGGTTGGGCCGGTGACGTTGTCTTGTAACGGGGTGAACGTGATCGGGATCCTGCACAACTTCAATAGGGTTGAGGTGATCGGATCGCCTTAGCGCGAGTTGGGCTGTAGCCAGCCAATGGCTGTTTGGGCGGTGCGCTCTTCAGTTGTCGCACATGTGATAAACCTGCGCCATGGCACGCCAGACTTTCGGTGTTCGCGACCTTCGCAACAAGGGCGGCGACGTATTGCAGCGCGTTCAGGCGGGCGAGCAGTCCGTCGTCGTCACCAAGTCCGGCAAGCCGATGGCCGAGCTGCGTCCCATCCAGCACATGGCCTTGAGCAGGGAGGTCTTACTTAGCCGTTGGAGGGCGTTGCCGAAGGTGGACCTCGCAGGTCTGCGGGCTGACCTGGCGCCCATCCTCGACGACAACTTGTGACCGGACCGGCCGAACCGATACCCCGGGGGCGGCATGACCCCTCGGGGTCCTACTTCGTCCCGCTGGGCGATGGCAGGTTCGACGCCACCGAACACGTAGGCGGCGCGTGGTTCGAAGACGAGCAGCACATCGCGCCCATGCTGGGCTTGCTCACGCACCTGGTCGAGGTGGATAGAGACCAGAGGCGAGACGACGGACTGCTTCTCGGCCGGCTGTCGTTCGAGATCCTGGGTCGCGTGAAGATCGCAGAGGTCACGACGCAGGTGCGCGTCTTACGTCCCGGGCGAGGCGTGGAGCTGGTACAGGCCGTCGCAGCGCAGGACGGTCGCGACGTCCTCTCGCTCCGGGCATGGCTGATGCAGCCGGGCGACACGGGCAGCGTTGCCGCCACGCTGCTCGAGCGCATCCCTTCCCCGCACGAAACTCCAGCCTGGGACCCGACGCAGGAGTGGCCGGGCGGGTTCATACGGACGGTCGAGGTCAGGCGCACTCAACTGGAGCCCGGCCGCGGTCACTTCTGGGCAAGGACCAGGACGCCGCTCGTCGCCGGCACGCCATACAGCCGGCTCGCCGGCTTCGTCGGTCTACTGGACATCGCCAACGGGATGATGACTCGAGCCCATCCCAGGAAGGTCTTCTACCCGAACGTAGACCTCACGCTCCACCTCTTCTCCCAGCCAGAAGGGGAGTGGATGGGCATGGACACCAGCGTGACCTTCGGTGCTGGTGGGACAGGGGTCACCAGCAGCGTCGTGCATGACGAGAACGGGCCGGTTGGCGTGATGGCGCAGATGCTCACCGTGAGGTTGTAGCTCTCTCGGGGCTATCAGTCTGGTCTACCAGACAGGACGTCCGTCTCTACCGTGGACACGGGCCGAACCCTATCGTTGGAATGGAAGCCGTGTGGCTTCCGCCGCCCATGCGCGCGCCAACGCAGGACGGCCCGATCGAACCCGGCTCAGCAGCTAGCGGGGGCCTCTATGAGGAGGCGACATGACGCGTATCGGGATCAGGGATCGTGGTTGGGCGTTGTTGCTCATCGTCGGAGGTGCGCTGCTCTTGGGGGTGCAGCTCGGCTGGTTGAGCGGGATAGGCGACTGGCTGTGGGCCCTGCTCTTCTGCGCGGCGGGCGCGGTCTTCGTTCTCGCATTCCTCAACGACACCGCCAACTGGTGGGCGCTCATACCCGCCTCGGCGCTTATGGGCATCTCCCTCGTCTTCCTGACTGGCGAGAACGGCGGAGCGTACTTCCTTGGCACGCTCGGACTCGGGTTCGCCGCCGTGTACCTGACGGGTAAGGATCGCTGGTGGGCCGTGATCCCCGGTGGCACCCTGCTGACCCTCGCTCTCGTCGCCTTGGTAGACGTCGTGGCTCCTAGGATGGACTCTGCGTGGCTGTTCTTCCTTGGGATAGCTGCCACGTTCGTGGTCCTGTACATGCTGCCGCGCGGTCGGGGCGGGCAGGCATGGGCGATCTACCCGGCAGCTGGAGCTGCCGCGCTGGCCGCGATCATCCTGCTCACCAGCGCCGTCACAGGAGTCCTGCTGCCGATAGTGCTGATCGTCGTGGGCGGCTACTTGCTGTGGCGAAACGGCGGCTTTGGTCAACGTCAACCGCGGCTGCCCGAGAGGGGGGCCTGAAGTGGCTGTCCAACAAGGCCTCGAGCGGCGTGAGGGCTCCGGCCGGGTTCCACTGTGGCCGATCGTCCTTATCGCCGCCGGTCTGCTGCTGTTCGCGGCGAACCTTGGTTGGCTGAGCTGGGACACGATCTGGGGGACCCTCTACCTCTGGCCCCTCGCGGCCGTAGCCGTTGGCGTAGACCTGCTCCTGCGAGGGAACTACCGGGTCTTCACGATCGCGGGCACGTTGGTGCTCGGCGTGCTTCTCTACGGCGTGAGCGCCGATAGGCTCGGTTTGACCGGTCCTCTGCCCGCGACCGAGGTCATCTCGCATGAGCTGCAGGGTGCGTCTCGGGCTCGCGTGGAACTTAGCACCGGCGTCGCTCGACTGCGCGTGCGCGGTGACGATGCGGCCAACATGCTCGTCGAGGGAACGGTTGTGCCGCTGCGCGGTGAGAAGATCGAGCGGTCGTTCGACGTCGAGCGCGGCGTCGCCACGTTCTCGCTGGAGTCCGAGGGTGTAAGCACGTCGATGTTGCCTGGAAGCAACCGCGGGCGTTGGGACCTAACGTTGACCGGCCGGGTGCCCATGGACCTGGAGGTGAACACCGGTGTGGGTGACGCCGATTTGGACCTCGGTCAACTTCAGGTATCCAGTCTCGCGGTCTCCACGGGCGTGGGCGCACTCACGGTGACGTTGCCGACAAGTGGCGGTTACGAAGCCGATATCGACACCGGCGTGGGAGCCGCAACGATCCGCGTCCCCGACGGGGTGGAAGCGCGCATCGTGGTCTCGCGTGGGCTGGGCGCCGTCTCCGTGCCGGGCGAGTTCTCTCGCGACGGTGAAGTCTACACGTCTGCTGGGTACGCGGGAGCGGCGGAACGCGTCGACATCCATGTGAGCAGCGGGGTAGGGGCTGTGGAGATCGTGCGAGTCAGGTAGGTAGCAGCTCCACACTGCTGCTGCCCTGCGGTCCGCCGGCTGCAGGATGGTGTCAGCCGGCGGACCGGTAGTCCGGGTCCTCTTACATCGGGTTCCCCTGGCGCCGCCTCCTTTGCGCCAGCTTGACGACCTCTACGACGAGCACGGGCAACAACGACAACGCGGCGATCGCCATCCAGTCTCGGCCCGACGGCGGAACGGTCCTCAGCGCCCGCTGCAACACCGGTACGTAGACGGCCGCTAGCTGGAGGAGCAGGCATACCCCCAGCGCGCCCCACAGCCACAAGTTGCTGAAGACGTCGCGCGTCAGGGCAGACTCCGTCTTGGAGCGCACGTTGAACGCGTGGAACACCTGGGCGAGCGCCAACGTCATGAAGGACAGCGTTACGGCGTGGTTGAGGCCCTCTCCGCTGCCGTACCAGGACAGCCCCAAGGCGAAAGCGCACAGCGACACCGCGGCGAGCAGGGCTCCCTGCCAGGCGACGAGGGTGCCGAACCTGCGGTTGAGCAGGCGCTCGCGCGGGTCCCGTGGCGGGCGGTGCATCACGCCCCTTCGCGACGGCTCGAGCGCCAGTGCCAGGGCGGGGAAGACGTCCGTGACGATGTTGAGCCACAGCACCTGCAGCGGGGCGAGGGGTAACGGCCAGCCCACCATGAGGGCGACGAAGACTGTGAGGACCTCTGAGATGTTGCACGAGAACAGGTAGTGGATGAAGCGCGTGATGTTCGCGTAGATGACGCGCCCCTGCTCGATGGCCTTGACGATGGTGCCGAAGTCGTCGTCGCGGAGTACCATGTCCGCCGCTTCCTTAGCCACCGCCGTCCCCCTCTGCCCCATGGCGATGCCGATGTCAGCGGCCCGGACCGCAGGAGCGTCGTTCACGCCGTCGCCCGTCATGGCTACGACCTGACCGTCACCTTGCAGCGCCTCGACGATGCGCAGCTTGTGCTCGGGGCTCACCCTGGCGAACACCGCAGCCGACCTCGACACGTCGCGCCAGCCGTCCTCGTCCAACCCCTCGAGCTCGCTGGCATGCACCGTGCGAAGAGTCGCGCCGTCAGCCGCCCGGTCTATCCCCAACTGCCTTGCGATGGCCTGGGCCGTCCGTATCTGGTCGCCGGTGATCATGACGACCCGCACGCCGGCGCCGCGGCACCGTTCCACGGCCGCAACGACCTCCTCCCGCAACGGGTCGAGCATGCCGAACAGGCCAACGAAGACCAGTTCATGGTCAGCCTCGGCCGGCCCCGCGTCCTTCGGTAGTTGTCTGTACGCGACGGCCAGGACGCGTAGCGCTTCGTCGGCCAGCGCCCGGTTGGACTCGAGTATCCGCTGCCTCTCGTCGTTGGTGAGCGGGACGACGCCGGTCTTGGTGAGGCGGCTCGCGCAGCGAGCGAGGACAGCCGCCGGCGCGCCTTTGACGTTGGCTACGTGCCCGCCTTCGGGGGCGGCGTGCAGCGTGACCATGCGCTGTGACTCGCTGTCGAAGGGGATCTCGGCGACGCGCGGCGTCTCGCGCTCCAGCTCGTGGCGGTCCAATCCCGCCTTGGCGGCAGCGACCGCGAGCGCACCCTCGGTCGGGTCACCCAGTACTACAGCGCGGCCATCTTGCACGCCCATCTCCGAGTCGTTGCACAGTGCCCCGATGCGCAGGGCCGCCTGCAGGACGGGGTCCTCCGCCGTGGAGCTTTCTCGGCTGCCCAGGAGGAAACTGCCGTCCGCGGCGTAGCCGGATCCCGTCACCTCGTACACGCGGTCGTCCACCACCACGCGGCGCACGGTCATCTCGTTGGCTGTGAGGGTGCCGGTCTTGTCGGTGCAGACCACCGTGGTAGAGCCCAGAGTCTCCACCGCCGGCAGACGGCGCACCAGAGCGTTCGAGCGCGCCATGCGTTGCACGCCGAGCGCCAGAGTCATCGTGGCGACGGCGGGCAGCCCCTCCGGCACGGCGGCTATGGCAAGCGAGATGCCCATCTCCAGCATGTGCAGCAGTTGGTTGCCACGCAGCAGGCCCGCCCCGACGATGATCGCGCACAGCACAGCAACCACGACCACGAGACTGCGGCCCAACTGATCCAGCCGCCGCTCGAGGGGCGTTTGCTGACGTACCGCCTCGTCGAGCAGGGTCCCTACCTTGCCGACCTCGGTGGCCGTTCCGGTGCCCGTCACGAGCATGAGCCCGCGTCCGTCTGTGACGTTCGTGCCCAGGTACGCCATGGTGGAGCGCTCGGCGAGGGGGACGCCGACCTCGAGTGCGGCGTCGGCCTCCTTAGCGACGGGCAACGATTCCCCGGTGAGCGAGGCCTCCTGCACCTGCAACCGCACAGCGCTCACCACCCTGCCGTCGGCTGGAACGCGGTCCCCAGCACCAAGGACGACTAGGTCACCTACCACGAGCTGTTCGGCGTGGACCAGTTGCTCGCGTCCGTCGCGAACGACATTTGCGGTGGGCGCCGCCTGCTGCGCCAGTGAGGCCATGGCGCGCTCCGCCCGCCACTCGGTGGAGAAGCCGACGATCGTGTTCACGGCTACGACAACCAGGACCGCGTACGCTTCGAACGTATCGCCGAGCACGAGGGCGAGGGCAACTGCGACCAGCAGGAGGATCGTGATCAGGCTCTTGAACTGGGCCAGGAGGACGGAGAGCGCGGATCGCCCCTCTGGTGCACGCAGGCTGTTGGGCCCGTCCCGCTCGAGCCGTGCCTGCGCCTCCGCATCGGTCAAGCCCTCATGTGGGTCGCTGTCTAGGAGCTCCGCGACACGGTCGATCGCGAGCGCGTGCCACGCTGCCGGCTCGTTCTGCTGGATCCCATAGCTCCCCGGCCGGTCCGAGCTGCTCACTGCTAAACGATAAGGGAGCGCAAATCGGGCATCGCGGCGGTCGTGATCGTCACCGCCCGCCCTTTCCTAGCTCTACCGTCCCTGCGGAACGTAGGTGAGACGAACCGTGTCTGCCCCGTGGCGGTCAACGCCCATCAGCCGCAACGGCGGCCTCGCGCCATCGAAGTACGGTTTGCCGGAGCCCAGAACGTATGGCCTGAAGTAGAGCCGGTACTCGTCTATCAGCCCTAGCTCTGTCAGTGAGCCTGCTAGCTCCGGTCCGGCGACGTCTATGTCTCCGTCCACCTCGTCCTTGAGGCGCAAGGCGAACTCTTCCAGGTCCTCATCGACCAGTGTTGCGTTTGGCCCCACAGACTTCAATGTGCGCGAAACGACCCACTTGGGCTGTGCGCGCCACACGACGCCGTACTCGCGCTCGAGGTCTGAGTACTCTGGCCTCTCCTCGTCCCAGTACCGCATCAGCTCGTAGATCCGGCGCCCGTAAAGGCAGCCGGCGACGCCGCGAACGTGATCGGTGAAGTGTACGAACAGCTCATCGTCAGGGGGAGGGATCACCAGCTTCCCCTCGAAGTCCGCGACGTAGCCGTCGAGTGATTGCATCATGCCGTAAACAAGCCTTCCCACCTACGCACCTCGTTCCACGCCCCCGTACATCACGCCAAAGTGGCGATATGCGATAGATCATGCCTCGCCGTGTAACGCCGACGCTGCGGCTACGCCGATAGGTTCGCGTGGCCGCAACGAAGTCTGCAACAGGATCGAGTGGCAGTAGGTGGATACCGGGTACCTAGCCGGCGTTGACCTCCGGGCTAGACTTCCACTGCTCGAAGTCGGCGACGATCTCGGCTGACCAGTCTTCGCGGTCGAGCTGGCTCGGACCGTAGACCCGCTCTCTCAGGCGCTGCTTCGAGAACCTGTCCCGGAGGCGTGTGGCCTCGGACTTCTCGACCACTTCCTTGACCAGATGAGGTGGGATGAAGATGACGCCCGTGTTGGTGCCGAGAACCACGTCGCCGGGGAGTACGGTGACCTTGCCGATCATTACAGGGATGTTCACGCCCAGGACCGTAGAGTTCGCGATGGCCGTCGGGTGCACTCCCCTGGAGAACACGGCTAGCTTGTCCATCTTGGTGATGCCGGGAAGGTCGCGTATGGAGCCGTCGATGATGG
>CAZMFX010000107.1:0-8943 GCA_964565625.1 uncultured bacterium
GGATGGGGCACAACGAGACGGACGAGCCCGCCTTCACGCAGCCCGTCATGTACGGCAAGGTGCGCAAGCGCAACTCCGTCAGGGAGGCGTACAGGGACACCCTCCTGTCGTTGGGCGAGGTGACGCTCGGCGAGGCGGAGCAGATCGCCGAGGAGCGCAAGCAGCGGCTCGAGGCCCATCTCTCCGAGGCCCGCAAGGAGGACTTCAAGCTCGTCTACTCGACCTTGCAGGGCACGTGGACCGACTACGTAGGCGGCTCGGATGCAGAGGTGCCGGACGTCGACACGACGGTCCCGGAGGCGGACGCCCGCCGGCTGCTCGAGGAGCTGACCAGCGTGCCGCCGGAGTTCAACCTGAACCGCAAGCTCAAGCGCGGTCTCGACGCGCGCCTCGAGATGGCGCGCGGCGACGCGCCGCTGGACTGGGCGGCCGGCGAGGCGCTCGCCTTCGCGACGCTCGTCGCCACCGGGCACCGCGTGAGGCTCTCGGGTCAGGACAGCGAGCGCGGCACGTTCAGCCACCGCCACTCCGTGTTCCACGACTCGATAGACGGGCACGAGTACGTGCCGCTGGCCGAGATCGGCGCCGCCAACGGCGGTGTCTTCGACGTCCACAACAGCCCCCTCTCCGAGGCTGGCGTCCTGGGCTTCGAGTACGGCTACAGCGTCGACACCCCTGACGGGCTCGTCATGTGGGAGGCGCAGTTCGGCGACTTCGTCAACGGCGCCCAGGTGATCATCGACCAGTTCATCTCGAGCGCCGAGGAGAAGTGGAACAGGCTCTCGGGCCTCACGCTCCTGCTGCCACACGGCTTCGAGGGCCAGGGTCCAGAGCACTCCAGCGCACGACTCGAGCGCTTCCTGCAGCTCTGCGCCGAGGACAACATGCAGGTCGTCTACCCGACGACGCCGGCGCAGTACTTCCACGTACTCAGGCGCCAGGTGCTGCGCAAGATACGCAAGCCGCTGATAATCATGACGCCGAAGAGCCTGCTGAGGCACCCGAAGGCGGTGAGCAGCCTCGGCGAGTTCACGGGCGGCGGGTTCCAGCGCCTCATCCCCGACAGCACAGTCGACCCCTCGGTGGTCAGGAAGGTGCTGCTGACGAGCGGCAAGCTCTACTACGAGCTGGCGGCAGCGCGCGAGGAGCGCGGCGCGGCGGACGTCGCCATCGTCAGGCTCGAGCAGCTGTACCCGTTGCGCGACGATGAGGTGGAGGCGGCGCTTGCCCCCTTCCCGGCCTCTGCGCCTGTGGTCTGGGTCCAGGAAGAGCCCTCCAACATGGGAGCCTTGTGGCACCTGCGAGTACGATGGGGCGACGAGGTCGCCGGCCGCGCTCTCACGAGCGTGTCGCGGCCGGAGTCGGCGAGCCCCGCCACCGGCTCGGGGGCGGCGCATCGCATAGAGCAGCAGATGCTGGTGGAAGAGGCTTTCGGCGAGTAGGCGGGCAGCGCACCGTCCGCAGCCGATGATGCCGCCCGCCAGAGGGAAGGTCGAACATGGCAACTGACGTCAAGGTGCCCGCGGCGGGCGAGTCGATCTCGGAGGTCATCATCGGGACCTGGCTGAAGGCGGTCGGCGATCCCGTGGCGGCAGACGAACCGATAGTCGAGGTCGAGACCGACAAGGCCACGTTGGAGGTACCAGCGCCGGTCGCCGGCGTCCTAACGGAGCAGGTGGCTGCGGAGGGCGACACGGTGGGCGTTGGCGACGTCATCGCACGCGTGGACGAGGCCCAGGCAGGCGAGGGCGCGCCCTCGAAGCCGGCGGCTGAGGAGCCGGCAGCCGAGCCGGCAAGCACGAAGGCAGAGCCACCGGCCGCTCCGGCACAGCCGACCGCCGAAAGCCCGGCGCCCACGCCTCAGCAGCCGCAACCCGGCGGCACCTCACCCGCCAGAGCCGCAGAGACGAGCGCCGCCGTCGCGGAAGGTCCGCCCGAGTCACAGCGGGCGACGAGCGTGATGCCGGCGGCGCAACGCCTGCTCGACGAGCACGGTCTGTCGGCGTATGACGTCGCCGCGACGGGCCCGGAGGGCGACTCCTCAAGGAAGACGTCCAGAGGTTCGTCGAGGAGCGCGAGCGTCAGGCGGCACAGACGGCTGGAGGCGACTCGGCGACGCCGGCGAGCCCGCCGGCAACCACAGCCGCTCGCCAGGAGGAGCGGGTGCGCATGAGCCCGCTGCGGCGCACCGTAGCCACCCGGCTCGTCGCCGCGCAGCAGACGGCCGCGTTGCTGACCACGTTCAACGAGATCGACATGACGGCCGTCATGGACCTCCGCAAGGAGTACCGCGAGACGTTCGAGAAGCGCTACGGCATCCGCCTCGGCTTCATGTCGTTCTTCGTGAAGGCCGTGATAGACGCGCTGAAGCTGATCCCACAGCTCAACGCCGAGATAGACGGCGACGACATCATCTACAAGAACTACTACGACATCGGCGTGGCCGTCTCCGCCAAGAAGGGGCTCGTCGTCCCCGTGATAAGGGACGCCGACCGCATGTCCTTCGCCGACCTCGAGAAGGCGATAGCGGACTACGGGCAGAGGGCGCAGGCGAACAAGCTCCTGCCAGACGAGCTGCAGGGCGGGACTTTCACGATAAGCAACGGCGGCGTCTTCGGGTCTCTCATGTCCACGCCGATAGTCAACCCACCGCAGTCCGGCGTGCTCGGCATGCACGCGATCCAGGAGCGACCGGTGGCGCGGGACGGCCAGGTCGTGATCCTGCCGATGATGTACGTCGCGCTCACGTACGACCACCGCATCGTCGACGGGCGCGAGGCCGTGACGTTCCTCAAGCGCATCAAGGAGGCCGTCGAGGCTCCAGCGCGCATGCTGCTGGAGGTATGAGGTGGCGGGCGAGAACGGCAAGCGTCACGACGTAGTGATCGTGGGCGCCGGCCCGGGCGGTTACGTGGCGGCCATCCGCGCGGCGCAGCTCGGCTTCGACGTCGGCATCGTGGAGCGCGAGCCTACCCTCGGGGGAACGTGCGTGCGCATCGGCTGCATACCCTCGAAGGCGCTGCTCGAGTCGAGCTCCAACTTCCACGAGGCCAAGACCGCCTTCGGCGACCACGGCGTGAAGACGCAGGTGGAGCTGGACCTGGCGGCCATGCAGGCAAGGCGCGAGAAGGTCGTCAAGCAGAACACCGACGGCGTCGCCTACCTCATGAAGAAGAACGGCGTCACCGTCTACCGCGGAGACGGCAAGCTGCTCCCCGACAGGCGCGTCGAGGTCTCTGGCGACGAGACAACGGTGCTGGAGGCGCAGCACGTGGTGCTGGCGACGGGGTCCGTCGTAAGCGAGCTGAGAGGTGTGAAGACCGACGGCAAGACGGTGGTGACCAGCACGGAGGCCCTCACCTTCGACGAGGTGCCCGAGCGGCTCGTGGTGATAGGCGCCGGCTACATAGGGCTGGAGCTGGGCTCCGTCTGGGCCCGCCTTGGCTCGAAGGTCACGGTGCTCGAGTACCTGGACCGCATCCTGCCCGGCATGGACCTGGAGATCGCCAGGGAGGCGCAGAAGTCGCTCAGGAAGCAGGGCATCGAGTTCCGGCTGGGGGCGAGGGTGACTGGCGTCAAGGCCTCCAAGGGCGTCGCCAAGGTAGAGGTCGAGGGATCCGACCCCGTCGAGGCCGACAAGGTACTCGTGGCCGTCGGCCGCAAGCCCAACACACAGGGCATCGGCCTCGAGGAGGCCGGGGTGGAGCTGGACGAGCGCGGCCGCGTCAAGGTGAACGACGGTTTCGAGACGAGCGTGTCAGGCGTATACGCGATCGGTGACCTCATCCACGGTCCGATGCTCGCCCACAAGGCGGAGGACGACGGCGTCGCGCTCATGGAGCAGTTGAAGGGCATACCCTCGAGGGTCCATTACGACCTGGTGCCGGGCGTCGCCTACACGGAACCGGAGATCGCCAACGTGGGCGCGACGGAGGAGCAGCTGAGGGACGCGGGCACGCCGTACCGCAAGGGCGTGTTCCCGTTCAGCGCCAACGGCCGTGCACGCGCTCTGGGTCACACGGAAGGCAAGGTCAAGATCCTCGCCCACGAACAGACTGACAGGATCCTCGGCGTCCACGCCATCGGACCGCGGGCCGGTGAGCTCATCGCCGAGGCGGTGATCGCCATGACGTTCGGCGCCAGCAGCGAGGACCTGGCGCGCACCACCTTCGCGCACCCCACGCTTTCCGAGGTCGTCAAGGAGGCCGCCCTGGCGGTGGACGGGCGGGCGCTGCACTCGTGACCGCCCTCGCCGCCACGAGGATAGCCTCCGACGGTCTGAGGACCAGGGACGAGGCGCTGGCGCGCGTGGCGGACAAGGTGCTCTCCGGTGGCCGCTTAGGCCTCGACGACGGCATGGTGCTCTACGCCACACGCGACCTGCCGGGCCTCATGCGGCTCGCGGACCACGTGCGGAGCGAGAAGGTGGGCGACAAGGCGTACTACGTCCACTCGCTGCGCCTGTCCCAGACGAACATCTGCTACGTGGGCTGCACGTTCTGCGGCTTCCAGCGCCGGTTCGGCGAGGAGGGCGTGTGGGACTACGACCTGCCCCAGGTCTGGGAGTTCGTCGACAAGTACTACCACCCGGACCTCACCGAGATACACATCTCGTCCGGCCACCACCCCAAGCGCGAGTGGCAGTACTACCTCGACCTGGTTCAGGGCCTCACCGAGCGCTACCCCGGCGTGCAGGTCAAGGCCTGGACGGGCGCCGAGATACACCACTTCACGCGCATCACCAGGCCCCGCCTCACGTACCGCGAGGTGTTGAGCCAACTGAAGGACCACGGTCTGATCGCGCTGCCCGGCGGCGGCGCCGAGATCTTCGCAGACCGCGTCCGCAAGCAGATAGCTCGGGCCAAGGTGACCTCCGACCAGTGGCTGGAGATACACGCCACCGCGCACGAGCTGGGCCTGCCAACGAACGCGACCATGCTCTATGGGCACATCGAGACGCTGGAGGAGCGCCTCGACCACATGCTCAGGCTGCGCGAGCAGCAGGACGCCAGCGGCGGTTTCGTGTCTTTCGTGCCACTGGCGTTCCAGCCAGACAACAACCAGCTAGCCAAGGAACTGGGCACCCGTTTCACCACAGGTGTCGACGACCTGCGGAACCTGGCCGTCGCACGGCTGATGCTCGACAACTTCCCGCACATAAAGGGCTACTGGATCATGATCACGCCCGAGCTGACGCAGGTGTCGCTGTCTTCCGGCGTGTCGGACATCGACGGCACTATCAAGGCGGAGAAGATAGCCCACGCTTCGGGAGCCGTGACGGCAGAAGGCATGGACGAGGAGGCGCTGCGCAAGCTGATACGCGGCGCTGGCAGGATCCCTGTGTTGCGCGACGCGCTCTACCGCGAGCTCGAGGTGTTCGCTTGAACGAGGTGACGTCGCCGTTCACGACACCCCAGGTGCAGTGGCGAGACCCGAGCACCGAGGTGCTGGGGATCGTCGAGTTCGCCAACGTCGCTCCGCTGCACTTCGGGCTCGAGGAAGGACCAGGCACACGGTTCGTGCGAGGCGTCCCGACCACCCTGAACGAGGCCCTAAGAAGGGGCGAGATAGACCTCACGCTCGTGTCGTCTGTCGAGTTCATAAGGCACCGCGCACACTACCGCGCCCTGCCCGACTTCTCGATCGCCACGCTCGGGCCGGTGTACAGCGTCATGCTGTTCCACCTCGCGCCGTGGAATGACCTGGGTGGAGCACGCGTCGCCGTGACGCCGCAGTCCGCGACCAGCGTCGAGCTCCTGCGCTCCCTGCTCACCGCTGACGGCATAGAGGCTGACCTGCTGCCGACGCCGGGCACGCTCGACGAGATGCTTGCGACGTCCGACGCCGCGCTGCTGATAGGCGATGCCGCCCTCATAGAGGCGGTCAGGCACCTCGTACCGTCTACCGAGGGGCCGGCCGGCCGGGGCTCCAGCGGGGTGAGCGAGCTGAACCCGCGGCTCCACGTAACGGACCTCGGCGAGGCCTGGTACAGGCGTACCCGCTTGCCGTTCACGTTCGCGGTGTGGGCGTCGCGGGCCGACAGGCCACCATCGGATGACCTGCTGGCGCGCTTCCGGGCGGCCAGGACGTACGGCCTCGGGAGGCTGGGCGCTGTGGCGGAAGAGGAGGGCAGGCGTCTGGGCGTGCCGGAGGGCATAATGCAGCGCTACCTTGAGAACTTCCGCTACTACCTAGAGCCGCCTGACCTTGACGGCCTGGAGGAGTTCGCCTCTCGCGTCGACCCCTCGTACCGGCGTGGCGAACTGCGGTTCTGGGAGGGCTGACGGGCACGTGCGTCGCACTCGGTGACGTAGCGGTAGCCGGGCGCGCCCGGCCCACTGGTCGCGCACAGGCTGGCACGCGACAATGTTCCATCGTGCGAACCCTCGCCATCGCCTGCCTTGCGATCCTCGCGTCCCACGTCGGCGCGCAACCGGCGCAACTGGGGGGCGAGGACCTGACGCTCCTCCACGATGGCGTTCGCCGCGAGTACTACCTTTACGTGCCTTCCGACCTTGATGGCGAGGCGCCGCTGGTCGTGGCCCTCCACGGCCGTGGCGGCACGGGTCCCGGCATGGCCGTGCTGACGGGCTTCGACGCCCTCGCCGACGAGCACGGCTTCATCGTCGCGTACCCGAGCGGTCTACAGCAGCAGTGGAACTACGTCGAGGGCATCGCGGGCTACGAGTTACAGGTGAGCGACATCGCCTTCCTGCGCGCCCTGGTGGCCGAGATCGCCTCACGCCACGAGGTCGACGACAGGCGGGTCTACGTGGCCGGCTTCTCCAACGGCGGGTTCATGGCGCAGCGACTTGCCTGCGCGGCCAACGACGTCTTCGCCGCCTTCGCCAGCGTCGGGGCGGCAGGTTACGGCGGACAACCAGGCGTGTGCGAGTCACCGGGGCCCGTGTCGCTGCTCTTCATCCACGGCTCAGCCGACGCGGTGGTGCCCTTCCGGGGCTTGAGACAGCAGACGCCGAGCGGCCCAGTGACGGTCCTGGCGTCCGTCGATCAGACGATGGGTTTCTGGTCGGACAAGATCGGCTGCGAGAACGACGTCGACGGCGGGCCGCTGCCACGGACCGGCCTTTCGCCCGACACCGAGGTGACCGTGCTGAGTTTCGAAGGCTGCCCCGACGGCGCCGAGCTAACGATCGCGGTGGTGCTTGGCGGGGGCCACAACTGGCCAGGCCACCCAGGATGGCTGCCCTCCGACGTCGCCGGCAGGGTCTCCATGGACCTGGACGCCTCCGAGTTCGTCTGGCAGTTCTTCGCACGGCACTCACTGCCTTGAGCAGGCGCTCGTGGCGTTCGGTTCGACTCCGGCCGCGGTGAAGCGCACAAGACTTGACGTCGCGTTGACGCCGTAGCGCTAGCCTCTGTGCTGCGCGGGAAAGCTGGACCAGCGGCGACGACCTCCTCGGCTCCGCCCCTCATCGACCTGGTGCTGCGACCGGCGCGGAGGAGGAACTCGGGATGAGAAGACTGCTAGTTGGGTTGATCGTAGGGGCCGCCGTCGTGGCGTCGCTTACGGCATGCGGGGCCCTGGTCGCCAACGCGGCCACGGACTTCACGATCTCGCTGGAGCCCTCCGAGGTGACGGCGTCACCCGGGGAGCAGTTCACCGTCACGGTCTCCGTGAGCAGGCTGGTGCCGCTCGACGTGCTGCCCACTCCCATCGTCGTGTCGCTTTACGACGGCCCAGACTACTTGGGCGCCGAGACCCTCGAGATCCCGTCTGGGATCTCGGAGGACGACATGACGTTCGAGGTGTCAGAAGACGCTCAGATCGGCGAGACCGAGAAGAACGTGAAGGTGCGCGCCTCCAACGGCATCAAGACCAAGGAGGCGGTGTTCACGCTGACGATCGTCGCGAAGTAGCGGCAACCTGGCGCGACGAGAGAGCCGTCAGAGGATGTAGCGGCTCAGGTCCTCGTCCTCGACGACGCCCTCCAGCTTCTCTCGCACCAGCGCCTCATCGATCACCACGTCGCCGAGATGCGTGCCGAAAGAGACCTCTTCGAGCACGGTCTCGAGGATCGTGTGCAGCCTGCGCGCCCCTATGTCCTCGACCTCGCGGTTCACCTGCTCGGCGTAGCGTGAGATGGCGTCTATGCCGGTGTCGTCGAACCTCACGTGCGTGCCGTCTACCTCGAGGAGCGCGACGTACTGCTTCGTGAGGGCGTGCTCGGGTTCCGTCAGGATGCGCCTGAGGTCGCCTTGCGAGAGCTCCTCGAGCTCGACGCGGATGGGGAAGCGGCCCTGTAGTTCCGGTATCAGGTCGCTGGGCTTGGACGTCGAGAACGCGCCCGCTGCGATGAACAGGACGTGGTCCGTGCGCACCTGCCCTTGCCTGGTGTTGACCTGCGTCCCCTCGACGATGGGCAGCAGGTCGCGCTGGACCCCCTCGCCGCTGACGTCGGCGGAGGACGAGCGGTCGTCGCCTGCGATCTTGTCGATCTCGTCGATGAAGACGATGCCCGTCTCTTCCGCGCGCCTCACCGCCTCGCCGGATACAGCGTCGCGGTCTATGAGCTGGCCCGCCTCCTCGTCCTCGAGCAGGCGCCTTGCCTGCTTGACAGTTACCTTCCGCTTGACACGCTTCTCCGGCATGAACCGCCGGAACATGTCCTGCAGGTTCATCCCCGTCTCCTCCATGCCTGGCATGGGTATGGCGACGTTCGGCTCGTCCTTGACCTCTATCTCGACGATGCGCTCTTCCAGACCGCCGCTCTCCAGCAGCCTCCGCATGCGCTCCCGGCCCTCGGCGCCGCCTCCAGGCAGCAGCACCTCGAGCAGCCTTTCCTCGGCCGCGGACCGGGCGCGGTCCCTCACCTCGGCGCGCTTCTCCTCCTCGACCATCACCTCTGCCGCCCGCACAAGGTCGCGCACTATCGAGTCCACGTCGCGGCCCACGTAGCCGACCTCGGTGAACTTGGTCGC
>CAZMFX010000108.1:0-8934 GCA_964565625.1 uncultured bacterium
GCACGTATGCACGCTATATTCCGCCTCGTGCGTGTAGCACTTCGCCTCGCTCTCACCGGCCTCATCTTGCTCGTCGGCTGCGCTCCCGCTGTAACCGTCGAGGACACCCGTGCGAGCCTGAAAGAGTTCGACCTGGAGCCAGTGCCGCGTGAGGAGAGGTACGTGATCGCCGTGCCCAGCTTCACCGTCGGCGCGGGCAGCGTACGCATAGGCTCCGTCGATCTGTCGGGCGAAGGCGAACGCTTCTACAAGGAGCTCGGCTCCGGAGTGGCAGACATCTTCATCGCCGAGGCCTACGAGAGCCAGCAGTTCCGGATAACGGAGCGGGCGCAGATCGACAAGATCCTGGGCGAGCAGGACCTGGCGCGATCCGGGAGGGTCAACCCCGACACCGCCGCGGCGGTTGGACGCATAGAGGGCGCCGAGTTGATGGTCCTGGGAAGCGTCTCCGAGTTCGGCGTACAGACGACGGGCGGAGGGGGGAAGGTACTCGGCATCTTCGGCGGGTCCGCCGAGACGGTCACTGCACGCGTTGCCGTGGAGATCCGCTTCGTCGACACCGTCACGGCCGAGATCATGGCCATCGGCCGCGGCGTGTCCGAGGTCTCTCAGCGCAACGTTTCCGTCGACATCGCGAACGTGATGACGAACCTGCGCGTGGGACGCACAGGTACGACGATCGTCGACTACGCGGTGCGAAACGCGATGCGCTCAGCCATCCAGGACGCTGCCCGTTCCTTGCCGGAAAAGGCTGGTTCCAAGTCCGCCTAGGCGCTTGCTTCATGTCTGCCGGTCTCTGATCGGACGGGTTCCGGACGGTGCCCGTTTCTTAGGGTATCGACGTGCTGTACACTTACGCCACCGACAGTCTGGAAGGTGTGACCATGAGGACCCGTTTTGCCCTCGTAAGCTCGCTTGCTCTTGCGCTCCTCGTTGGCTGCGGAGGCAACCCGCCCGAGGATGGCCTACCGAACAGGCCGTCGAACGTGAAAGCCGCCGAAGCGGATGGTGCGATCACAGTCACGTGGGAGCACGACGGAGAGAACACCTCCGGTTACCGAATCACACGGTCGGAGGCAGCAACTTCGAGCCTCACGCGGCAACAGGCCGGCACGGTAGGTGAGGTCGGGCCAGACGCGCGCGAGTTCACGGACCTGGAAGCTGACGTCGGCGTCAAGTACCAGTACTCGGTCGTGGCGTTCGGTCCGGCAGGCTCGTCCTCGGAAGCGTCGCTGCCGGATACCGTCGAGGTGCAACCTGGCGTCAGTCTCAGCGTGGGGACTTACATAGACCCCATTTCCCAACCCGACCTAGCGATAGCCCTGTTCACGTATCTAGACCCAGAGGAACTCCCCGACTCCGGCGACGTGAGCGTCAAGATCACCGGTCCTCCAGGATGGAACGAGGACAGCGTCCTTGACTTCCAGGTTTCGGTAGCTGGCGTGAAGTCAGGGCTGCTTTGGTACCGCCACGAAGACGCCGTGCCAGGCACGTACAGTCTAGAGGTGGATACGGGTAGCGGCGTGTACACGGATAGCACCTCCTTATCGAGCACGGATGTCATCCCCCTGCCGCAGAACGTCACGCTTGGGGAAAACGATGCCGACTCTGTAGCAGTGTCTTGGGAACCCCACGCGACCGCAGCCAGTTACACCGTTGAGCTCTTCAGCGGTTCGCACCAATCGCCCACCTACGTCGCTTGGGACCACACCCACGCCACGGAGTACGAGTTCACGGGGCTGGCATTGGAGCCGGGCGACTACTTCGTTGCGGTCTACGCGATGCCGGTCGATAGAACGGTACAGCATAGGATTCTGCCGCCCGAACGCTTCGACGTCTCCCTGAACGCGACGGGAATCTTCCAGGTGCAGTGAGATACGGGGGATGCGGCATATCTGACCTCGGGCCACCAGTTGATCACGGTCATCCGAACGTGACGCTTACGGAGTCACCAAGGACCCCGAGCTCCGAGAGCGCGTAGGCGAGGACGTAGAAGCCAACGATGCTGAGGATCCAAAGCATCGTGCCACGCGCTCCGCGGCTCAAGCGGTCCTGTAGCGTCGCGCCCGCGCGCTCTCCCAGGAGATCGAAACCGAAGGTCAGCAGTAGCGGTGGGAGCACGAAGATAGCGTTGTAGACGAGGACTAGAGCTACCCAGGCGCCAACCGTGAGGTTCGCAGATGTGAGGAGCCCCACCGCACCCACCAGTGGCAGTGCGGTCGGTAGTTCCGCCACGGTCACGCTCACGCCGAGAAGGAAGAGACCGCCGGCCGCGCCTGCTGTGAGGCGCCGTGAGGTTCGTACGGGCACTTCCTTCGGGTTCTTGGCCAGTACTGCGTAGATGAGCATCCCAGCACCCAGGGCGGCAAGGGCGACGTTGGCCGCTGTGGTCTGCATGAGGGCGGTCAGGGGCTCCAGCAGCGCGCCCAGCCCCAGCACCAGCAGGACCATCACCGTGGTGTAGGTGACGAAGACGGCGCCTATGTAGGTCAGGATCGCGCTGACCGGCGCACGCCGGCTTAGCAGCTGCAGCGTGACGACGAGCGCGGACGGATTGATGCTGTCCACCAAGGCGATACCTATGAATGCAAGGAGGGAGCCGGCAGGCACGGAAGCGAACCCAGCATGCCTTCGGTAGCGCGCAGGATGCTCGATCTCAGCGCACTGCCTGGCCGATCGGATGGCGCCGGGAACGTTCCGCCGCTTCTTTGCATCTAAAGGAGTAGAGCGGGAAGCTGCGGGACGACGGGTCCCCGGCAGGACCCGTTCGTAGGAGCTTCCTCGGCCCTGGAGGTCGTCATGTCAGCCATCACCACCCTCGAGAAGCCTACTTTCCGTCGCGTCGCCGCGATCTTCCTGGGCGCAGCGGTGCTCTGGTTGTGGCTCTGTACCCAGCAAGCCATGGCTCAACACGAGGGGCCAACCCAGGTCAGCCCCGTCGTAGGCAGCGAAAGCGCGCTGACGTTGAACAACGCGATGCGCGATCTGTGGGCCCAGCACATGGAGTGGACGTACGCAGCGGTCACCGCGTTCGCGACCGAATCACCCGCGTTCGAGGCGACTGCCGCCAGGCTAATGCAGAACCAGGCGGACATCGGCGACGCCATCAGGCCCTTCTACGGCGATGCGGCAGGCGACGCCCTTACGGACCTGCTCCAGGAGCACATCTCGGCTGCCGTCGAGGTCGTCAGGGCAGCCAAGGCCGGCGAGCAGGTCGCCACGGACCTTGGCATCGCGGTCGCGTACGCCAACGCCCAGGACATCGCCGACTTCCTGGCCGGCGCCAACCAGTTCTGGCCGCAGGAGATGGTTCGCGAGATGCTCAAGGGCCACATAGACACGACGCTCGTGTACGCCACGGCCCTGCTGCAAGGCAACTACGCGGAGGGCATCGCCGAGTACGGCAGGGCAGAGGCCCACATGATGATGCTCGCCGACGCGCTCACGAACGGCCTCATCGCTGCGTTCCCTGAAAGGTTCGCGAACTGATGGCACGAGCTAGAGTCCGGATGGAGGACCTGCCCATAATCGGTCACTTCCGAGCTCTGCGGTCACCTGCACCGCCCGGCGAGTCCGAGGCGAGCCTGATCTCCCGCGCGGCGCATGGCGACGAAGCCGCGTTCGAGACGATCATGCGGCGGCACAACCAGCTCATGTTCCGCACCGCCCGCAGCATCCTCAAGAGCGACGTGGAGGCAGAGGACGCGGTTCAGGACGCTTTCCTCCGCGCCTGGTTGGCGCTGGACTCTTTCCGAGCCGAGAGCAAGCTCTCGACCTGGCTGCTCCGCATCGTCACAAACGAAGCCCTCGGGCGCCTTCGTCGTGCGAAGGTCCACACGATCCCCTTGGAAGATGCCATGACCTCACCCGACCCGAAGATGCAGTTCGCGTTGGCGGAGAGCCCCGGCAGGGGACCGGAGCAATCGGCCATGCGCGCCCAGGTACGTGAACTCATCGAGCAGCAGATAGACCAACTGCCTGACGACTTCCGCACGGTCTTCATGCTCAGCGCCGTAGAGGGCCTGAGCGCCGTCGACATAGCAGAGGCCCTCGACATCCCGCCCGCCACCGTGCGCACTCGCGCCTTCCGCGCCCGCAACCTGCTGAGAGCTGGCCTGGTAGGCAAGGTCGAGGCAGACTTGGGAACCGTCTTCTCGTTCGCCGGTCATCGCTGCGACCGCATGGTCGCGAACGTCATCGCGAGGCACCGGACGCTGACCTAGCCCCCTTCACTGGTCACGGCCCGCGGCACAGCCGTCGCGGCCCGGCAGGTGGATCCGAACCTGATCGCACATAGGAATAGTCACGACCGTAAATGGCACTTGCATATTGCGTTTATGACGCAGGAAGAGGAGTTGCAAAGTGGACGAGATCGAGCCCATACGTCACCAACCGGCTGCGAGAGCTAATCGTCACAGGTGGACAGCAGGGATAGCGGCAGCGGCGCTGTCGCTGGTCCTTGCGGCCTGCAACCTGGGCGACAAGACGCCGGCGCCGGATCCGCAGGAGACGTTCCGTTTCGACACCTTCGGAGACGAAGCCTTCTGGACGGACACGTTGGGAATGGACGCGGTCATCGCCACCGCCGTCGATCCCGTGACGGCCCTGTCGGTCGGCCTCAAGGTGGATGCCGAGGTACTGCCGGAGGGCATCCTTGACTCGGTGGACCTCACGGACCCGGCGACGACCGTCGAGCTGCTGCGCATGAACGCAGTTGTAGGCGTCCAGGGCACCTTCAACGAGGCGGGCGACCTCACCGCGGTCGGGATCACGTGCGCCCTGTGTCACTCGACGGTAGACGACTCAGTCATCCCGGGCATCGGCAAGCGCCTCGACGGCTGGCCCAACAGGCAGCTGAACCCGGGCCTGATCATCTCGCTATCGCCCTTCTTCGACGACAAGCCCGATCTTCGTGCCGAGCTCCAGAGCTGGGGCGCGGGCTACTACGACCCGTACTGGAACCTTGACGGAATCAGCGACCCGGTTCTCATCCCGCCCGCCTACGGCCTGCGCGACGTGGCGCTGGAGACGTACAGCGGCGAGGGTCCGGTCTCGTACTGGAACGCGTACGTGGCCGTTACCCAGATGCACGGGCAGGGCACGTTCGTCAGCGAGGAACTTGGCATCGACATCCGGAACTCGCCTGACCTTGTCACGCCCAAGCTGCCTGCGCTCAGGCAGTACCAGTTCAGCATCGACGCCCCAACGCCACCCGAGGGCTCGTTCGACGTCGAGGCTGCCGCGCGGGGAGAACTCCTCTTCGCAGGCAAGGCAGGTTGCACCTCCTGCCATAGCGGTGACTCCTTCACCGACGCCGGCGAAACGCTTCACGACGCTGCGGAGACCGGCATGGACCCCGCGTACGCGCTCAGGGGCACCACCGGCCAGTACCGCACCACGCCGTTGCGCGGCGCGTGGCAGCACCCGCCGTACTTCCACGACGGCAGCGCAGCCACCCTCGCAGACGTCGTCGAGCACTACGACGACCACTTCGGTCTCGGACTCACACCCGACGAGCGGAACGACCTCACCGAGTACCTGAAGTCGCTCTAGTACCTCAGGAGCGACACCCACTTGAACCGTCCGGGGGCGGTGACAATCCCTTGGCCCGCCGCACGCGGCGTCACCGCCCCCGGAACATCTTTGGAGGAATCGGAACATGAAGCGCTACGACCACCTGATCGTTGGTGGTGGCTTGGCGGGCTACGCCGCCGCGAAGGCGATACGCGAGATAGACACCGAAGCCGCGATCGGCATGCTAAGCGAGGACCCGGACGGACCGTACGACCGGACGGCGCTAAGCAAGGACCTGTGGCGCGGAAGATCGGAGCTGGACATAGGCCTGGACGTCGACGGGATGGGCATAGAGCTCATCTCGCACCGTGCCGCCTCTGTTGACGTTGGCAACCGCGTGGTTTCAAGCCGCACCGGCGCCGAGTTCGGCTACAGGAAACTGCTCCTGGCCACTGGCGTGGAGCCACGGTTCCTCCCCTTCGAGATCGATTCCGTGCACTACCTGCACTCCCTCAAGCAGTACCGCCGTCTGCGCGAGGACGCAGACGAAGGGAGATCGTTCCTCGTGGCGGGAGGAGGCTGGCTCGCAGCGGAGCTGGCCGCGTCGCTGACGCAGGCCGGCAACGAGGTGGTAATGGCCTTCCCCGAGCCCGCGATCGGCGCGAGGATGTTCCCTCGTGACCTGGCGGAGCACGTTACTGCCGCCTTCCAGGAAAGGGGCGTCCGGGTGCTGGCCGGAAACAGGGTCAGGTACGTCGAGCGCGTCGACGGCGACCGGATGGTGGCTACGCTCAGCGGCTCAAGGAGGGTCACGGTGGAAAGGATCGTCGTTGCGATAGGCTCCGTCCCGCGCATAGACCTTGCCTGGACCGCGGGCTTGGCCGAGACCGACGGTATCCTCGTCGACGAGTACTTCCGCACCCACGCGCCTGCCGTGTTCGCTGCAGGCGACGTGGCCAGCTACCCGGACCCGGTCCTTGGCCGCCGCAGGGTGGAACTGGAAGACCATGCCGTCCAGAGCGGCAGGCATGCCGGCCTCGCGATGGCCGGGGAGGGCACGCCGTACGAACACAAGCCGCACTTCTACTCCGAGTTCTTCGATTACCGCTACGAGGCCGTCGGCGCGCTGTCTTCAGACCTGCTCACCGTCGCCGAGTGGGAAGACCCGTACGTGAAGGGCGTCATCCACTACCTTGACCCGACCTCACGCGTGCGGGGCGTGCTGGCGTGGAACGATCCCAGGCGCATGGAGGAGGCGCGCGGCGTGCTGGGCTTCGGCTCCCTGTTGGCCGAACCCCTGCCCCGACCGTCGTTGCAACCAGCGTCGTAGCCCACGGGCAAGGCTGCATCGGCATGCCCCTCCTCATCGCTTGGATCGTCGAGGCAGTATCCTCCGGGAGGGTGGAAACGGGCGACTGGAGGTAGGGACGATGTCGTTCCAGGCTTACCTCGACAACATCGAGGAGAAGACCGGGCTGACCCCGAGGCAGTTCATCGAACTGGCCAAGGAGAAGGGCCTGGATGCTCCCAGCGTCAAGGCCGGAGCGATACTCGACTGGTTGAAGACCGACTACGACCTTGGCAGGGGTCACGGCATGGCCCTCGTCCACGTGATCAAGAACGGGCCCAAGATAGATGCGAAGCACGTGAAGTCCGGCGGCTCGCACAGTGACGAGTCCGACACGCTGTGGCTGGATGGGAAGGCGACGAGGCCCTCATAGCCGTGTCTGATCGGGCGTTGTCAAGCTCGTGACGCAGTGATTGTCAACGCTTCGCTCTTGTAGACGAGCCGAACGAACTCCCCTTTCTCGCGTTCGAAGTCGAGCCTAAGCCGCTCAAGTCGGAAACCCACACTGTCGTCCGTGACGACGTACGGCCGCATCTCCTTCGGAGCCCTGCCGGAGGTGGCCAGGTAGACCCGTTCGTCAACGGCCGTCACGGAGAAGGTCCAACCCGGCACGGGCGGTACGTAGCGGCCGACAAGCCCAGCGATGGTCTCCTCGCTAAGGTACGGCGGTTTGCGCACGTAGACCACGTTCTCGACCGCAGGCTCGATCGGGATCGATACCGCGTCCAACTCACCACCGTCGTTGCTGAGGAAGCGCACTTTCATGCGGAGCTCCCAGTCCGGTAGGTCCCACTCGAACACGTCGTAGTGGTAGTGGCTCAGCGAAGACCATGGCAGGTTGTCGATGAGTCGCGCCTGTAGACTGCCATCTACCGCACGCACGGCGAAGTCGGGATAGCCGTCGGCTTCGTACTGCCCGACGTAAGCATCGATCTCGCGAGAAGCCGGTGCACCCGCCACCCGCTCCGACTCTGAAGTCTGCTTGCTCTGTTCTCTCCCGGCGAACAACGGATCCCAGACGTCATGGAGTCTCGCGTTCCAATCGCTCTCTTCGAGACCGAGTGCGCGGTCGATACTCTCGAACAGAAGCGCGTCACGGAGCGGCATGTTAGCTGCGTTGGTCAAGACCACGACACCTGCCCGCTCTCGCGGTACGAAGCCCACCATGACGCTGTGCCCCTCGACGTTGCCGCCATGACTGATCAGCGTCAGCCCCTTGTACGGCTCTATCGACCACCCGAGTCCGTAAGTGAAGATCGTGTTGCCGAACAGCGCCTCATACATGTCGCCGCCCGGCACGATGGTATGAGGCAGGTGCATCTGCTTCAGGTTCGCCGGCGACACCAACTGAAGATCGCCAGATCGCCCCGAGTTCACGTGGACCCTCAACCAACGGATAAGGTCGTCAAGCGTCGAAAAGAGCGCGCCGGCAGCGCCCGGCGATAGCCTGGTCTGACGCCCCTGAGGCACCTCGACCAAGCCAGTTGGAGAACCGAGTTCGTCGCGTTCGATGCGGTAACCCTTGGCACCTGGTTGGTCGGCCTGAGGCGATTCCTGTCGGAAGTTCGAGGAGGACATCCCGAGCGGTTCGAAGATCCTCTCGCGGACGAAGTCCTCCCATTTGCGCTCGGTCACCTTCTCTACCAGGTAGGCGGCGGCGTTGTACATCAGGTTGTTGTACTGGAACTTCTCGCGAAACGTCGCACTGAACTGCAGGTGACGCATGCGCTTCATCAGCTCTGCCGGCTCGATGTCCAGCCGCCAGGCTGCGAGTTCGTGACGTGGTAGCCCCGAACGGTGGCTGAGCATGTCGCGCACCGTCAAATGCTGCGTCACGTAGGAGTCTTGCAGTATGAACTCCGGCATGTACTCACGCACCGGCTCATCCCAGTCGAGCCTACCTTCGTCCACAAGCAAAGCGACGCTCATTGCGGTGAACGACTTGGTCACCGACGCGAGCGGGAAGCGGGTGTCGGCGGTCACCGGGAGTTTGGCTGCGACGTCCCGCAGGCCGTGCGTGCTCCGGTGGATGACCTCTTCGCCCTTGATTACCGCAACGGCCACGCCGGGAC
>CAZMFX010000109.1:0-8835 GCA_964565625.1 uncultured bacterium
TGTCGCGAGTTCGAATCTCGTCTCCCGCTCCAAGCTCAGGCCCGTCCCAGACGGGCCTTCTTCTTTTGGCATGCAGTCGAGCGGTAGGCTCCGCACCCGGGTCGAACTGGCCTGGTCCCCAGGTCGGAGCACGGTATCCGACGGTACTCCGTCAACCGCCGACCTCGTTCGCGCCCTCCCGGCCCTAACCTGACGCATGGCCCGGACCAGCCGGCGCGGCCCGCGCTCGACTGGAGATCGGCCGCGTGCGCCGACGGCGCCGCGACGGTCGGTCTCGCTGCCAGCGAGGGTGCCGCTTCAGCTCATGGCGGTCGTCTGCCTGTTGATGCCGGCTGCGGCACGGGCGGCTGAGCCGGAGCCCGGTACCGGCCAGGACCCTTCTGGGCTCATCGCGTTCGTGACCGGCGCGGGGCGTGTGGCCGTCATTGACCCGGACTCGCTCGAGACGACCGAGTACGGCTCGGGCCCGCAGCGCGCCGTGTTCCCTGCCTGGTCATCAGACGGGAACAGGGTCGCATACGTCGCGGCCGTGCCGGGCGGCTCGCGCGTCGACGTCATCGACGTCTCGCGCGGAGGCTCGCCCAGGACCGTGCTGTCGTCACCCGACCGCGGCCCCATCTATCTCGACTGGTCGCCTGACGATACGTACCTCGCCGTGCTCTCCAGCGCTCGGGACGCGCCGCTCGCCCTGGACATGATCGACGTTGCGGGTGCGCTCGCTGGTGATCCCGAGGCCCAGGTCACCCTTGCCTTCGGGGAGCCGTTCTACTGGGACTGGTCGCCGGACGGCGGTTCGCTGCTGGTCCATCGCGACGTCCTTGCAGAGGGCGCGCTCGTCGGGCTCAGCGGCGTCGACCGCTTCGATGTCGTCTCGCCCATGCCCTCTCCGGGAGCGTTCCAGTCGCCTGACATCTCCGACTCAGGGACGTACCTCGCGTACGCGACGACAGACGAGAGGGGCAGCAGGGTCGCCGTCTCGGGATCTGATGGCGAAGATGCCACCGTCGCCGTCGTCGAACTCGCGCACGAGGGGCTCGTCGCCTTCGCATGGCGACCGGGACGCGATCAACTCAGCATTCAGGGCGCAACCACGCAAGGCTTCTTCGTGGGCCCGGTCGAACTGCTCGACGTGCCGAGCGGAGAGTCGCTTGTCATATCGCCCGATACCGTGCTCGCGTCGTTCTGGTCTCCGGACGGGCGTTGGCTACTGACGTTGGGACGCGAGGAAGGGGACGAACGCGTGGCGGATGCTGCCCGATTAGAGGGCGCTCTCGCGAACCTCGTGCAGGTCCAGGCGAGGCCACCGCTCCTGCGGGTCAAGTTCCACGACGTCGACGCGGGAACCGCCGTGGACGCCGGTGCCTTCAGGCCGTCGGCCGCGTTCGTCTCCCAGTACATGCCGTTCTTCGACCAGTACTCACGCTCCCACAGCCTCTGGGCGCCGGACTCGAGCGGTGTCGTGCTGCCGGCGGTTGACGACGAAGGCATCCCGCGCCTTACCGTCTTCGGCGTGAACGGCACGTCGCGCGAGCTCGGCGCCGGAGACATGCCGGCCTGGAACGTGCGCTAGGGTGGTCAGCTCACGTCTTCCTTGATGACGATCCCGCTATCACCATCACGAGCCCTGCGACCACCGCGACGCCCGCTGCGATGTCTGGGATGGGTATCGAACGCTGCTGTTCCGCCTCCACCTCTATGGGGCCAAGGTCGAGGGCCGTCGTCTCCTCCGTGTAGGTGATCCGCGGCACGACGAACCCCAATATGCCGAGGATTATCAGTATCACGCCGATCGTCGTCAGGCTCTTCATGGCCTACCTCCGCTTTCGCCTGTATCCGGCCCGCTACGAAGCGTCCGGAGCGGGGTTCACGGTATGACCGCGAACCACGGTTACTTCGGCAAGCTTAGGGACGGGCGAATGCACGTAGTGAGAGAGCCGTGAACTGGAAAGCGCTGCGGCAGCCGGCTGACGGGAACGACGCGAACTGTGCGCCACGTTCGCATTAGGCGTAAGTGAGTGCTTTACCATCTAGCTGCTCGTATTCATCGTCGAGGTGGCAAGCGATAGAGCTGCTTCGGTCATGCGTGAGGCACTCCCGGCGCCGTTCAGCCAGACCATCTGGACCATTTGGAGGAGCGAATGAACTGTCCTGTCTGCGGTCACCAGAGCGCCGATGGGGCCCGTTTCTGCTCGAACTGCGGCACCCGGCTCGTCGAGCTCGGGCCGGTCGAGGGCGAACGCAAGCTCGTAAGCGTCCTCTTCGCGGACGTTGCCGGCTCGACGCGCCTTACCGAGATCTTAGGCGGCGAGGAGTGGGCGGCGATAATGAACGGTGCCTTCTCCCTCATGAACCGGTCGGTCGCCAAGTACGGCGGCACGGTTGGCCGACTGATGGGAGACGGCATCCTCGCCTTCTTCGGCGTGCCAAACGCCCATGAGGACGACGCCGAGCGCGCGGTGCTCGCCGCGCTCGAGCTGCGTGACGCCGCCGATGCCTATGGCGACGAGCTGACCGAACGCTACGCTGGCCGCCTGCCCGGCGGCATCCCGCCGTTCGCGGTCCGCGTCGGCGTCAGCACGGGCCAGACCGTCCTCACGACGGTTGGCGACGACGTGCGGGCCGAGTTCACGGCCATGGGCGAGACGGCGAACCTGGCTGCAAGGCTGCAGTCGTTGGCGCAGCCGGGTGGGGTCCTCATCGATACGAAGACGCACGGCCTCGTCAAGCACGCGGTGGAGGCCCTTCCCCTGGGCGCCAAGCAGGTGAAGGGCCTGGCGCGCCCTGTGCAGGTCTTCGAGGTGCTCGGCGTCGTGCCGGGCGCTGAGCGGCGAAGGGGAATCGAGGGGCTCAGCTCGCCGATCGTCGGCCGCGACGCCGAGATGGCCAGTTTGAGGGAGCGCGTGCGGCTCTTGGCGCGGGACAAGGGCAGTTTCGTTTGCCTCATCGGCGAGGCGGGTCTCGGCAAGTCACGCATGGTCATGGACCTACGTAAGCTCGCGGCCCACGACGTTGGACGTGCGCGGGCCGACCTTGCCTGGTACGAGGGTAGGGCGCTCTCCTACGCCAGCTCGTTGCCTTACTTCGCCCTACGCGGAACACTGCTCGACGCCATGGGCCTTACACAGGCAGACGCACAGGACGTGGTCCGTGACCAACTTGCGCTGGCGACGGGCCAGGACGGTTGGGAAGGTGAACGCCACAGGCCGTACCTCGAGCTGCTGCTCGCCGTCGAGGACGAGGACACGGCCGAGGCCGTGCGAGGTCTCGACGGGACGGTCCTCACCCGCCGCATCGCGGACGCTGTGATCGCGTACGTGAGGCACATGGTGAAGGGGCCAACGGTGCTCGTGTTCGAAGACATCCACTGGGCGGACACCGCGACTGTGCGCATGCTGGCAGACCTGGCAGCGCTCACCGCGCCGGGCGAGCTGCCGCTGATGATCCTCGCCGTCGCGCGGCCGGACAAGCGGGCCCCTGCATGGCGCCTCGGGGAGGAAGCGAAGCAGCGAGCAGGCGACTCTTACGTCGAGGTCGTCCTCGGGCCGCTCGACAAGACCGGCTCGCGGGAGCTGCTCCAACAACTGCTCGGCGGCGAGGACCACGAAGCGCAGCTGGGCCGCGTGCTCGAGCGTTCGGATGGGAACCCCTTCTACCTCGAGGAGGTGCTCAGGTCACTGATAGAGGCGGGCCACGTGGTGCGCGAAGGGGAGCGCTGGTCGGTAAGGGGAGACCTCGGCGACGCCGAGATCCCCGGCACCCTCGAGGGCGTGCTGAGCGCTCGCATGGACAGGCTGCCGGAGCGCGCGCGCCAGGTGGCGCAGACCGCCGCCGTCGTGGGTCGCACGTTCCCGCGCAGCGTCGTCGACTCCGTCTTCTCGCACCCCTCCAGTCCCTGGCATCTCGAGGACGTCGGGCCTCAGCTGGAGACGCTCAGCTCTGAAGAGTTCGTGAGGCTCATGGTCGGCCCGCCGGACGAGGAGTACGCGTTCAAGCACGTCCTCACACAGGAGGCCGCGTACGGCAGGCTCCTGACCAGCCGCCGGGCACTGCTGCACCGCCTTGTAGGGGAGGTGCTCGAGCATCAGTACAAGGACCGCCTCGGTGACGCGGCCGCCATGTTGGCGCATCACTTCGAGAGCGCCGAACAGTGGCTGAAGGCGGCCGACTACTACCGAACTGCAGGGGACCGCGCCCTGAGGCTCAACGAGCTGACCGAGGCCACGAGGCTCCTCGACGCTTCGGTCGCGGCCCTGGAGGCCCACGCCGAGAAGGACGGCGAGGACGCGGCATGGCTATTCGCTGCCGTCCACACGTTCGGCGACTGGATAAGGGCGGCGACATACGCCAAGAAGCAGGAGGACGCAGTGTTCAGGCGAGAGAAGCTCCTGCCGATGGCGAGGAGGGGGGTCGAGCTCGCGAAGCGCCTCGGCGACGAGCACGCGATCGTCGAGGCGTTGGTGCAACTGGGCAACGTCCACGTGCTCTCCGGCGAGCCAGGGACGGGTATCGGCTACCTGGTAGAGGCTCACGACCTCTCAGAGGTGGTCGGCGATCACCGCGTGTTCCTTCTGCCGCTGTGGGCCAGCACGGAGCTGATCCTCAACGACGACCCGTCGGTGGCGGAGCGCCGCTTCGCCGAGATCGTCGAGATCGCCAGGGACAGGGGAGGCGACCTGGCCGTCGCGGCACACGCGCTGGGCTCCCGTATCGTCGCGCTCGCCCGGCTCGGACGCTTCCGTGACGCCCTCGCCCTGATGCCCCGAGCGCTCGAGATGGCGGAGGCAAGCGGCTCGACGATAAAGATCGCCGATGTGAACATGCTCGTAGGCGCTGCCCTCATGGACATGGGGCACGGTGAGCTGGGCCTGCGCTACGTGACGTACGGGCGCGACATGGCCTTGAGCATCGAGGGCCGGGAATGCGCTACAGCCGGGCACATGCTCGTCGGCCTTGCCGAGATGGCTCGTCGGCAGCTCGTGCCGGCGATCGAGAACCTGGATCTCTCGGAGAAGCTGGCGCTCGGGACGATCATGGAATCACACCTCTACAACCAGCGCGCAGCGAAGGCGGCGTGCCATTACCAGCGCGGCGACGTCACGGCCATGGAGCAGATACGGGCCCAACTCGACCGCGCAGAGGCCATGCAGGACGGCTTCGGCATGTCGATGGCGGCCCTGTACCTGGCGGACGCACTGATAGCAGACGGCAGGCCGGCGGATGCGCTGCCGAGGGTGAGCCAGGCGGTCGAGTGGTACCGCAGGCGCGACATGAAACCGTACCTGGCGCGTGCTCTTCTTGTGGCCGCCGCTGCGAACGATGCCCTCGGCAGGCCGACGGTCGCCGTCGAGGCCAGACGAGAGGCGGAAGCCATAACGGCGGGGCTCGAGCGCGTCGACCCCACTTTCCTCGGCGAACCCGGCACGGTGAGGGCGGTCGAAGCCGTAGCCTAGGGACATGCCAGAGCAGAGCGCCCCTCAACGTGAAGGGGCGCGACCCAAGAAGCCGCTGATACTTGCGGTCGACGACGACCCTTCTGTCCTTGCTTCGGTGTCGCGCGACCTGCGCAGGCACTACGGCGAGACCTACCGCGTGCTGCGTGCCGATTCCGGGCAGCGTGGGATCGAGCTGACAGAGGAGGCGAAGCTCAAGGGTGACGCCGTCGCCCTCTTCCTCGTCGACCAGCGCATGCCGCACATGAGCGGCCTCGAGTTCATGGGCAGGGCCCGGGAGTTGTTCCCGGACGCGCGGCGCGTGCTGCTCACCGCCTACGCCGATACCGAAGCCTCCATAAAGGCGATAAACGAGACGCAGCTCCACTACTACCTGATGAAGCCTTGGGACCCGCCGGAAGAGCGGCTCTACCCTGTGCTCGACGACCTGCTCGACGACTGGGTGGCGGGTCATCACCACGCGTTCACCGGCGTCACCGTCATCGGCCAGGCGTACGCACCAGCATCGCACGCGCTAAAGGACTTCCTCACGCGCAACCTCGCGCCGTACAGGTGGTTGGACGTCGAGCTTTCCACCGAGGCGCAGGAGCTTCTGCGCATCGCCGGCGCCGGCCCGTCCGACCTACCGCTCGTAGTGCTGCCAGATGGCCAGTCGCTCACCAAGCCGGACCTGGCCGAGCTCGCGGCCCGGATCGGCCTGAAGCAGCACGCAGAGCTCAAGTCGTACGACCTCGTGATAGTGGGAGCAGGTCCCGCGGGACTGGCCGCGGCGGTCTACGGGGCGTCAGAGGGGCTGAGCACGCTTCTAGTCGAGGCGGAGGCGCCGGGGGGACAGGCCGGCCTGTCCTCCAGCATCGAGAACTACCTCGGCTTCCCGTCCGGCCTCTCTGGCGCGGACCTCACGCGCCGCGGGGTCACGCAGGCGCGCCGCTTCGGGGCAGAGATCCTCAACCCGGTCCGCGCCACTGGCATGCGCCTTGAGGACCCTTACCGTGTCCTGACCCTCTCGGACGGCAGCGAGGTCGCGGCGAGGGCCGTGCTGGTCGCGACCGGCGTCGCCTACCGCAGGCTCGACGTCCCCGGCGCAGATGAGCTGATGGGAGCAGGCGTCTACTACGGGGCCGCGGTGACGGAGGCGATGTCGGTGACCGGTGGACGCGCACTCGTGGTGGGCGGCGGCAACTCTGCCGGTCAGGCTGCCATGTACCTGTCGCGCTTCGCCCAGGAGGTGTGGATGCTCGTGCGCGGGACCGACCTGGCGGCGAGCATGTCCAGCTACCTGATCGCGCAGCTAGCGGAGAACCCGAAGGTGAAGCTCCGGTACAGGACGCAGGTTCGCGCCGTGAACGGCTCCGGTCGCCTGAAGAGCGTCACCCTGGAGAACCTTGACTCCGGGGAGGAGTCTGAGCACGACGCTTCGGCAGTCTTCGTGTTCATCGGCGCAGCTCCGCACACCGAGTGGCTGCCTGCCGAGGTAGCCAGGGACCCACAGGGGTACGTGCTGTCCGGCACGGACGTCGTCGCCGGTGAACGCGCCGACAAGCCGCACCACGAGCCCATGTGGCTCGAGACGAGCGTCCCCGGCGTTTTCGTGGCGGGCGACGTGCGACACCGTTCCGTCAAGCGCATCGCATCGGCGGTAGGTGAGGGAGCGATGGCTCTGCAGGGCGTTCACCGCCACCTCTCGGGGGCCTGATGGACACGACAGGCGTTCGACTCGACTACCTGAGACGCGTGCCCCTCCTGCAGGCCCTCGGCGACCAGGACCTGCGCGACCTGCTGCTGCGGGCGGACGAGGTCGAGGTCGACACGGGCACGGTGCTGTTCCGGGAGGGCGACGAGGGCGACTTCCTCTTCGTCGTGCTGGAGGGGGAGCTGCTCATCTCCCGCAGGGTCCGCGAGATCGACGACGTCATCGCCGTTCGTGGTCCCGGTGAGGTGGTGGGCGAGATGGCGATGGTCGTCGGGCGCCCGCGCTCCGCGAGCGTCACGGCCGGCAAGCCGTCGAAGCTCCTGAGGCTGGGCCGGGCCGCGTTCGAAGGCCTTCTCTCGCATTCCCCGGAGGCCGCGACAGCCATCGTCTCGTGCATGGCCAGCCGCATAGAGGACGAGCAGTCGAACAGGGCGAGGGACGAGCGGCTCGTGGCGCTAGGCACCATGGCTGCGGGCCTCGCCCACGAGCTGAACAACCCGGCGGCGGCGCTGGCCCGCAGCACAGAGGCCCTGGGCGAGGCGCACGCCGCCAGGGACCGCTCGGCCGTCGAGCTCTTCGCCAGCGATCTCACTCCCGAGGAGAAGGCGACGGTGCTCGAGCTGGGTGTGGAGTCGGCGAGGCACGTGGCCGCAGCCGCCGCCAGCAGCGATGCGGCGGCCCGACCGCTGCCTGACCCTGAGGACGAGGACGCCCTCACCGACTACCTGACGGACGTCGGGCTCGAGGAGCCATGGGAGGCAGCGCCCGCGCTCCTGCAGGTGGGCTGGAGCCTGGAAGACGTAGAGGCCGTGCTCGGGAGGTTCACCGAGCCGAACCGACGCGCGGCGGCGCGCTGGCTCGCTTCGGACGCCGTCACGCGCGGGCTGCTCGCAGAGATCGCCATGGCGACCGGTTCGATAGTCGCGCAGGTGAAGGCGGTGAAGATGTCCAGCCACATGGACAGGGCCGTCTTCGACGAGGTCGACGTGCGCGAGGGCCTCGAGAGCGCCCTGGTAATGGTCAAGCGCAAACTGGGTACCGGCGTGAAGGTCGTGCGCGAGTACGACCCGGAGCTTCCCCGCATCGAGGCCTTCGCCGGCGAGCTGAACCAGGTCTGGACCAACCTCATAGACAACGCGCTCGACGCGATGGCGGGCTCCGGTGTGTTGACGTTGAGGGCGAGGAGTGGCGAGGGACAGGTGACCATCGAGATCTCGGACACCGGCCCGGGCGTTCCGGCGGACGTGCTGCCCAAGCTGTTCGAGCCGTATTTCACGACCAAGGGCGTTGGCGAGGGCACGGGCCTTGGCCTTCCCCTCGCGCGCAAGACGGTGGAACAGCGCCACGGCGGACGGATAAAGGTCATGTCGCGACCGGGTTCGACCACCTTCAGGGTTACGCTTCCGGTCGCGAGGAGGAAGGCGGTCACGGTGGCGACACCGACCGTAGAAGAGTGAGAGAGGTAAGTATGAATCGCCGGCTGTGTCGCCTCTTCGCGACGCTGTCGCTGGTCTCGGTCCTCGCAACGGCGCACCCGCCTGCCCAGGCGCAGGGGTGCGGCGGCCTCGGGCGCCCCGTCGTCTTCGGAGAGCTCGACTGGGAGAGCGCCCAGGTCGCCACCTGGATCGCCAGGTACCTGCTGGAGGCAGGGTTCGGCTGCGAAACGACGGCGATCCCCGGCACGGTCGTGCC
>CAZMFX010000110.1:0-8446 GCA_964565625.1 uncultured bacterium
GAGGGGCTCGACATCCGCATCCTCGCGCCCGAGGAGGCGATGCGGCTGACCCTCGAGCGGATACGCGCCGGCGACGACACGATCTCGGTTACGGGCAACGTCCTCAGGGACTACCTCACCGACCTCTTCCCCATCCTCGAGCTGGGGACGAGCGCGAAGATGCTCTCCGTCGTGCCTCTGATGAACGGTGGCGGGCTGTTCGAGACGGGTGCAGGCGGCTCGGCTCCGAAGCACGTGCAGCAGTTCCTCGCCGAGAACCACCTGCGCTGGGACTCTCTTGGCGAGTTCCTGGCCCTCGCGGCCTCGCTCGAACACCTAGCGGAGCGAGCCGATAACCCGCATGCCAAGGTCCTCGCGCAGGCTTTGGACAGGGCAACAGCCCGGTTCCTGGAGAGCGGGAGGTCACCGTCCCGCAAGGTCGGTGAGATCGACACGCGCGGGAGCCACTTCTACCTCGCCCTCTACTGGGCGCAGGAGCTGGCTTCGCAGACGCGCGACGCCGAGCTGGCGCGACGCTTCGGCGATCTGGCCCGCGCCCTCGCCGAGAACGAGGAGCGCATCGCTGGCGAGTTGCTGGCTGTGCAGGGCGACCCGGTCGATCTGGGCGGCTACTACCGTCCGGATGATGAGAAGGCGAGCGCCGCGATGCGGCCGAGCGCTACCTTCAACGACGCGCTGGGCGCGTTCACGTCGCGCCTGGAGGCCGCGTAGGCGGAGACGAGCCACGTTCCCGGCCACTGGTAGCATCGGCGCCAGTGGCCGAGTACGACGTCAGTCCGGACCGGGCCTTCGATCTTCTGCGGGCAGCCGGCGCCGCCGCGCCGGTCGGCACCGAGAGCCTGCCGATCGCGGACGCGCTCGGCAGGATCGTGCGCGAAGAGCTTGCCAGCAGGGTCGACAGGCCGCCCGGAGACGACTCGGCGCTAGACGGCTACGCCTGTTTCGTGCGGGACACGGAAGGCGCTAGCCCTGATAGACCAGTACGTCTAGACGTCGTCGGGCGCTCGCATGCCGGCGCTCCGTACCTCGGGCCCATCGGCGCTGGCCAGGCCGTGTACGTCGCAACGGGCGGGTACGTACCGCAGGGCCACGCGGGCGAGATCGGGGTCGTGGGCGTCGAGTACGCGGCCGAGGACGGCCGGGTCGTGACCCTCACAAGAGAGGCCAGCGTCACGGCCGTCCGCGCCCGGGCCAGAGACCTGCGAAAGGGCCAGGTATACCTGCGCCCAGGCGACGAGATGAGCCCGGTGCACGTCGGCTTGGCTGCCGGCATGGGTCATACGCACGTCACGGTCTCTCGCCGTGCTCGCGTCGCGATCGTCTCGACCGGCGACGAGCTCGTGAAGCCCGGAAAGACCCCAGCGCCCGGACAGATATTCGAGTCGAACCTGCCGACCCTGGTAGCCGAGGCGACGACGCGTGGCTACGAGGTCGTGTGGTCGGGGCGGGTGAGCGACGATCCACGGGAGCTGGCAACGCTTCTCGGCGAGATCAGAGGGCTGGCCGCAGACCTCGTGCTCACGATCGGAGGCATCTCGAAGGGTGAAAGGGAACCGGTAAGGGGCGTCCTCGAGGACCGCGGCGAGACGGTGTTCCAGCGAGTGACGGCCCGGCCAGGCGGCCCGCTGACCTTCTTCCGCTCCGGCGGGTCGGCGATCCTGGGTCTGCCAGGCAACCCGGTCTCGAGCCTCGTGTGCTTCCACCTCTTCGCCCGCGCATACCTCGACGCCGCGACGGGCCGTGCCGCTCCCCCGCCCTATCGCTCGCGCGTAAGGGCGGTAGCGACGCACGACCTGCGACCGGACGTCAAGACCGTTTTCCACCGCGCGACTCTTAGCGTGGACGAGCGTGGCGCCCGCGTCACCCCGTTCTCCGACCAGTCATCGGCGGTCTCGCGCTCGCTGGTGGAGGGCGACTGCCTCGCCGTCGCGCCTCCCGAAGGCGTCCGCGCCGGCGACGCGCTGGACGTGATCCCGCTACGCGCGCCGTGACGGGCATCCCCGCGCCAACGGAGAGCGGTCGACCACTCCTGAGCCCCGCGTACTACGAGCGGCCGGCCGACGTCGTCGCGCCCGATCTCCTCGGCAAGCTGCTGCTCGTGCGGGACGGCTCCCACGGCGCGTTCAGGGCGGGGCGGATAGTCGAGACAGAGGCGTACATCGGGCAGGACGACCTGGCGTGCCACGCGTCGAAGGGCCATACGAGACGCACGTCGACGCTGTTCGGGCCGCCCGGCCACGCGTACGTCTACCTCATCTACGGCATGTACGACCTGTTCAACGTCGTCTGCCAACCAGAGGGCGTGCCGCACGCCGTGCTCGTGCGCGGTGTCGAACCGCTGACGCCTGCAGACCCCTTCGCAGCCGGGCTCGGGTTCCCTCTGATGCCCGTAGCACCCGGCGCCCGCGGGGACGGGCCCGGTCGCCTCACGCGGGCGCTCGGGATCGCGCTGGCCCACGACAAGGCCCCGCTCTCCGGTCCCGACCTCTACATCCTCGACGGTCCGCCGCCGGACAGCGTGAAGGTCACGGCCCGCGTCGGGGTCGCAGGCGCGGGACCGTGGGCGGACGCGCCGCTGCGGTACCTCGACCCGGACAGCGCCCACGTCTCACGTCCGCCGCCGTCTCAGGTCGGCAGCGGCGGGCGCAGGCCCGCCTAGCTCTCCGGCGGGTACTCCTCGCGCGGGCTGCGCGTGACGTCACGGACCCCCTCGACGTAGGGCTCGACGTGCACCGTCATCTCGAGGTCGTCCACGGCAGACTTGACCCGCCCCTCGACCTCCCTGGCGACCTCGTGAGCCTCGTCGACGCGCATGTCGCCGTCGACGAAGATGTCGACCTCGGCGAACCTCGCGGTGCCGGAACGGCGCGTCTTCAGACGATGGAAGCCAAGGACGCGGTCGACGGATTCGATCTGGTCCATTATCGTCTCCTCCTCTGCCTCCGCCAGTCGCTCGTCGAGTAGCCGAGAGAACGAGCTGCGCATCACGCCTACGCCGGTCACGACGATGTTGCATGCGACCACAAGGGCCACGATCGGGTCCAGCGGCAGCCAACCGGTGAGGCTGGCGAGGCCGACCCCGGCCACGACCCCGACGGAGGTCCATACGTCGGTCATCAGGTGGGTGGCGTTGGCCTGCAGCGCAGCGGAACTCGTCGCCTTCGCGACCCTGAAGAGCCTCCAGGCCAGCAGGCCGTTCACGACGGCTGCCACGGCCGCCAGCCCCAGGCCGAGGCCAACCTGCTCGAGCGGCTGAGGGTCGAGGAGTCGCCTGATCGCCGAGACCCCGATGACGATCGCCGCCACTAGGATCAGTGCCGCCTCGAGCACGCTCGATATGTACTCGGCCTTCGCGTGCCCGTACGGGTGCCTGTAGTCCGGTGGAGTCGCCGCGACACCGATCGCGATTATCAACGCGACCGCGGCGACGAGGTTCACCAGCGATTCGGCAGCGTCCGAAAGCAGTCCTACCGACCCCGTCACCGCGTACGCACCGAACTTCAGCCCCAGGATGAGCACCGCGCCGAGCAGGCTCAGCGTCGCCGCCCCTCCCCTGTCAGGGGCGTTCTTCGTCGTCATCCCCCATGGGATCTTCCTCGTCGTCGTCGCCTGGCTCGAAACCTTCGACGGTCTCGCCCCTCTCCAGGCGCGCCATGAGGTCGTCCAGCTCTTCGCCCTCGTAGTCCGTGACCGTAGCGGCGATCAGCTCGAGCGCCGCCTCTGCCTGGTTCCTGGGGACGAGCACGTGCGTCGCCGTGATGCTCGTGCCTCCCAGGTGCGAGAACGTGTCCGATTGCAGGTCGAGCCCACGCACCATGACGACGTACCCCTCGTCCTCCAGAAGCGCCGCGACCATCTCCGCCAGCGGCGCCGCGGGCGCCTCGTCGACGACGACCCACTCGTCACCGTTGACGGTGACGATCTCACCCTTGAGGCTCCTGCTCTCGGTCACTTGGCACCTCCGAGGTAGGCGAGCGCAAGCTCGCGGTAGGCGCGAGTCGCCACTTCGAGGTCGGTAACGCTAACGCTCTCACGCGTGGTGTGCGCCAGTTCCTCCTCGCCGGGCCCGAAGCCAACGACAGGGCGGCCGCCGGCGCTGAGGTGCGGCGCGTCCGTGCAGAACCACCAGACCCCTTCCGCGAACGGCAGCCCGGCATCGGCCAGGACGCCCTTCAGCGTGCGCCGGGCGGTGCTCGCCGTCTCCGAGCCAGGCGGGAGCAGGTACGCGGGCGCGACGTGCGGGCTCTCGCGTGACCGCCCGTCCGGTTCGACGACCGTCGAGCTGGGCACGCTGAACTCCACGTCGCCGTTCTGAGCCAGGCCGGAGAGCAGCGCTATCACGTCCTCGGCGGACTGGCCGGTGATCGTGCGGCAATCGAGGATCATCTCCGCCCTGCCCGGCACGACGTTGGTCGTGCTCCTCGGATAGGTGACAAGCCTCGTCGGCGTGGCGGTCGCGGAGCCCAGCACGTCGGAGCTCGGCAGCTCGATCCCGCCCATGGCCGTTACGAAGCGGGCTGCTGCCTCGAGGGCGCTCGCGCCCAACTCGGGCTGGGCAGCGTGCGCGATCGATCCCGTGAACGTGGCCGCGACCTCGACCCGCCCCTTGTGGCCGAGCTTCAGCTGCAGCTTGCTTGGCTCGCCGAGCACCGCGACGTCGTAGTCGAGCGTGCGCGCGAGGTGCATGGAACCGAAGCCGTTCGTCTCTTCTAGGACCGCGCCCGCGACGATGAGACGGCCCCTGAACCCCGCGCGCTTGGCCTCTGCAGCGGCCTGGACCATGCATGCGACGGCCGACTTCATGTCGACGGAACCGCGGCCCCACAGGCGACCGCCGACCACATCTCCACCCAGCGGCGGGTGCTCCCACTCCGACTCGTCGCCTGGCGAGACGGTGTCGATGTGACCCGTCAACAGCACCGTGGGACCGGGGCCCATGTCGATGATCCCGACGGCGTTCCCGACGTCGTCGAGGTGGACGTCGTCGAAGCCCGCATCCCGCATGGCGGCGAGGAGAACCTCGGCTGCCGGCCCCTCGGAGCCGGAGACGCTGGGGGCCCTGACGAGAAGAGCGGCCAGGTCGATAGCGGTTGGAACGGACATCCCGGGCATCATACGTGGCATCTGACGCAGTCCCGGCCCGCCAGACAGCCGTATGCTCACGCCGAACGTGATACGGGTTCACGCAGCGGGACGTGCACGGTGACGGATGCCCTCAACACCGTAGTGGGCGGCGCGTGGCTCTGCGCCGAGTGCGGGCACCCGAACCCGCCCCGTGAGGGAGTCAGCGGCCTCACATGCGAGGCATGCGGCGTCGCCAGGCGGGGCGTGCTGGAGGAGCCGTTGGACCTGCCACGGCGACCGGCATGGGCCGAGGTGCCAGGCACCTGGTACGCGCTCGGGTGGGCGGTGATGACGCTGCTCGGCACGGTGCTCCTGTTCTCGGAGTCCGCTCGCGCCGCCGTCGGCCTCGGCCGCACCTGGGTGCTTCTCGAGGTCCTGGGCGCAACGTACGCGGCCGGCTCGTCGCTGCTCTCCGCGGCTTGGGACCGCTGGTTCAACGAGTTCTCGCTCACGACTCCGCCGCACGCTCGGACGGGCGACGCCTTCACCGTCGGCCTGCGGCTCGTGCCGTACGTGAGGTTGGACGACGTCTCCGTCTCCCTCTCGTTCCTGGACCGCTACTACGAGCGCTCTGGCGACTCTGGCGTCGGCACGCGCACACAGAGGCTGGCGCGCCACGTCCTCCTGAGCGGCGGCACGTTGCTCGGGCGGCGGGAGGCGCGGTTCGAGGCGACGTTCTTGGCTCCCTTCCCCACGCGGAAACACACGGACGTGAGGGCCGAGATCGCCGCTGACGTGATGGACGTCGTCGGCTTCCTCGTACCGGCAGCGCGCTGGAACGCAGGCAACCTGCGGGAGCATGGCGGGTTCGTGGTGGAGGCGAGCGTGCGGGTTGGCTGGGTGCCTAGGAGGCTCGTGCGCAGGGTGTTCGTCTACTACCTCGGCGACGCGGTCCACGTAGGCTGAGTCCGCGCGTTCAAGCCTCGTCTTCAAGCAGGTCGGGGCGCCACTGGTAGCGCCGCAGGTCTACCCGCTCGGCGCCGCGGTCCGCCGCGGTCACCTCGACGCCTTCCGCACGCAGCAGCGCCACCTGCAACTCGCCGTGGCCGACCTTGTACGTCGAGATGCCACCCTCGGCGTTTATCACCCGCTGCCAAGGCACGTCGTGCTCGCTCTCCGATATCCCGAACAGCACGGCGCCCACCTGCCTGGCGGCGTGCGGCGAGCCGACCATCGCCGCGACCTGGCCGTAGGTCACGACCTTGCCGTGAGGCACGGACCGCACGACGTCGAGGACGGCGGCGCGGAAGGTCGACATGCTGCACAGGTTACAGCCGGAGGGGCTTGCTAGAATCGCTGCGCAACGGAGGACCTGGATAGCATGCGCGCGCACGTCGTCACCTACGGGTGCCAGATGAACGAGTACGACACCCACACCATCAACTCGGAGCTGGTCGCGGGCGGCCACATGCTCGTCGACGACCCCAACGACGCCGAGCTGGTCCTCCTCAACACCTGCGCTGTAAGGGGCAAGCCCGTCGAGAAGGTCGTCTCCTTCCTAGGCGACCTGCGCAAGGAGCGCCGAGCCGGTCGCGACGTGCGCGTTGGCATAATGGGATGCCTCGCGCAGCTGGATGAGGGTAAGGAGCTCGCGGACAAGTTCGAGGTCGACCTGCTCATCGGCCCCGGCGCCATCACGTCTGTACTGCCTGCGATAGACGAGCTCGAGGAGAGCGCCGGCCGGCTCATCGAACGGCGCGCCTTCGACCCGGAGCTGCACGACCACCAGCCACCGCCTCCCGGTGGCCTCACAGGGTTCCTGACGATAATGCGCGGCTGCAACCACCACTGCACGTACTGCGTGGTCCCACAGACGCGCGGCCCCGAGGTCTCGCGCACCCCGGACGCCGTGCTCGCCGAGGCCGAGGCGATGGTCGCCGCCGGCGCGTGCGAGATAACGCTGCTGGGCCCGAACGTCAACTCCTCCGGCATGGACCGGCCGGGCCTGCCGAGCTTCCCGGAACTGCTGCGGATGGTGGCGCAGACCGGGGTCGAGCGCGTCAAGTTCACGACGAGTCATCCGATGAACTTCTCGTCCGAGCTGATAGACGTGATCGCGCAGGAGGACGCCGTATGCAACTACGTCCACCTGCCCGTGCAGTCGGGATCGGACAGGGTCCTGAGGCGCATGGCGCGCGAGTACAGACGCGAGCGGTACCTGGACATAGTCCGCGAGATACGGGCGAAGATCCGTGACGTCGTCATCTCGACAGACGTGATCGTCGGTTTCCCCGGCGAGACCGAGGAGGACTTCGAGCAGACCCTCTCGCTCTACGACGAGGTCGGGTACGAGCAGGCGTACATGTTCATCTACTCCGCGAGGCCGGGCACGCCGGCCTTCAAGCACTTCGACGACATGCCGCGCGAGGTCAAGACCGAACGCCTCTCACGCCTCATCCAGCGGCAGAAGGAGCACTCCCTGCGCGCCAACCAGGGACTGGTGGGCCGCGAGCTGCGCGTGCTCGTCAAGGATGTGGGTCGCGACGAGACATACGTCGTCGGCCACTCTGACCAGAACCACACCGTGCTGGTGCCGCGTCATCAGGTGGGGGCCATGGGCCTCAAGCGCGTGGTTGTCGAGCATGCCACCCCCCACGCCCTGTACGGCAGCGTCGCGGACACCGAGACCGGTTCCTACGTGCCCCTCGCCATGACCACCTGAGGTGCCGCCCGACAGACCTCCGGCACAACTGGCCATATGCAGCGAGGGTCGCATCGCGCTCGTGCGGCGCGAGGACGGCAATCTTGGCCTGCCGGAGCTGCCTGGGTGGAACGGTGAGGCCTGGAGGTACCCTGACAGCCTGCGGGCGCTAGGTGACAGGGCACCAGCGATCTTCAAGACACGGGTGACCCATCTGACGCCGCTGCACTTCGGCGACGACGGGACGCCAGCGGTCGCGCTCGCCGAGGCGCGCGATCACGTCACCGGTGCGGACGCCTGGTCGCAGCCGGGAGAAGACACCCCAACTGGCATCCCGCCCAAGGCGCAGGCCGGCCTTCGCGCGGCGTTGACCGGTAGCTTCGCCGGCCCCGCATGGCCGGCCTTCGGCCTCCCCGGCGCCACCTCGATGCTGAGGCAGCTGATCGCCGACGACCCGGCGCTGGCCGGCAACGCCGCCATCTCCCTCGGCGGGGACACCCGACCCGGCGAGCTCGAACAGGTACAGGGCTGGCCACTCTCGAGCGTGTGGCGCAACCCCGAGTTGGTCCTCAAGCTCACCAACCCGGCGTGGGCCGGCGAAGCGGCCGTCACCCGGTTGCTGTCGCGTTTGGCCCCTTCTATGGTGCCAGAGGTCCTGAGCGCGGGGTCGGTCCGAGCCGA
>CAZMFX010000111.1:0-5941 GCA_964565625.1 uncultured bacterium
GCGCAGCCAGGCCGCCACCGTCCACGAGTCTGCGACCCTCGGCATGGGCGTCTCGATCGACGCAGGTGCGTGGGTCGGGCCTGGGGCGGTCGTGGGAGAGGGAAGCCACCTGGGGCCCGGCTGTGTGGTCGGGGCGGGCTCGAGAGTGGGCGTTGGCTGCGTTCTTCACGCGAACGTCACCCTCTACGACGGGGTGACGCTCGGCGACAGGGTGATCCTGCACGCCGGGGCCGTCATCGGTGCCGACGGCTTCGGATACGCCGCGTCCCCCACGGGCGCCGTCAAGGTGAGGCAGCTGGGTGGGGTGAGGATAGGCGACGACGTCGAGATCGGCGCCAACACGGCGGTCGACCGCGGGACGCTCGACGACACGGTCGTAGGCGCACGCACGAAGATAGACAACCTGTGTCAGGTGGGTCACAACGTGCGGATAGGCACCGACTGCCTCATAGCAGGCATGACGGGGATCGCAGGCAGCGCCCGCATAGGCGACGGCGTGATCATCGGCGGGGCCGTGGCGGTCTCCGATCACGTGACCATCAACTCGGGTGCCCGCATCGCCGGCCGCAGCGGCGTCACCAAGGACGTCCCGCCCGGTGAGACGTGGGCGGGCTTCCCCGCCAAGCCGCACAGGCAGTTCGCCAGGTCCCTCTACCTAATTGAGCGCCTGGAGGACATGTGGCGCGCCTTCAAGGCCATGGAACGCGGCTGACGTGACTACCGAGGTAAGGGGCATGGGACTGCACGGCGGTGCCCAGTGCAGCGTACGGCTGCACAGGTCGGACGGGCCGCTGCGCTTCCTCCGCGGGGGCTCGTACGTGGAGGCGCACGTGTCACGCGTCTCCTCGACGGACAGGGCGGTGACGCTCGCCGAGGCCGGGGCGAGGGTCTCCCTCGTCGAGCACCTGCTGGCGGCGCTGAGGGTCTCCGGGTTCTTCTCGGGAGTGGTGATAGAGGCGAGCGCGGACGAGCTGCCCATCCTAGACGGGTCGGCGCTGCCGTGGCTGGAGCCGATAGCCGAGCTGGGCGAGCCGCCCCCGCCACCCCCGCCGCTCGTACCGCCGGAAGAGGTAGTGGTCGTCAGCGGCAGCTCGGTCGCGCGGGCCGTTCCCGGGCCCGAGCGTCTCTCCTGCCTCATAGAGTTCGAGCATCACGCGATAGGGCGTCAGGCGTGGACCGGCGGGGCAGACGACTACCGCGACCTGCTGGCCGCCCGCACCTTCGGGCTGCTGTCTGAGGCGCAGGCTCTCGTCGGGCGCGGGCTTGCTCGGGGCGCGAGCTTGGAGCATGCTATCGTCTTCGACGATGACGGGCCGCTGCGCCCACTCAGGTTCGAGGACGAACCCGTGCGCCACAAGGCGCTCGACGCCCTCGGAGACCTCGCCCTCCTCGGCCGCCCGCTCGGCGCTTCCCTCGCAATCGAGCGCGGGTCGCACGCACTCCATCACTCACTCATGCTCGCCCTGCTGACGCCGGGGCCATCGGCGTCTACCGGCATCCAGCGCGGACCGGAGCCCGCGTGAGCGCGCGTGTCGCTGTAGTCGGCTACGGCGTGATGGGCCGATACCACGCGATGAACTACGTGTCCCTTCCGGGCGCGGAGCTCGTCGCAGTCGTCGACCCGGACCCGGACAGGCGCCTCTCCGCCCAGATAGAGCTGGGCGTCGCAGCGTACACGAGCGTCGGCGCCCTGCTCGCGGAAGGCCGCATCGACGCCGCCAGCGTCGCGACGCCAACGAGCCTTCACTACCCCGTGACCAGGCAGCTGCTGAGCGCCGGCGTGCACGTTCTCGTCGAGAAGCCGGTCGCCACGCGGGTCGAGGAGGCGCGTGAGCTTGCCGACCTCTCGAGACGCAACGGCCTCGTGCTGCAGGTCGGACACATCACCCGCTTCTACGGGTCTGTCGAGAAGCTGCGGTCCGAGGTCAGCGAGCCGTACCTGATAGAGGCGCGGCGGCTCGTGGCGTCTACCCGAGTCAAGGACGTCGGCGTGATCCTCGACCTCATGATCCACGACATAGACATAGTCCTCGGCCTGGTCACAGGGAACGTGGTCAAGGTGTCCGCCGTCGGGCGCTGCCTCAACGGCAACCCCCACGAGGACGTCGCGGCCGCGCAGATCGTCTTCGAAGACGGCTGCATCGCCAGGCTGCTCGCCAGCCGCGTCGCGCCCGACGCCGAGCGCAGCCTTCTCGTCGCGGAGCGCGAGCGCACGGTGCGCGTCGACTTCGCGAAGGAGCCGTACGCAGAGCTCGCCGTCTACCGCACGCCGGGTCACGCGACCAGCCCCGGCCACGTGAAGCTCGACCGCCACGTCATCCTCGAGGACAACCCTCTCAAGAAGGAGCTAGAGCACTTCCTCGCACGTCAGGCGGGCATCGCGGCGCCGATCGGCACTCTCGCGGACGACCTCAGGTCGCTGTCCCTCGCCTCGCGCCTGCTGTCGGAGCTTAGGACGCCGGAAGGCACGCTGGCCGTCTGAAGACGCCGCGCTAGACTCTGCCCCATGGCCGTCGACGTTCGCTCGGTGCTGCCGCATCGCTACCCGTTCCTGTTCGTCGACGCGCTCGTGTCCCAATCCGGGGACGACTTCGAGTGCGTCAAGAACGTGACAAACAACGAACCCTTCTTCCCCGGCCACTTCCCTGGCGAGCCGGTGATGCCCGGCGTGTTGATCGTCGAGGCGCTTGCTCAGGCCGCGGGCGTCGGCCTGGCGGCGCGGGAGGGCAAGACCCCGGGCGGCGTCGGCTACCTCGCAGGCATCGAGTCGGCCCGATTCAAGCGCAAGGTCGTGCCGGGTGACGTGCTCAGGCTGACCGGCACCATCGTCATGTTCAGGCGCGGGCTGTGCAAGGTGGAGGCCAGGGCGCTGGTAGGTGAGGAGGTCGCAGCGGAAGCGACGCTCACCTTCGTCTACGCAGGCTGAAGTGCGACAGACGCGCCAAGCACCCAAGATGGGTCACGAGTCGGCGGGCGACGAGCCCTTCGTGCACCCCACTGCGGTCGTCGAGGACCCGGACTCACTCGGCCGGAACGTTAGCGTCGCGGCCGGGTCGGTCATCGCGGCCGGCGCGGTGCTGGCGGACGGCGTCTCGGTCGGGCCCGGCGTCGTCGTCGAGTCTGACGTACGCGTCGGGCACGGCACGAGGCTGCTCGCGGGCACCGTCGTCCACTCGGGGACGACGATCGGCTCATCCTGTGCCGTCGGCCCGTACGCGGTGATAGGCGGAGAGCCCATGGACACGGCGTTCCGTGGCGAGCCCAGCGGGGTGGTCGTGGAGGACGGCGTCACCGTACGCGAGTTCGTCACGATCCACCGCGCGACCGGCGAGGGCGCTCTCACCCGCGTGGGTGCAGGCACGCTGCTAATGAGCTACGTGCACGTTTCGCACAACACCGTCGTGGAAGGGCGCTGCGTGCTCACCACCGCCGTCCAGCTTGGCGGCCACAGCCATGTCGGGTACCGCGCGAACGTCGGGTCCTCGAGCCTCCTGCACCAGTTCTGCCGAGTGGGGCCGTACGCCATGTTCGGCGCGGCCAGCGCGGCGAACCAGGACGTGCTGCCGTTCGCGATGGCGCGGGGCAACCCTGCCAAGCACTACCGCCTGAACGGCGTCGGCCTCAAGCGCGCGGGCATAGACGGCGAGCGGTACGCCGGCATAGAGCTGGCACTGCGAGCCGTGAGGCGCCGCGACACCGCGAGGCTCGAGGAGCTCGCCGCCGAGAACGCGGACGCCAGGCTGGTCCTCGACTTCATGCAGACATCCAGGCGCGGCGTCGCGCGCTTCGTCGGGAGCGGCTAGTGGCCCAGGTCGTCCTTGTGAGCAACGGCCCCGGCGAGCTCTACACGTGGGTGAGGCCCGTGCTCGCCGAGCTGCGGACGGCGCTGCCGGACGCGCGGCTCTCCGTCGCACTCGTGCCGTGCCAGTTCGCGGCAGGGAACGAGGCGGAGGTCGCCGCGACGTTCGGCGCCCACCACGTGACGACGCCTGCCGAGTACCTGAAGTCCCTCGCAGGCAGTTCCGCTCCCAAGGGCTTGGCCGACCCGGGGGCCGGCACGGGTGCGGTGATCGGGCTCGGCGGCAGCGCGGGCGCTCCCGTCACCATCGGCAGACGGCTCGGCTTCCCGGCCTTCCGCTACAGCTTCGAGCCCTACTGGCACAAGGGCCTGGAGCTGCTTCTCCTACCGGACGACAGGGTCAGGCAGCGCGCCATCAGGCGCGGGACGCCGGAGTCGTCGATGCGGGTCGTGGGTAACCTCGTTGCCGACGCCGTCGAGGCGTCGGCGCCGGCCGCTGCGCCAGGCGACCCGCACGTGCTCGTCATCGCGGGAAGCCGCGACCAGTTCGCCGTCCACCTGATCCCGTTCATGATCGCGATGGTCGACAGGCTGGCCGCCCGCCTGCCTGGGGCGCGGTTCGTATGGCCCGTCAGCCGCATGCTGCGGCCGGGCACGGTGTCCGCGGGCATCGCAGGCGCGGAGGCGGCAACGCTCGACGGGGTGGCGGGAAGACGAGACGGTGACGTGGTGTACACGCCGTCTGGCGGCCGCATTGAGCTCGTGCCGGAGGAGGAGAGGTACGCTCACATGCGCGCCGCAGACCTTGCCGTGACGATCCCCGGAACCAACACGCTCGAGCTGGGCGTTGCTGGCGTGCCCGCCGTCGTGATGCTGCCGATGAACCGCCCGGAGCTGATCCCATTGGAGGGCGCTGGCCACTGGCTGGGTCTCGTCCCGCTCTTCGGTCGCTACCTGAAGCGGTACGCCGTGAAGCTCTTCGTCGAGGGCCTCTCGGTACCCGTCTCGCTGCCGAACCGCATAACGGGCGAGGACATAATGGTCGAGGTCGCAGGGAAGCTGCATCCAGACGGCGTAGCCGAGACCGCCCTCTCCCTCCTTGCGGATCCCGACGACCTCGATCGCCGCAGGCTGAGGTTGCAGGAGACGATGCCGCGTCCGGGGGCCGCGGCCGAGCTCGTCAGGACAGTCAGCGAGCACGCGGGGTTACATGGCTCGGCCGCCGGCTGAGTTCCCTACGGCGGCGCGCCTGCTGTGGCCGCGCAGCCCGGACGCCGCAGTCGGGATGGTGGCAGCGGTAATCAACGCCGTCTCGCGCGTAGCGGTGATACCGGTGTTCGTCACACCGCTCATAGACAGGGCGCTCGCCGACCCCGCCGAGCTACCTTCCCTACTCGTCCTCGCGGGCGCGGTCGTGCTCGTTGGCAGCCTTGCGCTGTTCGCCCAGGACTCGTTGCTCGGCCGCGCGGCGGCGCACGGCGCCGCACGGGCACGGAGCGCGGTATACGAGGAGCTCCTGGCTCGGCCGGTAGGCACGCTGCCGGGAACCAGCGGGGCGATCGCGAGCCGGATCATCAACGACGTGAAGGAGGTCGAGACCTACGTGCGCTACGGGCTGGGTTCGCTCGTCGCCGAGGGGTCGACGCTCCTGCTGATACTGGCGGCGCTCGTGCGAGCCGACGCGCGGGCGGCGGCCCTGCTGGTGGCCCTGGGGGTGCCGGCGGTCTGGGCCCTGAGGCGCGTTGGGCTCGCCTTGCAGCGCGCCTCCGCGGGGTCCATGGAGGGGACGGAGTCGCTGGGCCGTCACGTACAGGAGGGCGTCAAGCATCACGAGACCATCGCCGCGTTCGGGGCAAGGCGCTTCGCCATCGGGCGCTTCGAGGCCGCCAACCGCGCGACGGCGGAGACGACGACGCGGCGAAGCCTGCTTGCCGCCGTGCAGGTGCCGCTGACGCAGGTGTTGCTCTTCGGCGCGCTCGGCGCCCTCGTCGTCGTGCTAACGGGCTCCGTGCAGCGCGGCGAGCTCACCGTCGGCGAGATGGTCGCCTTCCTGACGTTGGTCGCGCTGGCCGCGACGCCCGCTCAGCTCCTCCCGGCCGCGTACGCGATGTACCGGCAGGCGGCGGCAGCGGCCGGCCGGAT
>CAZMFX010000111.1:6041-8400 GCA_964565625.1 uncultured bacterium
ACGCTCCTGCGCACGCTGCTCGGCCTGCTGCCACCGGTGAGCGGAGCCGTGACGCTAGACGGGCGCGACCTGAGGGAAGTGCCTGAAGACGAATTGCGCGGCGCGCTCGCGTACGTACCTCAGGGCCACGAGCTCCTCTCCGGCACCGCGCGCGAGTCGCTTACCCTCGGCCGCGCGGCGAGCGATGAGGAGCTGTGGTCCGCGCTCGACGCCTCCGGGGTCGCCGACGTCGTCGCGCAGCTGCCGGGCGGCTTGGGCGCCTCGCTCGGTGAGGACGGGTCAGGCCTGTCGGGGGGCCAGAGGCAGCGGCTCGCGATCGCCAGGGCCCTTGTCGGCCACCCGCGCGTCCTGCTCCTCGACGAGCCGACATCCAACCTGGACGCTGCAGCAGAGGCGGGGATCGTCGCGCTGCTCACGCGCCTTGCGACCGACAGGCTCGTCGTCGCCGTGAGCCACCGACCCGCCCTCACGGGCGCCGCCGACACGGTCATCGACCTCTCGCCGGCGGGCGGCGCTGGCGACGGCGAGGACGGGCCTGAAGCCGGGCCGCCGGCCTTCGCGCCCGTCGCGGAGGGCTGAGGCAGACGTGCTCTACGACGACGCGGAGACCTACGACGCCCACTACCTCAGCTACCGTGACGACCTGCCGTTCTACGCGCGCCTGGCGGCGGACGTCGGCTCGCCGGTCCTGGAGCTGGGCGCCGGGACCGGCCGCGTCACGGAGGCTCTCGCGCGAGCCGGGCACGAGGTCGTTGCGATAGAGAGCTCCGCTGCCATGCTCGCGGCTGCGGCGGAAAGGTTGGAGGCCGTTGGCGTCGCCGACCGCGTGAGGCTCGTGATGGCCGACATGCGCCACCTCGAGTTGAACGAGCGCTTCCCGCTGGTCATTGCGCCCTTCAACACACTCATGCACGCGTACACGCTCGACGATCAGGACAGGACGCTGGCCGTCGTCAACGCTCACCTGGAGGACGGTGGGGCCTTCGCCTTCGACCTCTACGCCCCGAAGTTCGGCCCCGAGCGCGTTCTCCGGCGTGAGCCGGAGCTGGGTGGCGGGGTCATGCCGGACGACGTGATCCGGGAGGACGTGTTCCTCGTGCAGGAAGTCGACCGCACGGCGCAGCTGGTGACGACCACCTACTACCACGACAGGTTGGCAGCTGACGGCACGGTGAGGCGCCGCGTCACCGACCTGAGTCAGCGCTACTACACCCGCTTCGAGGTCGACCGCCTATGTCGCGCTGCCGGCCTCGGTGTAGAGATGTACGGCGGCTTCGACAGGTCGCGCTACTCGCACGAGAGCCCGCTCATGGTCTGCGTCGCCAGGCGCGCCCGAGCAACTTGAAGTCGCGCCGCGAGTCGACGAACAGCGCATCCGGCATGCCGAGGGACCCCCACAGCTCCATCGGGGCGATCCCGTTGGGCCGGGCGACCAGCAGCGTCATCACGGTCGCGTGGGTCGCGACCGCACTGGGTCCTGCGCCGTCGCCGGCCGCCAGGACGAAGCGGATCGCCTCGGTGAACCTCGACAGCGCATCGTCCGCCGACTCCAGACCCAGCACGACCTCGCTCGGCATGTCGAACATGCGCGCTATCGTCTGCCGCCACTCTTCGGCACCGACGAAGGGCAGCGGGCCCCGCCTGTGCTCGCCCAGCCCCTCGAGGAGGCGCACGTCCAACCCCCACGCGTCTCCCAAGACCTCGGCCGTGCCTACCGCCTTGGCTTCCGTGCTCGACCACAGGCTGGAAACGCACCTGCCGAAGGGGGCAAGCAGACCTGCGACCTCCTGCGCCAAGGCGGCAGTATCCTGCGCAGCCCCATCGTCCATGACCCACTCGCTGGCTCTCACGCCGGGTAGCGTCACGGGCCTGGCGTGACGGACGAGCACGAGGTCCGAGTCGCCCAGGTCCGCCATGGCGGATGACGCCGCCCCTAGGACCCTGAGCCGTGCCAAGACGAGGTCGCGGCCGCCACGGCCGCTCCGGGCGTCACGTCCATGCCGGCCCGCCCGGCGGCCTCCTCGAGCGCCGCGGCCAGCACCACGAGGTCGTGCTCGTCCGCGTGCCCGAGCAACGACGGCCTGATGACGCGTCGCTTGAGGTCCCCCTGACCGCCGCCGATGTAGATCCCGTCGTCGCGCAGGTTCTCGACGAGGGCGGAAGCGTCGACGCCCTCCGGCGTGGCCAGCGCGGCGACAGCCGGGCTGGGGCGCTCCGCGAACGGCCGCATGCCGATCGCCGTCCCGGCGGCCAACAGCGCGGCGTTCAGCCTGCCCTTGTACGCCCAGCGCCGCTCGAGCCCCTGCTCGATGATCATGTCGAGTGAAACGTCGAGCGCGGCCACGAGGGACGTCGCCGG
>CAZMFX010000112.1:0-8285 GCA_964565625.1 uncultured bacterium
CGATCGACGTCGCGTACCGCTACTTCAGCACGGACAAGCGCAAGTTCATAATCGCGGACACGCCGGGCCACGAACAGTTCACGCGGAACATGGCTACAGGCGCGAGCACCGCCGACCTCGCGGTGCTGCTCGTCGACGCGCGCAAGGGCGTGTTGCCGCAGACGAGGCGCCACGCCTACATCACCACGCTGCTGGGGATAAGGAACCTCGTGCTCGCCGTCAACAAGATGGACCTCGTCGAGTGGTCGCAAGAAAGGTTCGATGCGATCGTCGCGGACTTCAGGGACGTCATCGACAAGCTTGACGTCGAGGGCGTCAAGCTGACCCCGGTCCCGCTTTCTGCCCTCACGGGCGACAACGTCGTGCGCGCCAGCCCCAACCTGACGTGGTACGCGGGGCCGCCGATGCTAGAGGTGCTCGAGTCCGTCGAGGTAACTGGCGCCGAAGGCTTCGGCGGCATGCGTCTCCCCGTGCAGTTCGTCATGCGGCCCAACTCGGAGTTCCGCGGCTACGCTGGGACGGTCGCGTCTGGGGTCGTCAGCGTCGGCGACGAGGTGATGCTCCTCCCCTCGAGGCAGAGGACACGTATCGAGTCGATCCTCACGTACGACGGGGAGCTACGGAGCGCCACGGCGCGGCAACCCGTAGCGGTCACCCTTGCAGACGAGATAGACGTGGTGCGCGGTGACGTGATCGTCCACCCGGACTACGCCCCGGCGGTCGACAACGGGTTCGAGGCGACCGTCGTGTGGATGGCGGAGGAGGCGCTCCGGCCCGGCAGGCTGTACGACCTCAAGATCGGGACCAAGACCACCCAGGCGACCGTCACCGCTATCCACGACAAGCGCGACATGGGGACCATGGGCACGGTGCCCGCATCCGAGCTTGCCCTCAACGAGATCGGCCACTGCACGCTGACCCTCGGCGAGAAGGTCGTCTTCGACCCGTACGACACGCTCCACGCGACCGGCGCCTTCATACTCATCGACCGCATGGACCACGGGACGGTCGGCGCCGGCATGGTCACGCGCTCCAGGCGAGCCTCCACGCCGAACCGCGCGACGAACGTCACCTGGCACGAGTCCCACGTTTCACGGGCAGTCAGGGCTGGCATGAAGAACCAGGAGCCGTTCGTACTGTGGTTCACCGGGCTCAGCGGTGCGGGCAAGAGCACCATAGCGGACGCCCTCGACAGGCGGCTCATCGCCATGGGGCGCCACACGTACCTGCTCGACGGTGACAACGTAAGGCACGGCCTGAACCGGGACCTCGGGTTCTCCGACGAGGACCGGATCGAGAACATAAGGCGCATAGGCGAGGTGGCGAAGCTCTTCGTAGATGCAGGCCTGATCGTGATAACCGCCTTCATCAGCCCGTTCCGCAGCGACAGGCAGATGGTCAGGGAGATGATGGCGGAGGGCGAGTTCATAGAGGCGTTCGTCGACACGCCGCTTGAGCTGGCTGAGCGGCGTGACCCCAAGGGCCTCTACTCGAAGGCGCGGGCGGGGCTCATCCGGAACTTCACGGGCATCGACAGCCCGTACGAACGACCACATGACCCCGAGGCGCACTTGACCACGGAGGGGCGCTCCGTCGACGATGTCGTCGAGGAGTTGATGCAGACTTTGCGTGGCAGGGGGCTGGTGTGACGATCGATCTTCAGGAGGTGAACGCGCGCTTCGAGGAAGCAGGTCCCCTCGAGATACTCGCGTGGGCGCACCGGGAGTTCGGCACGGGCCTGGTGATGACGTCCTCCTTCCAGACCCAGAGCGTGCCGCTTCTGCACATGCTGTCTCGCGTCGCTCCTGAGGTACCGGTGCTCTTCCTGGACACCGGCTTCCACTTCCCGGAGACGCTCGAGTTCCGGGACAGGATCGCGGTCGAGTTCGGGCTGACCGTGAAGGACCTCCGCAACGAGCTCGGGCACGATGGTTTCCTGAAGGAGCACGGTGAGCTCTACAGGACGGACCCTGACGCCTGCTGCTACCTGAACAAGGTCGCGCCCCTTGAGAAGGCGCTGGAGGGCGCGGCCGCCTGGGTATCAGGCATCCGGCAGGACCAGACGGCACAGCGGGCCGGCACCCCCTTCGTCGCGCTCGAGGACGGCCGTTACAAGATCTGTCCCATGGCCAGGTGGACGCAGCGCATGGTTCTCGAGTACATGGAACGGCACGCGCTGCCGGAGCATCCGCTGCTCGCCAAGGGGTACGCGTCGATCGGCTGCGCACCGTGCACGCGCCCGGTCCTCGCCGGCGAAGACGCGCGAGCGGGGCGTTGGTCCGGCACGGACAAGACCGAGTGCGGGCTCCACCTGCTGTCAGTCGATCCTTCCTGAGCGCCCCCTGAGATGGCCGGGATCCTGGTAACGGGCGGCTGCGGCTACGTAGGCTCCCGACTCGTAAGGCGCCTGGCGAACAGTGCTCCCGGGGCAGACGTCCGCATCCTCGACAACCTGCAACGCGACTCGCACAGGGCGCTGATGGACCTGCCGGCCGGACCTCGCTACAGCTTCGTACAGGGTGACATCCTCGACCGGGCGTTGCTGCGCCGCGCCCTGGACGGCGTGGAGACGGTGATACACCTCGCGGGCATCGTCAGGACGCCGATGACGTTCGAGAACCCAACGTGGATGCGCCAGGTTAACCACTGGGGCACGCAGTGGCTGGCCGAGGCCGCGCTCTCGGCTGGCGTGAAGCGCTTCGTCTACGCCAGCTCCACCGCCGTCTACGGTCCCGGCGGCCCTCACACGGAGGCCCAGCTCCCGCGCCCCGTCGGGCCGTACGCAGAGAGCAAGGCCGCAGGCGAGTCCTCGCTCTGGCCGTTCGTGAGCCGCGGCCTCGACGTGAGGATCGTCCGCCTCGGCATGGTCTACGGTGACGCGCCGGCCATGCGGCTGGACGGCGTCGTGAACCGCCTCGTCTTCCAGGCCGCTACGGGCCGGCCTGTCACCGTCTACGGCAGCGGTGAGCAGAGGCGACCTGTGATACACGTCGACGACGCGGCCGAGGCTCTCCTGCACGTGGTGAGCATGGGCAGCGAGGCGTCGGGCAGCCAGGATCGCGGCGCGACCTCCGAGCCTCTGCGGCTCAACGCCGTCGCAGGCAACCCGACGATCAACGACCTGGCTCAAGGCATAGCGGCGGCCTCACCGCGCAGCAGGGTCGTCTTCGTCGACCAGGACGTCGAGACGCACCTGAGCTTCGAGGTGAGCGGCGCCGCCCTGCGCTACTCGGGCTGGCGACCGGAGGTCGACCACGATGAGGCGATCCGGGCCCTGCTGGCGAGGTTCGGCCGCCTCAGCGGCTGAGGGGAGCGGTGCGCAGCACCGCCCGTCATCCGGGAGCCACCATCCGACTATCAGCGTCGTCTACAACTCCTCACGATGTTCCCCACATAAACTGGCGTCACCCGGCCAGACGATGCGCGTGCCCCAGCGGGGTCCTCCGCGCACGCTGACGACGGGGGAAGAGGCGGCCAGTGAGAAGCTCGAAGTCGAGCCGTGCAACAAGGATCGCGGCTCTAGCGACAGTCGTGTTCGTCTCGGCGCTCGCGGTGAGTTCCTGTGCGAGCCAGACGCCGCCGAACACGCTGCTCGGCATCGAGCTGTCCGGCTCGGGCAGGGTCGTGAGCGAACCCCCCGGCATCGACTGCCCAGACGATTGCAGCGAGGGGTTCGAGCCCGGTACGTCCGTGCGCCTGGAAGCCACGGCCGGTGCGGGAGCGAGCTTCGTCCAGTGGGGCGGCGATTGTGAAGGCGTCGCGCCGTCGTGCGGACTCGTGGTCAACGGCCCCATGCAGGTGACGGCGAGCTTCGCCAAGTCGCCGATACGCGTGAACGACCTGAGCGACTCCGCGGGAGGCGAGAACTGCTCGCTGCCGGACGCGATCGAGGCCGCGAACGCCGACACGAGCGTCGCGGGTTGCGAGGCCGGTAACGGCGCGGACGTGATCGAGCTTCCCCCGGCGGCGGTGATAACGCTCACCCGGCCGCACGAGGACGCAGACGGGCCAACGGGCCTGCCATCGATAACCAGCGAGATAACCATCGTGGGCGCGGGCGGGACGATAGAGCGCGACGCCAGCGAGCCGTTCCGCCTGCTCCACGTGGGCGCGGACGGTAGCCTCCACCTCGAGGACCTGACCCTGGCGGGAGGCCACGCCGACGGGTCGGACGGCGGAGCCGTCTACGTGGGAGGCGGCACCCTAACGGCCAAGCACGTGACTTTCCAGGGCAACATTGCCGGCAACTCCCGGGCGGGCGGAGCCGTCTACAACGAGGGTGGGACCGTCGACCTCGTCTCGGTGACGATGCTGGGGAACTCGGCGCCGGGCAGCACGGGCGGCCCAGGCTGGGGAGCGGCGGCAGCCAACGAGGACGGCGAGATGAGCATCGCCGACAGCGAGTTCAGGGGCAACGGCGGGTTTCTGACGGACGAGAGCGGCGTCATCGCGTCGCTCGGCTTCGACGCCCAGACGCTGATAGTCGACACGATCATCTCGGACAACGGCGCCCCCGGCCTCTTCAACGCCGGCAAGGTCAATATGGAGCGCGTCGAGGTCTCACTCAGCGCTTCCGAGCAGGTAGGCGGCATCGTCAACCAGGGCATCGCGTTCCTAACGGACGTGACCATCGACGACAACGACGCCGAGTTGGTGAGCGGCGTGCACAACACGGGATACATGCGGCTGCGCTCCGCCTCCGTGACGAACCACCAGACGGCGATAGGCTTCACCGGCGTGCGGAACGAGGGGATCATGGAGGTCATCGAGTCGGTGATCTCGGACAACGACTCGTTCGGCTCCAGCGGCGTGGGTGGCGGCGTCACCAACTCGGGGCGGCTGACGATCGTCGACAGCCGGGTGGTTGGCAACCGGTCGGACGAGGGCGGCGGGGTGAGGAACACCGGCGACCTCATCCTCATCGGGTCCACCGTGGACGCGAACGCCGCGGCTTTCGGCGGCGGCATCCATTCGGCCGGCAGCGTCGACCTGCTCGCGGGCTCGACGGTCGGCGGTGAAGAGGGCAACAGCGCCTCCGTGAACGGCGGCGGCATCTACGTCGCCGGCACCGCGGAGACGAACCGCGTGTCCCTCGAGGGCGGCAGCGCCGTGCGGGGGAACGTCGCGGCGGGCGACGGTGGCGGAATATTCGCCGAGGAGGAGTTCGGCCTTGGCCTATGCGCCGCCTGCGCGATCGAGCTGAACTCCTCTGAGAGCGGCGTCGGCGGAGGCGTCTACGCTCCGGGCCTGGGCTTCGGGTCCATATTCGCCCCCGGCATCCGCGACAACGTTCCCGATGCCGTGGCTCCAGGGACGCTGCTGGTTCTGACCATCGCCGCGCCGGAGGACGACGCGGAGGAGATCAAGCAGGCGACGGACGCCCTGCCCGTCGGCGCCGTGAAACTGGACGAACCGGTGATGGAGCTGCCGCGTGACGCCGCACTGGGCGTCGGCCAGGTCTCCGGCTTGCGCTTCACCGACGTGCAGGTACCAGCGGGAGCCTCCGTCGTGGACGCGCGGTTGGTCTTCACGTCCGCCGCCGCCGAAGAAGGTAAGGCTGCCCTGCTCGTCGCAGTGGAGGACTCGGCGACGCCAGCTGCTTTCACACAGACGCAGTCCGACATCTCCAACAGGACGCGCCTGGGCTCGACGTTCTGGGAGCTCGAGCCGTGGGCGGCCGACGAGAGCGGCCCGAGGCAGTCATCCCCTTCGCTGCGGAACCAGCTTCAGTTGCTTGTGGACACCCCGGAGTGGTCTGCCGGGTCTGACGTGGCCTTCATAGTCGAGTCGGCGTCTGGCGAGAACGCTGGTGCAGCTCGCAGCGCGCACACCTACGATGGCGACCCCGCCAAGGCGGCGCAGCTGTGGCTGCTCTACTTCGAGACGCCGTGAGCGTGGCCACCGCCGTCCGCTGACGCGCCCTGCCACTCCGTCGCCCACTCGTGGCGGATCTCTGTGCTGCTGATGTCCTCGCGGAAGTCGGACTCTGGTATGGCCGCGAAGAGGCCAGCGAAGCGCTCGGGGACCGCGATGTCGGCCAGCGTCCTGAACCCGCCTCCCACGCTCCTGCCCGCGACGAGGAAGCGGCAGCCCCTGGCCCTTACAGCCTCGAGCGCCTCGCACATCTTCTCCTCATCGCCGTCGTAGAAGCGCGGGTCGAGCACGCGCACCGCCGTGTCGCTGCCCACCACGAAGACGCTGCCAGGGAACAGCTCGGCCTTCTGTGCGAACAGTGGCGTCGTCGTTATCGCGACGGGCGCCCTCCCCGCGAACTGCAGCGCCCGCCTGCGGGCGTCGGCCAGCTCCATGGGCGCCTTGGCGGCGTTGAGCAGCGGCAGCTCGAAGAGCACTGGCAGCCCCGAATGCCGCGACGCGACGTCGGCGAGACCAAGGTGGCCGTCGTGGACCGGGTTGAACGAGCCGGAGAGCAACGTACGAGGGCCCAGGCGGGCACCGTTGGTGACCTGACCGTCCTCACCTACCAGCGCGATGGCACGCGAGCCGTCGGAGACGCCGGCGATCAGCTCGCTCGGGCGGTACTCGATGCCGAGGCTCTCGGATCCCGTCAGCGGCAGCGGGGGCGCCCCGAACACGCCGCACGCGTCTGCGACGGCACCCAGCATCACCAGGCTGACGAGCTCCTCCTCCCCGTCCCTGTCACGCGCCCCCTTCTCGAGCGTGAGGGCGTACGTCACGCTGCCGAGCCCGTCCTCCACCGCGCACGCCACCCGGTGGTCCCCGCGCTTCGTGCGATCTGTGGCAATCGTCGCAGCGCTGCCCAACCCGAACACGGGTGCGTGCGGCAGGCCACCCGAAGCGGGCTCCGCTTCCCGGCCCGCCAGGCGCGCCTTCGCCTCGTGATCTGCCGCATCGCGCCGGAAGCCCATGGCGAGCGAGTGGGCGGCGCCAGCCATCTGCCTCGCGACGTGCCGTGACGTGAACCGCGCAGGCATGTGGCCCAGCAGCCAGCGCATGCTCTGCTCGTGGTAGATGTCTACCGCCGCCAGGACCGTCCGGCTCGAGCCGCCAACGGCGTGCAGCCATGCGAGGGCCTGCGAGCCAGCGCCCGCGTACGCGATGACGGCCATGTGCGGCGTGGCGTGCACGCGGGTGACGAGGTCTTCGACCTGTAGTTCCAGGGGCATGTCCGGCCATCATGTCATCATCTCCGCGCGCTGGTCGGCCGGGGCCCTGCGGTAAGTTCGTGCCAAATGGCAAGCATCGATCACCTAGAAGGCATAGGCGCGAGCCGGGTACCGACGGACCGCCTTGAGACGTTCGTCCTAACGTCGGGACCGGATGACGGCGTGCCGGTCATCCTCGTCCACGGCAACGCATCTTCCAGCACGTTCTGGGAGGAGGTGATGGTCGCGCTGCCGTCCGGGTACAGGGCTATCGCGCCCGACCTGCGCGGCTACGGCGAGACGGAAGACAAGGTGATAGACGCCACGCGCGGCTCTGGTGACTGGGTCGACGACCTCCTGGCCCTCAAGGCTGCTCTCGGCATCGGCAAGTACCACGTGGCCGGCCACTCGCTCGGCGGCTTCGTGTTGTGGCGCCTCGTCGCGCAAGACGCGCCGAACATACTCTCGGCGACCTTCGTCGCGCCGGGCTCCCCGTTCGGCTTCGGAGGGACGAAGGACGTGGAAGGCACGCCGACCTGGCCGGACTTCGCCGGCTCCGGCGGCGGCATCGTGAACCCGGACATGGCGCGGATGATGGCGGAGAAGGAGCGCGGCACGGAACACCCGCGCTCACCGCGCAACGTCATGAACGCCGTGTACTGGAAGCCGCCGTTCAGGGCACAGCGCGAGGAGGACCTGCTCACGTCGATGCTCATGGAGAAGATGGGCCCCGACCGGTACCCGGGCGACTCGGTCCCCTCGAGCAACTGGCCCGGCGTCGCCCCAGGCGTGTACGGGCCGAACAACGCCCTGTCGCCCAAGTACCTCGGCGACTCCGTCGAGCGCTTCCTGAGCGCCGACCCCAAACCGCCGGTGCTGTGGGTCCACGGCGCAGACGACCAGATCGTCTCCGACCAGTCGCTCTCGGACGTTGGCTACCTCGGCCAGCTCGGCGCGCTGCCGGGCTGGCCGGGTGAGGAGTCCTACCCGCCGCAACCGATGGTCTCCCAGACCCGGGCGGTGCTGGACCGTTACGCGTCCAACGGTGGGACGTACCGCGAGGCGCGCTTCGAGAACACCGGCCACACGCCGTACCTCGAGCAGCCGGAGCGCTTCATGGAAGAGTTCACGCGCATGTTGGCCGCAGGAGACGCGCGCCTG
>CAZMFX010000113.1:0-2716 GCA_964565625.1 uncultured bacterium
AACCGGCCCTGACCGCAGCGCTGCCGGCCGGTGGCGCCGAGCTTGCGACACTGATCACCTCCCCCGTAGACCTGACGGCCGAATGGGACGTTCAGGCCGGCTGGGTGCTTGACGCCACTGCGGACGCCCAGCCGCCGAGTGCCCCGGAGGTGGCGCTTGCCCTGACGCTGGCGGGCATGGGGGCCGACTACCGAGGCGAGCTGAGCGCGTTCCTCCCTTCCGAGGCCGCCGAAGAGCCGGTCGTCACGGCGCAGGTGACCGGCACGGGCGCCGACCTGACGGCCACGGTCGACCTGGCGACCGTCGACTACGGCACGTTAGGCGAGGCGTTCGGTGCCGACGTCCAGGTAACGGGCAGCGGCCTAGTGGTGCTGGGCACGTCTCCAACGACGTTGGACGCCGACGTGGACCTGGCTGGCACGATCGAGGGAGCGGAGGTGACGTTGCAGGGGTCGGCACCAGACGACCTGCGCTTCACGCTGGGCTCTCGAGAGGCGCAGCTCTCGGGGCGGCTGGCCTGGAACGAGCAGCGCAGGGTCGTGGTCGGCGGGCAGGTCGCGGGGCGCCCGGTAGACGCCTGGCTGGAGCTCGACGACGATCTCAGCACCGGGCGCCTTCACGTAGACGTGCCAGGCGCTCGCATAGAGGCGGGGCTCGCCACCCAGCCCTCGGGCCTCCGGACCGCGAGCGTCACCGGCGAACTGGAGGGCGACGGCGTCGCCGGCTTCGCCGGCGACTTTGAGGCGCAAGTCGTGGTCGAAGGTTCGCGGGTCGACGTCACAGACCTGCGGGTCGACGTCGCCAGCGTCCCCGGCCTCAGCGACGAGCTGCCGCTGATCGTGGAGGGCTCCGGCAGCCTTGCGCCGGCCGTCTCGCTGACCGGCACAGTCAGCGCTCCGCAGGCTCCGCAGGCGGTTGCCGACGGCACCTGGCGGCTGGCCGGGTCGCCGCTCGAGGCAACGGTCGAGTGGCTCGGCCTGAACGTCGTATACGCCTTCGGGCCCGGAGAGGTAACGCTGGCGGCCTCCGGCGACGTCGCGCCCGCCTTAGCGGTGCTGGCGCCCGACCTGGAGGGCCTGGCGCTCGACGTCGAAGGCCCCGGGCTGACGTGGAACCTCGGCTCCGGCTTCTCCGGCCGGCTCAGCGCGACCGCCGTTGGCGAGCTCGTGCCGGACGCGGTGCGGCCGGCGCGCCTCACCCTTGCCGGCAGCGGGCAGGACCTGGGCCTGGAGCTGTCCGCCGGCGTCTCGGAAGACGGCTCCCCGCTCGCCCATGTCATGGCCACGGTGCCCGCCCAGGCCCTCTCCAGCGGCCGGTTCACGGCAGACGTCGCAATTGAAGGCGAGGTCCAGGCAGCCGGGCGCCTGAGCGTGGCGAACGGCGCCGCCGACCTGACGCTCGTCGGCGACGGCCTGGAAGCCTCGGGCAGGGTGAGCGCCGCCGGCTGGTCGGTGGAGGCTTTGCTGGAGGAGTACCCAGTTTCCGACCTCCTGCCGCAGTTGGCCGGCCCGACCCTCAGCCTCTCCCTGACGGGCAGCAGCGGCACCGGCGGGATCGCGGTCGAGGACATCGTCCTCGCCAGCGGCGAGAGCCGCCTCACGGGCTCTGCGTCGCTCGACGGCCGCGTGCGGGCAGCGCTGCAGGCGCAACTGGACCTTGCGGACCTCGACCTGGGCGGCACGGAGCTCCGCGGCGTCGTGCTGGGTCCGGTCGTCGTCATCGCACCGTCGGTCGCCAAGGTCCTGGACGCATCGGTGACGGCACAGCTCGACGCCGCAGGCGTCGGGGTCGTGGGCGTGCCCGCCGTCGTGGACGGCGCTCTGCAGGTCGGCGGGACGCTCACCGACCCCGTGGTCTTCGCTCAGCTCAACGGTCGGGAGGACCTCCGCGGCTCTCTCAGGCTAGAAGCCTCGCCGGCACGCGGGCGGCTGGACCTGCGCTCGAGCCTCGCGTACGCAGACATCTCCACCGACCTGCGGGCGAACGTCGGCCCCGACAGCGTCATCGCGAGCGGCAGCATCAGGGCTGGCGACGCGATCCTGCTCATCGAGGATTCCGGGGGCGGCCTGGTGATGACGGGCGCCGGCCGCCTTGACGGCTGGAGCGCGATGGTCGCCCGCGGGCTCACGGGCCTCACGGCCGACGGTCCCCTGGCGGGCCTGACGCCCGGCGTGTCCGGCAGGGCATCGGTTCGCCTGGGCTCCGAGAGCGACGGCGAGTGGCTGCAGGCGACGGTCGACGACATGACGATCGCCGGGCAGCCGGTCGGTGACGTGACGCTGACCTCGACGTCAGCCGGCGCGCCGCTCGAGCTGAGCGGGGACGGCATCGCGGGCCGCGTCGACCCGGTCGACCAGTCGTGGACGCTTGCTGTCGCCGACTTCGCTCTGCCGGCAGACGTCGTAGTTGCGCTCGAGGCGGAGGGCAAGGGGGTGACGGGCGAGGCTCAGGTGACGGCCACGGGCGGCGGCGCGCTCGAGCTGGACGTGACAGCGCGCCTGGACCTGGCGTCGAGCGGCACCCGCATCAGCGCGGAGGGCTCGCTCCTCGGGGGCCAACTGAGCCTCTCGGGAACGCGAAGCGGCGACGGCCCATGGACAGGAGAGGTCGACCTGAAGGGCGCTGGCGTGCCAGCCGCCGATCCGGCAGCAGCCATCGTCGCGACCGGCGTGCTGCAGGGCAACCAGGCCCTGCCGCAGCTGGTCATGGGCACGGC
>CAZMFX010000113.1:2816-4756 GCA_964565625.1 uncultured bacterium
CTCCCTCGTCTCGCGGCTTACGCGCGACGGGCTCGTGGTGGCAGGCACCGGCGCCGCCAGCGGCGGCGCGCTGCTGAGCGTGCAGCCGGAGCCCCAGCTCCAGCTGCGCGACCTCGCGCTCAGCGCCTCCGGCTTCACGATCCAGCTGACCGGCCCGTTGACGATCTCCGGCGCCGACCTGGACGGCACCCTGACGCTGCCGCTCACCGCGGAGGACCCGGACCTCGCCACGCTGCCCCTGAGCGTCACGAGCGAGGAGGGAACCTGGCGGCTCGCCTCCGACGGGCCGCTTGGCACGATCGACGCCGCCTACGACACGGTCGAGTCGCGCGCGCTCGTCGACGTTGCCCTCGCCGTGCCGGGCGAGGGAGGAAGCGTGGCGGGCCAGGTGACCGGCGGATCGGTCACGGCGCGGGTGGCGTACGACCCGGTTTCCGGGGCGACCGGCACGCTCTCACTGGTCGGCGTGAGCCTGGAGCCGCCGGCGTGGGGAGCGCTCACCGTGGGCGCCGAGGCGACGCTCGCGGACGGACGCATAGGCGGCGCCGCGACCCTCCAGACGGAGGCAGGCTCTGTCAGCCTCACCGGCGACGCGCCCCTCGCACTGCTCGTGCCCGGCGAGGGTGGAACAGGCGCCGGCGTGGATGACGGCGACCTCCAGGTACGGCTCAGGGCCGTCGAGCTCTCCGAGCTGCCGGTCGTCACGGCGGTCGCTCCTCACGTCTCGGGCGCGGTGTCTGGCGTGGTGCAGGTGCGTGACGGCTTCGTGCTCGGCCAGGTGCTGGCGCCGGAGCTCGCCATCGGCGACACACCGTTGCCGATTACCGCTCAGATCTCCGGCCCGCTCTCCAACGTTGACGTTGCGCTCGTCACCGGGGGCTCGCTCGTGTCACTGGCGCTCGAAGGCACGACGCTGGGCGGCGTTGCCCGCCTCGAGCGCTTCCCGCTCGACCTGCTGGCGGAGGCGGTCGTCGGTCCCAGCGACGTGTCGACGTTCCTGACGGGCGTGGCGCGCGTCGACATCCCGCTGGACGAACCGGCGGCAGGGTACGCCGCGCTGGCGAGCGAGGAGCTGGTGCTGGAACGCGCCGGCGTCGTGACGCATGGCGAGCTGACGCTCACCTACGACGACGGTGCGCTGAGGGTAGACCGCGCGACGTTCTCCGGCCGCGGCGAGTGGACGGCGTCCGGCGTCCTGGCACCGGATGACCTGGACTTCGAGCTCGTCGCGGAGGAGGCCGACTTCGGCCCCATCCTCGGGCTCTTCCCCTCCCTGGCGCAGTACGGGGTCGGGGCCGAAGGCAGCTTCGTCTTCCGCGCTGCCGGTGACGCATTGCGCCCGCTCGTCACGTTCGAGACCGAAGCGCTGGGCGTGCAGATCGCCGGCACCGACTACCGCCTCGAGGATGCCGACGTGACGATAGAGGGCCAGGACCTCTCGGCCGAGATGTCGCTGCGCTCGCTTGCTCACGTCACCGGCGAGCTGCTCGTGCGCGCCGAGGCGGACGTGTCCCTCGACCCCGTCGCGCTGCGCGCCGTCGACGTAGGCTTCGAGGGCGACCTGGCGGTCCCCGGGGTCGGCCGCCTGGAGGGCGTGCACGGCACCATCACCCAGGACCCGCAGTTCCGGCCGTTCATCGCGCTGGTGGGCGAGCTCGGCTCGCCGTTCTCGGTGCAGGGCACGTTGGTGCCTCTCGACCTGCGGGCGGGAGGCACGGGCCTGCGCGTCTCGTTCCCGTCGCTGCTGGTCGCCGACGCCACCATCGCGGCCGACCTGCGGCTGCGCAGCGAGGAGGGCGGCGTGGCGCTTGGCGGCGTGATCCGCGCGGAGGAGGTCGTGCTCGACCCCGCTGCCTCGGCGGCGACCCAGGGCGAGGAGGCTGCAGCCGCTGGCTCTGCGGACGAGACCACGACGCAGGCAGCCGCTGAGGAACCGCAGG
>CAZMFX010000113.1:4856-8218 GCA_964565625.1 uncultured bacterium
AGCGGGACGGGGGCCGACCCGCGCCTGACGGGGCAGGCGCGCACCGTCCGCGGCAACCTGCGCTTCGCGGGGCGCGAGTTCACCCTCGATCAGGCTGTCGCGACGTTCAGCGCCAACCGCGGCGTGCTTCCGGAGCTGAACGTGAGCGCCCACACCGAGTTCGAGAAGGCGCGCGTCCTGACGGGCAACACGGACGTATCGTTCGCGGCGCCGGACGGCCGCACCTTCCGTGTCGACCTGGCCTTCACCGGCCCGGTGGAACGGACGGATGAGGGCCAACTCCGCTTCGACGTCGACCCTGCGCTGTCCTCCGACGCCCTGATAGAGGTCGCCGTGGACCCGGAGGCCCCGGCCGCGCCCGCCGGCGGCGGGGTGCGCCCACTTACGGAGGCGGAGCTGCTCACGTTGGTGACGTTGGGCAGGCTGGAGCTGGGCTCTGACCTTATAGGAGCCGGCGGCCTTGGCGGCGCGGTGGCGCAGGGGGCGCTCGACACGGCAGTCGACGTCCTGCTCTTGGGTGAGTTCCAGAACGCGGTGCGGGAGGCGCTGGGCCTCGACGTGTTCGAGATCCGCACCTCCGCCATCTCGGGCCTCCTGGAGGGCGACGGCGACCCGTTCGGCGTCTCCGTGAGGCTCGGCGGGTACCTCAACCCGGAGCTCTTCGCCAGCTACACGATCGGCACGGCGGACCCCGCGGACCCCGGCTTCGCGGTGACGAACGAGGTCGCGCTGGAGTACGCGCTCGGCCCTCTCGACCTGGAGATCTCGGGCCGCCTCGACTTCCCGATGTCCGGCGTGCTCGCCAGCCCGCGCTCCGAGCTGGGCGTCGGCCTCGCGTACCAGCTGGGCGGGACCGTTGGCCTGGACCTCTCGACGTCCTTGTCCACCGACAGGAGTGCCGTGAGTTTCGGCGTAACCTTCCGGTGGTAGCCTTTCGGACTGGAGGTAGCACGTGAGTGAGCGGCAGCGCGGCACGCTGGAGCTGGGGGAGGACGGCGGCTTCCCGCTGTCGGGTATGGACGTCGTCTACCGCGCCCCTCCCGCCGCGTTGGTCGAGGCGGCCGTCACCAACGGCGAGGGCGTGCTCACGGTGGCCGGAGCGCTGGCGGCGGACACCGGCAAGTTCACGGGCAGGTCGCCCCGCGACAAGTTCATAGTCAGGAACGCGGCGAGCCGCGACGTCTCCTGGGGCGAGGTGAACCAGGAGATGGACCAGGCGAGCTTCGACCGGCTCCTGCACGACATGGTCGCTCACGCCAAGACCCAGAGGCTCTACGTCCAGGACCTTTACGCTGGCGCCGACCCGCGCTACAGGCTGAACGTGCGGGTCGTCACCCAGTACGCGTGGCACGCGCTCTTCGCGCGCAACCTGTTCATAGAGCAGGGTACGGCCACCGGGGCGGTGGGCGGTCCCAACGAGGCCGGCTGGACGGTCGTTGACCTCCCGAGCTTCGAGGCCGACCCGCGCCGACACGGCTGCAACAGCAGCACGGTCATCGCCCTCGACTTCGAGAAGCGCATCGTGCTCATAGGCAACACCGAGTACGCGGGCGAGATGAAGAAGTCGATCTTCTCCGTGCTGAACCTGGCGCTGCCCGAGAAGGGCGTCTTCCCCATGCACTGCTCGGCGAACGAGCCGCTGGACGGCGAGGGCGGCGTCGCCCTCTACTTCGGGCTCTCCGGGACGGGCAAGACGACCCTCTCGTCCGACTCGATGCGGCGCCTCATCGGCGACGACGAGCACGGCTGGTCGGACGACGGCGTTTTCAACTTCGAGGGCGGCTGCTACGCGAAGGTTATCCATCTCTCCCAGGAGAAGGAGCCGGAGATATACGCGGCCAGCCATCGCTTCCGCACGCTGCTCGAGAACGTCGTGGTGGACGAGCGCAGCCGCTCCATCGACTTCTCCGACGACATGAAGACCGAGAACACGAGGGCCGCGTACCCCATAGAGTTCGTGCCGCACGCCTCCGACACCGGCATGGGCGGTCACCCGGCCGACGTCCTCTTCCTCACAGCCGACGCCTTCGGCGTCCTGCCGCCGATCTCGCGCCTCAGCGTGCCGCAGGCCATGTACCACTTCCTGAGCGGCTACACGGCCAAGGTCGCCGGCACCGAGCGCGGGGTCACAGAGCCGACCGCAACCTTCAGCACCTGCTTCGGCGAGCCGTTCATGCCCCTCACGCCCGCGACCTACGCCCAGATGCTCGGCGAGCGGCTGAGGCGCCACGGCGCCAGGGCATGGCTGGTCAACACCGGCTGGACCGGCGGGCCGTACGGGGTTGGCTCCCGCATGTCGCTGCCCGCCACCCGCGCTCTCGTGCGAGCGGCACTGGCCGGCAAGCTGGAAGACGCGCCCATGCGGCAGGACCCGTTCTTCGGGCTCAGCTACCCTGTTCAGGCGCCAGGCGTGCCGCCCGAGCTGCTCGACCCGCGCAACGCCTGGTCCGACCCGCAGGCGTACGACGCCGCGGCCGCCAAGCTCGTCGAGATGTTCAGGGCCAACTTCCGCTCCGGCTTCGACGACCTGCCTGACGAGGTGAGGTCGGCCGGGCCCAGCTGACCGGCCGCACAGGCCCAACGCATGTCATCACCGCGGCGCGCCGCCCGTAGGCCAGCGCCCGCTTGACAGGTCAGTCGCTCGGTTCCCACCGGGAAAGGCGCCTGCTGCCCAGCGCCAACGGCAGCACGGTGAACGCCCCGCACACCAGCGCCAGGGCGGCCAGCACGAGCAGACCGTCTGCGCCCGTCCACGAGAACGCTCCGCTGCCCCCTACGAGCGAGCGCCAGGCAGGGTAGGCGAAGAGGACGGTGGAGACGGCAGAGTACGCCATCGCCAAGGCCATGTAGAGGAGCCCACCGCTCGAGACGGCGACCTCGTGCGGGTTCACGCTGTCGAAGCGGGGGAACGCGGCGCCCAGGCCAACGCCAAGGCCCGCCGTCGCGAAAGCCGCGAGACCGCCTGCCAGCGGCGCGGCGAGCGCCAGGGCGGGAGACAGCTCGAGCCGGCCGGCAACGGCCACGCCCAGACCGACCCCGAGTACCAGCATGGGCGGCAGCGCGCCGAGGAACTTCGCGAGCACGAGACGCCACGCCCTTACCGGCGCCGTCCTGAGGATCCAGATGGCCTCCCCCTCGAGGGAGACGAGCGGGAAGGCGAGGCGCACGCCGACGCCCGCCAGCAGGAAGCCGAGGAACGCGACGTTCATGGCACCGATCACGTCGCGGAAGCGCTGCATGCCCACGCTGAGGCTCGCCGTGCTTATGAAGTAGACGCCCGCCAGCGCTGCGAGCACGAGCAGCTGTGACCACTGGGACGGGTCACGGAAGAGGAGCTTGATGTCCTTCACGACGATGCCCCT
>CAZMFX010000114.1:0-8112 GCA_964565625.1 uncultured bacterium
CTCGAGCTCCTCGAGCGTGTACGCCTTCGCCTTGGCGCGCTCCACGGGCTTCTCGGTGAGCTTGGGCAGCGTCACCTCGGCGAACGGGTCGGCGGTCGTAACGCCGGTCCATCTGAGCGCCTCGTAGAACGCCCTGGCGGCCGCCACGCGCTGTCGTACAGAGGCCGGGGTGAGCTGCTTGGTCGGTTGGCGCCCCTGGCGCCTCTGAGCTTCCACGTGCAGATCCGACGGGTCGGCGTCGCGGCTTGGATCGCGTAGGCGCCTCACGTACGCCTCGGCGTCGGCGCGTGTCGGTCGCAGCAGGTCGACGCCGCGCCAAGACTCGAGCAAAACCCCAACGCCTTTGCGGTACGAGGCGATCGTGTTGGCCGAGCGTTGGCGGGCCTCGAGGAACGCTCGCGTGACCAACCACAGCGAGTCGTGGTCGCGCTCGGAGACGGCCTTGGCCGCGAAGCGCCGGCGCTCGGCGTCGGTGAAGCCGATGAAGCGGTCAACTAGGGCGAGCTCGGCCTCGGGCGTGTAGCGGACGAGGGACGCCGAGCTACGAGTCATGGCCACTAAGTTTCACGCGCGAAGACCTCCAGGAGGACCGGTGCCGGTACATCGGCCCATCAAGGGTCACAGAACGCCCATCGAGAGACCCGAGAGACCCGTACACCACCGGCCAAGACGAGCATAACTCTCGCAGAACATAATGCAGCTTATGTTTTCACACACCCGGGGGAGAGGCTGTTCTAGCTGAAACTCCGCCTCGTCATGGCTCCCCACTTGCCTCGCTTGGCTCTGATCCCGAACGTGGCGACCAGCCGCACGTATGCGAGCCATGGCCGGTACCAGAGGCTCTCCGTCGCAACGGCGTTGAAGAGGCGCAGGCGGTCGATGGCTCGGCGGGGCGAGCGGGGCAGCACGAGGTCGAGAGCCGTGCTGCCAAGGCTGACGAGCAGGCCGTAGAGCAACGCCAGGGCGAAGAACGCCGCGGCGAACCGAGCGTCAAGGTTGCCCGTGACGCCGAGTATGAGCACGAGGAGATATCCCGCGACCTCCATGACAGGCGACATGCCTTCGACGAACCACATGTACGGCAGGCCCAGCATCCCTATGCGCCCGTAACGTGGGTTGAACAGCATGTCCTTGTGCGCCCACAGCGTCTCCCACAGGCCGCGGTGCCAGCGGTCTCGCTGGCTGCGCAGCACGCCGGCGTCTTCTGGCACCTGGGTCCAGCACACGGCGTCCATGAGGTACTGGATCCGGTAGGGTTCTCCCCTGTCCCTGAAGTACTTGTGCAGCCTCACCGTCAGCTCGAAATCCTCGCCGACCGTGTCGACCCTGTAGCCGCCAACTGCGATGAGGGCGCTACGCCTGAACACGCCGAAGGCGCCGGAGATGAGCGTGAGGCAGCCGATCTGACTCATGGCGGCCCTCGCGACGGTGAAGGCCCTTACGTACTCGAGGTGCTGCCAGCGCGCCAGGAAGTTCCGGGGGGTGTGCGCCGCCCTCACGGTGCCGTCGGAGACCTCGGCCTCGTTCACCAGCCTGATGCTGCCGCCGAGCGCCATCAGCTTCGGGTCGTCGAGGAACCGGGTTCCCGCCAACTGAAGCGCGCCCGGATCCACGAGGCTGTCGGCGTCGATCGCCACTACCAACGGGTATCGCGCCTGCTCCATCGCCGCGTTGAGCGCGTCGGCCCTGCCGCCGTTCTCCTTGTCGACGACGACCAGGTTGGGGTTGCTGCGGCTGCGGTACGCGCCCCTCACCGGCGCGTGCTCGGTGAAGCGGTGTGGGTTCGGCGAGATGGGCTGCAGCGCGAAGGCCTGCACTAGCCTTGCCAACATCTCGTCGGTCGAGCCGTCGTTGGCGACTATCACCTCGAACTCCGGGTAGTGCATGGCGAGCAGGCTCCGCACGCTGCTGACAATCGTCTCCTGCTCGTTGTACGCGGGGACGATGAAGCTGACGGGCAGGTAGGTGGAGGCGCGGGTCATTACCGTCGCCTCCAGCGGTGAGACTCGCCTGTCGCGCAGGAGCATCGTGCGCGACGCGAGTACGAGCGCGCCGATCTGTGCGGAGTTGATGACGGTGAAGACGACAAGCACCGCCAGCTGCACGACGGCGATGACGTTCATCCCGACGGCTCCGCTGCGGGCATGCCGACGATAGCCGCGACGTCGCGCGCGAACCGGTCGGGGTGGCCATCCGAGGCACGGCTCAGCACCTCCATGCCGCTGGGGCCGCAGCTCTGTAGAGCGTATGCGGCAGCTTGACGGACCTCCCACGAGAGGTCGCCGAGCAGCTTCCACAGCGCGGGGAGGGCGACATCCAAGTCCGCCCACACGAGGGCGTACGCGGCCTGGACTCTGGTGCCGGAGTGCGGCTCGTCTGCTGCTGCCAGCACGTTCGGGACAGCGTCGGGTGGGACGCTTCCAAGCCGAGCGAGGGTGCGCAGAGCGGCCGCTTCCGTCTCGTCCTCCACCGCGTCCTTCAGTGCCTCCGCCGCCAGGTCGACCGCCTCGGGTCGCCTGGAGATGCCGATGGCATCCAGCGCGGCTATATGGATCGCCTCGTGCTCTGCCCTCTTGAGCAACGTTCGGCACAGCCACGGTAGGTGATCGCCCGCCGACACCATGGCGGCAGACAGGAAGGACCTGGTACCAGCGGGGATCTCGGAGGCGGAGACGTAGTCTTCGATCGTCGCCGCGACCTCCGGCCCAAGGCCTTCTGCGCTGGGTTGGGCTGCCAGCACTCGTGTGGCACCGAGGACCGCTGCCCTTGCGGCGCGCTCGTCATGACAGCTCGCGGCGCGCCTGAACACCGGCATCGCCTCAGGCATCGCGATCCATGCGAGACGCTCCATGACGGCCGTGGCTCTGCTTCGTGGTGCCCCCAGACCCCGTGAAGCGGCCTGGATCTCCGACTCCAGCAGCCCTGATGATCGCAGCGCCTCTCGTATGCGCCATGCACCTTCGCCGCCCAGGTGAACGAGGATACGTGCTGCCGCCTCGGCGGCTACGCTGCGCTGGTCGGCAGCTACAGCCGGTGAGCTGGCACCGACGCTGACCTCGCTCCATCTCTTCGTCCAATGGGCGACGGCCCGTTCTCGACGAGCGTCGGCGTCGCGTCCCGCTGCCGTCAAGAGGACGTGGAGCAGGAGGATAGCGGCGAGCGCGGCTGCGGCGCCGGTGAGAGCGGACACCAGCGACTCCCATGCTCCTTGACCGTCCTGGGCGCCAACGAACCAGACGAGCATGGCGATCATCGTCACCGCGACGACCGAGCCGACGGCGAGCACCGTGACGAAGAGTGGTGCGAGCCTGGCGCGTGCCATCACTGCCACTTGGTGTCTAGCGTCAGCAGGTCTTCCCCATCGGCGCTGTTGATCAGCTCTATTGCTGGGCCGCGGTCCGCTGGAGCCTCCACCCTGCCCTTCACAGCGCGTTCGGTCCTGGCAACGAGGCTGCGAAGGTCGAACGGCTTCTGTATCGCGTCCTCCGCACCGGCCGCGAAAGCGGTCTCCAACTGGTCAGGGCCAGCGACGTTCGAGACCATGACGACCGCCGATCCCGCCCGCGTGAAGGTCCTGACATGATCGAGGCCGTTGCCGTCAGGGAGGTGGATGTCGAGGAGAACAGCGTCCGGCGCTTCGGCCCCCGTGAGGTTCTCGTACGCTGTCGCCAGGTCCTCGAAGGTCTCGACCGTCCAGCCCGCCCGCTCGAAGGCGCAGCGCGCCAGCAGCAGGACGGCAGGACTGTCGTCGACGATCCAGACGGTCCTCCGCTCGGTATCGGCACCGGCCCCCGCCGGCCCACCCCCGTGGCCCCTGCCACCCGGATTTTGCATGAACGGATGCTACGTATGCGCTCTCATGAACGTCGAGGCGAAAGCCACAGTTGGCGTCGAGGACGCAAACGTTGCCGGCGGAGTCAGGTCGGGTAGCCGTAGCTGCGCACATGGCCGACGTTGGCCCTTCGCAGCTCTCCGGTGCCCTGGTCCTGCAGCATGAGGGCGCCCGTCGGGTCTATGCCTCTCCCCTCGCCCCGCAGCACTTCATCGGTGGCGACTATCACCTCTACGTACATGCCGGCCAACATGTCGAACTTCTTGAAGCGGGACGCGACTGACTCGCCCCCGGAGAGAGCGAGTTGAACGCCGTTGGATACACCCTCGAGCACGACATCGCTCACGGCCTCTACTTCCTGGGACGCGAGCGCGGCAGCGCCCTTGGCCACGGCGTTGGCGACGTTGACTCCCACTCCCACCAGCACCTGGCCGGCGACGACCTCGGTGAGGATGCCGCCAAGCTTCGCTCCTGCCAGGAACAGGTCGTTCGGCCACTTGACGAGCACAGCTGGGTTGCCTGGCAAGCTTCCCAGCGAGCTCGCGACCTCTACGCCAAGGGCCAGGGTGAGCCAGGGACGGCTAACCCGCCCGACGCCAACTGACTGGTAGCTGCCGCCGGTCGGCGAGGCCCAAGCCGTGCCGCGGCGGCCACGTCCGCTCGTCTGTGCCCTTGCGCGGATGCACAACCCGGTGACGTCTTCGCCGGAGCGAGCTCGTCGCCGAAGCTCGTCCTGCGTCGACCCGACGACGTCCAGCCGGATCACTTCGAAGTCCATGCTCTTCAGTCGGCTGCGGCCGCTGCGCTGCCGACCTCGGGCTCGTCGGCGAGCGCCTCCGCGTCCTCCGGCCGTCTGACGCTGAACACGCGGCTGACCCCGCGCTCCGTCGTGATGCCCCACAGCGTGTCGGCCACCTCGAACGTCGCCTTCTGGTGGGTGATGAGCACGAACTGCGTGCCGTGCCGCGCCAACCGTGAGACGAAGGTCCCGAACCGGCGGATGTTCGCCTCGTCGAGTGGCGCGTCGACCTCGTCGAGTACCGCTACAGGCAGACCGGAGCCGCCATCGCCCATCAGTGCGAACAGGAACGCCAGCGCGCCCATCGTTCGCTCCCCCACCGACAGCAGGTGGAGAGATTGCGTCTGCTTCCCCGGAGGCTGCAGCCTGATGCGCACACCGGTCGGTCGCCTGTCGTCCGTGTCGACCTCGATGGCACCGCGGCCGTCTTCGCCGAACAGGTGCTGCACATGGCGCCCGAACGACGACCTGAGCCTATCCAGCGCAGCGTCTAGAAGCTGAGACGTCTCCCTGTCTATGCGTTCCAGCGCCGTCTGGAGCTCTGCGACGGCGAGGGTCGCCTGCACGGCCTCGACCTCGAGGGTCTCTCGTCTGGCCGTTACTTCCTGAAGCTCGCCGGCCGCCCTGTGGTTCACGGCACCGAGAGCCTCGAGGTTGTCCGTCACCTCACGCAGCCGCTGTCTGGCCCCCCGCTCCGAGATATCGAGCTTGACGACGCCTTCCGGGAAGTCGTTCAGCTCTTCGTTCACCATCTCGAGCGAGGTCTCCCTACGCGCGGCCAGGACCTTGGACTCCTCAATGGCCTGCGCGACGGCCGCCTGCTCGTCTGTCTTCTGCGCCAGCTGCTCCTCATGCTCGATGACGACGCCGCGAGTCCTTATCGCGGCCTCCTCCTCGCCCTCTATGCCCGTGGGAAGCTCGGCCCTCGCCCGTTCCAGACGCTCGAGCGCGTTCCTCATGTCCTCGGCCGCCGCCTTCCGTCGATCCTCGACGGCCTCGAGCTCCGATCCGATCTCGGCGAGCCTGGCTTTGGCCTGCTCGAGCCTCTTCAGGCCGGCCGCGTGCGTCGCCCAGCGCTCGGCGACGAGCTCGCGTTCGTGTCGCGCCCGCGTAACGGCCTCCCTGGCTACCGACTGAGCGTGCACGGCGGCCGCGTGTGCGTCGCTCGCGCTCTCGTGTTCTCTCTGGACGTGAGCCAGGCGCTCCGGGTCAGCGTCGTCAGCGGGCTCCGAGAGCTCTGCCGCTCTGGTCTGCAACCTGGCGAGCGATGCGGTCGCCTCCTCGAGCCGCTCATGCAGCTCGAGGCGGAGGCGCTCGTTTGCAGCTCTCTTCTCACGCGCCGTGCTGTTCGCGGCCTCGGCTCGCTTGGCCTCTTCGTCGGCGACCCTGAAGGCCTCCTGGCGCCGCCGCACGTCCTGCCGCGCTTCCTCGAGCTCTGCCAAAGCGTGCTCTGCCGCGTCCGAGGCCTTCTCGGCCGCGCTCTCCGCCTCCTCCAGCTCTGCACCCAGGCCGAGCACGGTGCCCTGGCCGGAGCGCTTCCCGCCGCTCATCGCCCCGCTCGTCTCCAGCAGGTCGCCCTCGAGGGTCACGAGGCGAGGCCTGTGCGCGCCGCCGCGCGCCATGGCCCTCGCGGTGTCGAGGTCGCTCACAACGAGCGTTCCTCCCAGGAGTAGGTCGCGGACCCGTTCGAACCGCGGCTCCACATCTACCAGGTCGGTAGCGGCCCCAACAGAGCCGTCACGGCCCAGGTAGGCGCCGTCCGGGCGGTTGCTGCCAGGACGCACGAGGTCTAGTGGCAGTACGGTCACGTAGCCGCCGCTGCGCTTGACGTGCTCTATGACGTCCTGGCCGGCCGCAGAGTCCTCTACGACGACGTACTCGGAGCGGCGTCCGAGAGCTGCGGCGATGGCCGCCTGGTGCTCCGGCCGCACGCGCAGCAGGTCCGCTACGGAGCCGATGACGCCGCGCAGGCCGGCGGACAACGCCGTTCGCGGACCTTGGGCGTAGCCTCGCCTGGCCTCGTACGCGGCCCGCAGGCGTTCGGCAGCGCGCTTCGTCGCCATCGCCTCCGCCGCCGCCAGCGCCTGCCGTTCGTGCACCGCAGCGAGGGCCTGTCTAGCGTGCTCCAGCTCGGTAGCCGCACGGTTCCTTGCCAGGTTCGCTGCCTCGAGGGCGGCAGAGGCCGTCCCGGGATCCTCGTCCTCGAGATCCTTCTCCGCCTCTTCGAGCCGCCTCGTGAGTTCCGAGACCTGCTGTGTGAGTGAGGCCGTGCGCGCCTCGTTCGCCGCGCTGTCGCGCTCCCGCGCAGACTCTCGCTCCCGCGCTCTGGCGAGCGCGTACGCGGCAGCGTCCAGCCGGGCCTTCGCCTCGTCGCTGCGCTTCGTTGCCTCCTCGAGCTCGGCCTCGACGGCCGCGAGGCGGCCCTCCACCTCTCTTACCGTCTGGTCGGGCGCCTGCGGTGCCGCGACGCCCTCGAGCCTGCTTGCCTCGGCCCGTAGGTCGTCCGCCCGCTGGTCGAGCCCGCCCGTCAGGGAGCGCAGCCCACCGACCCTCTCCTCGGCCACACGCACGTCGCCGCGCTTTGATTCGAGGTTGGCGGCCGCGACGCGCAGGCGTTCCTGCGCCATGTCGTGATCGCGCTTGGCTGCGTCGAGTGCGCTACGGAGCTGCGCGAGCGCGGCGCGGCCCTCGGCCAGCCTCTGCTCGTCCGCGCCCCTACTCGCATGCAGGGCCCTCAGCTCCGACTGCAGCGACTCCTGCCTCAGGACGGCGACCGTGTAGCGCAGGCGCAAGGACTCCGCCGTCAGCTCGGCGTGACGCCTGGCGTCCCGCGCCTCGTCCGTAAGGACCTGCTCGCGTTCGAGAAGCGTCGCGAGGAGCTCCTGCAACCTCTCCAGGTGCCTGTCTGCTGAGGCGAGCCGGTCGGCGGCCTGGTCCCTGCGGTTCGATAGGCGCGCCGCTCCCGCGGCCTCCGACACGTACTCGAGTAGCCGCTCGGGGTCGGCCATGAGGACCTCGCTGACCTCACCCTGTCCGATCACCGCCAGGCCGGAGCGCCCCAGCCCGGAGCCGGCCAGCGCCTCCTCGACGTCGAGGAAGCGCGCGCTGCGGCCGTTGAGCCGCAGGCGGGTCGCCCCCTCGCGGTCAAGGCTGCGCCACACCTTCACCGATCCGGTCCTGCTCACCAGCTCCACCTCGACCTCTGCCAGGCCGACGGAACGCTTGCCCGTCGCCCCGTGGAAGATGAGGTCGGTCTTGTCCTCTGCCCTGAAGGACGTGGCCCTGCCGCCGCCCGTCGTCCACCTGAGGGCGTCGATGATGTTCGACTTTCCGGATCCGTTCGGCCCGATTATCGCCGTGACGCCGGGCGCGAACTCTATGGTCGTGCGGTCACCGAAGCTCTTGAAGCCCTGCAAGGTCAAGGAAGCTATCCGCACACCGCAAGATAACCCGCTTGCGAGCGGGGCGCTCGGCCTACCGG
>CAZMFX010000115.1:0-7883 GCA_964565625.1 uncultured bacterium
GGACACGGGCGATCTTGCGAAGCGCCGAGTTCGGCTTCTTCGGGGTCTGGGTCTTCACGGCCGTGCAGACGCCACGGCGCTGGGGCGAGCCCTTGAGCGCGGGCGTCTTGCTCTTTCTCTCGATCTTCCGGCGCCCCTTGCGGAGCAGTTGGTTAACCGTTGGCAGAACGATCACTCCCTCTTTCTCTCCCCACGCCACCTAGCGCGGAGGTCTCTCGCTTTCAGGCTCCCATCGCCCAAGTGCTGCTGCGAGCCTCAAGATCTTCGCGTTGCAAGTCGCCGGCCTACGCGCTCGTTGCACTTATCCGTTTGGACTCACGACAAACCATCCCCCGGACCCAGCGCTGCGGGCCAGGGGGCGGACAAACCGAACAAGTATAGGGCTAGGACAGCCAGGCACGCAAGCCCCGCGATACGAACGCGCGGGCTCGCCTGTGATCCACAACTGGTGGCCGGGTGGCGGCCACGGTCATCAAGGACAGTATCGCTTCTCTACCTGAGTACTTGACGCCGCGGCTCTCATCCTCGGGCCCTACCTTGAGACGATGGCCGTCGAGTCGCAAAGTTCGAGCGGGTCTGCAGCGTCGTCGGGCTCCCGCGTCGTTTGGGCATCGGAGGCCGTGCCAGCCCCGTTCCCCGACCGGGTCGAGCTGGCTCTGGCGAAGCTGGCAGAGCGCCCGCCGCGCTCCGGAGACTGGGTACACGAGGTCAAGTTCGACGGCTACCGCCTGGCCGCGCTGCTCGAAGACGGCAACGTGAGGCTGCTCACGCGCAACGGCCTCGACTGGACGGAGAGGTTCCCGACCGTGGCCCAGGCCTTGGGGCGGCTCGAGGTGCGCTCCGCGGTCCTCGACGGCGAGGTCGTCGCGGTCGGCAAGGACGGCAGACCGGACTTCGGGGCGCTGCAACGCGCCGCGCAACCCCGCTCCCCCAACCCCCGCAAGGCGCGGGCACGCCTCACGTACCAGGCCTTCGACCTCTTGTACCTGGACGGGCGGGACTACAGGCCTGCACCGATCGAGGACCGCAAGGCGGCGCTCCGGCACCTCCTCAAGGGTGTTGGCGGGGTGATCAGGTACACGGACCATCTGAAGGTGTCCGGGACCGACGTATACGAGCACGCCTGCATGCTGGGGCTCGAAGGCGTGGTCTCCAAGCGCCTCGGGTCGCCGTACGGTGCGGGCCGCACAGACGACTGGCTCAAGACGACCTGCCTCGAGACGGACGACCTCGTGGTCGGCGGCTTCACGGGGCCGCGCGGCTCGCGCACGGGCTTCGGCGCCCTGCTCCTCGGGCGCCCGGTCCCGGGCGACGGTCTCAGGTTCGTCGGCAAGGTCGGGACCGGCTTCGGCAGCGGCGGCATCGCCGAGCTCGCCGAGCGGCTCGAGCCGCTCACAACTGATACCTCACCCTTCAACGAGCGCCTTCCCGCCGACGCTGTACGTACCGGCGCCACTTGGGTTGAGCCGCGGCTCGTCGTCGAGGTCGCGTACTCGGGCGTCACGGACGGCGGCAGGCTGCGGCACCCGCGCTACCGCCACCTCCGGGAGGACAAGGACCCGTCGGAGGTGGCGCCGGCGCCGGAGGATGCCGGCCTCTCGTCCGTTGCCCGCGGCGAGCAGGTAGAGGACGATGTGGACGATGGAGGCGTAAGCGTGACCGACACCGTGGTGAAGCGCGGCAAGCGCGAGGCGGAGGTGGAGGGCGTGCGGCTCACGAACCCCGGCCGCGTTCTCTACCCGGAGCAGGGCGTGACGAAACTGGACCTCGCCGAGTACTACGCGGCCGTTGGTCATCTGCTGCTCAAGCGGGCAGCGCGCCGGCCCCTGGCGCTCGTCAGGTGCCCGGAGGGCACGGCAGACCAGTGCTTCTACCAGAAGCACCCTGGGCCGTCGTTCGCCCCCGGCCTCCCGCGGATCGCCATCCAGGAGAAGGAAGACGTTGACGACTACGTCTACCTGGAGTCCGTGCAGCACCTGATCTCACTCGTGCAGCTTGGCGTGCTCGAGATCCATGCATGGGGCAGTACCGTCGATCACCTCGAGCAGCCGGACATCGTCGTGTTCGACCTTGACCCGGGCCCCGGTGTCGACATCGGGTTCACGAAGGAGGTTGCGAGGCGGATGCGTGACCTGCTCGGCCGCCTTGGCATGAGCGCATTCCTCCGCGCCACGGGAGGCAAGGGGCTTCACGTCGTCGTGCCGCTGGAGCCGCAGGCCGACTGGGATGCGGTGAAGGGCTTCGCGAAGGCCGTCGCCGAGGCGTTGGCCGCCACCGACCCCGAGCGCCTCACGACGAACATGTCCAAGGCGAAGCGCGGGGGCAAGGTCTTCATCGATTACCTGCGCAACGGTCGGGGCTCGACGGCGATCGTCAACTACTCGACGCGTTCGCGGGCCGGGGCGCCCGTCGCCGTGCCGCTGCGGTGGGAGGAGCTCGGACGCCTCGACTCCCCTGGCGCGTACGACATCTCGTCCGTGCGCAGGCGCGTCGCCTCGCTCAAGAGCGACCCGTGGGAAGGCTTCGAGGACGCCGCCGTCCCGCTCTCAGCGGCGCTGTCTTCCCTGTCAGAGCTGGAGGCCACCGGATGAGCGCCCGCGCCATATGGAAGGGCGTCGTCAGGCTCGAGGACGTTGCCGTTCCCGTGAAGCTCTACTCGGCGGTCGAGAACAAGAGCGTCTCCTTCCGGCTCCTGCATCGCGAGGACGGCATGCCCGTCAAGCAGGCGATGGTCAACCCCGACACCGGCAAGGTGGTCGCGTACGAGGACGTGCTGCGCGGCTACGTGACGCCCGAGGGTCGCATCGTGACGCTGGACCCGGAGGAGCTGGACGAGCTGGAACCGGAGTCCTCGCGCGACATCGACGTGAGGAGCTTCGTGCCAGCAGGCGCCATCGAGCACCGGTGGTTCGAGAGGCCGTACTACCTGGGCCCTGACGGCGACCCCGAGCCGTACTTCGCCCTGGCTGCCGCGCTCGGCCGCCTGGATCGCGAGGGGGTGGCCCAGTGGGTGATGCGGGCGAAGCGCTACAACGGTGTGCTGCGCCTCCATCGCGGGTACCCCATGCTCGTCACCCTCAAGCATGCAGACGAGGTGCTTCCGCTCGAGCGGTTCGAGCCGAGCTCGGACGAGGACCTCGACGAGAAGCAGCTCAAGATGGCGCGTCAGCTCATCGAGATGCTGGCCGACGACTTCGACCCGGAGGCTTACGAGGACGAGTACCGCGAGAGCGTTCTCGACCTGATAGAGAGCAAGCGTGAAGGCAAGAAGGTGAAGCCGAAGAGGGCCAAGCGGCGCCCGCGCGAGGACGACCTGACGGCAGCCCTGGAGCGGAGCCTCGCGTCTGGCGGGGAGAAGGCGGCGGCACGTGCCTAGGTCGAAATCGAAGGGGGCCGGCTCCAAGAAGGGCTCAGGGCGCTCCAAGAAGGACCGTAAGCAGACCAAGGACCGCGCGCCGGGAGGGCGCCCTGTCTGGTCGGGCACGTTGGCGTTCGGGCTCGTCACCCTGCCGGTGGAGCTCTACCCCACGACGCGCGCCGGCGGCGTCTCGCTGCGGATGATCGCTCCGGACGGCACGCCGCTCTCGCGGCGCTACTTCTGTGAGGCGGACGGCGAGATCCTGACGTCTGACGAGATCGTCCGCGGCTACCCGGTAGGAGATGACGAGTTCGTCATCGTCGAGGACGAGGAGCTCGAGGCCCTGGACCCCGACAGGTCACGTGTGATTGACCTCGACGTGTTCGTCCCACGCCGCGACCTCGATCCCAGCTACGTTCAGAACACGTACGTGCTCGTCCCTGGCAAGGACGCGTCGACGGCGTACCGCCTTCTCGTCGCCAGCATGGCGGAGGAGGACAGGGCCGGCATCGCGACGTTCGTGATGCGCGGCAGCTCGTACCTGCTGGCCATAGTCTCGGTCGGCGGCACCCTGCGCGGCATGACGCTGCGGTACCACGACGAGGTGCGCAGCCCGGAAGACGTCGGCCTGCCCGAGCTCGAGACGGCGGACGTCGACGACGTGAAGGCGATCGAACGCGTCGCCAAGTCCCTCGCGGAAGACGACCTCGACCCGGCACAACTGGAGGACCAGAGGGCCAAGAGCATCGAGAAGCTCGTGGCCAGGAGGTTGAAGAGCGGCGAGGGCGTCCACGAGGCCCCGGAGGACGAGGAGCCGTCAGAGGCGGAGGAGGACGCGCCGCTCATAGACGTGATGCAGCTGCTGCGCGAGAGCCTCGGCAAGGCGGCGAGGGCCTAGGCGGAGGCGGGCTCAGCCGGCCGCGCCAAGCGCCGAGCGGGCCAGCAGGACCAGCTCCTCTGCCTCCTCGACCGTGGGCGCCGTGGCGGTCATGTGCCCCATCTTGCGGCCCGGCCGCGCCTCCTCCTTGCCGTAGAGGTGCAGCGAGACGCCCGGTACCCGCAGCGCGGAGGCGAAGTCCGGCCGGCCAGAGCGCCAGATGTCACCGAGCAGGTTGGCCATCGCCGCTGGCCTCTGCAGGTCGGGCGAGCCGAGCGGCAACCCGCATACGGCCCTCAGCTGCTGCTCGAACTGGCTCGTCTCGGCCGCCTCGATCGTCAGGTGACCGGAGTTGTGCGGACGTGGGGCGATCTCGTTGACGAGGAGCTCTTCGTCGCTCGCGAGGAAGAACTCGACGCAGCAGACCCCGACCAGGTCGAGGGCAACGGTGACGCGCGTGGCGAGCCTCATGGCCTGCTCCGTGACTGCAGGCCCTACCGGGCCCCAGCCTTCGCTTACCGAGGTGAAAGGGGCCAGCGTCACGTCGAGCACCTGATCTTCGTGCCTGTTGACGAACGGAGCGTACGTAATCGTCTCGCCCGAGGGGCCCCGCGCGACGATCACCGAGAGCTCCGCTGCCAGGTCTATGAGCTTCTCGACGACGACGGGACCTTGTTCCGCGAGCGAAGACGCGGCTGCAGCCGCTCCCGGGCCGTCGACGACCGCCTGCCCCTTCCCGTCGTAACCGAAGCCGGCCGTCTTCACGATGCACGGCGGCCCGACGTCTTCTATCGCGTCCGTGAGCTCCGTGGGGTTCACCACGAGCCGGAACGGAGCGGTCGGTATGCCATGCGCCCTGAGGAACTCCTTCTCGCGGCCGCGGTGTTGCGTCACGTGCAGGGCCGCGGGGGCGGGCCTCACGAGCGCCACCTCCGCAGCCGCAGCCAGGGCCGCGCTCGACACGTTCTCGAACTCGAAGGTGACGACGTCGACCGCTGCCGCGAACGCGCGCATGGCGCCAGCGTCGCTCAGCTCGGCCGCGACGTGCATGTCGGCGAAAGCCGCCGCCGGCGGGCGACTGCCGGGAGCCAGGACGCTGAAGCCGTAACCGAGTCGCCTGGCGGCCGCGCCGAGCATCCTGCCCAGCTGACCGCCTCCCACTACCCCAACGGTGGCGCCCGGCGCCAGCGCCGCTGAAGGGTCATGCAGGCTCACGTGGTTCGGCGCGCGCGGACAGGCGCAACGTGACTGCTCGTCGCCGCCGAGCGCCCATGAAGGTCGTCTAGGGTCACGGCTCGAAGCTACGAGATGGCAGGGTGGCAGTGGCCGCGGCCTCGGTCTGCTCCGCCCGGAAGCGCACGAGGCGCTCTCTGAGCTCCGGGTCCTCGAGGGCCAGTATCGAGACGGCGAGGAGAGCAGCGTTCGCCGCCCCCGCATCGCCGATGGCCAGGGTGCCGACCGGCACCCCGCGCGGCATCTGGACCACGGACAGAAGCGAGTCGATGCCCGAGAGCGCGGAGCTCCTCACGGGGACCCCGAGCACGGGCAGGTGCGTGTGGGCAGCGATCATGCCCGGCAGGTGCGCTGCTCCGCCCGCACCCGCGACGATCACCCGTACGCCTTCGCCGGCGGCGCCCTCGGCGAAGCGCGCGAGACGCTCCGGCGTGCGGTGCGCGGAGACGACCTTGCATACGTGGGGCACCTCCAGGTCGTCGAGCAGCTGGTCAGCGTGCCGCATCGTCTCCCAGTCGCTGGCGCTGCCCATGACGACCGCGACGAGCGGCGTGGTGGCCCGCCGGCCCGCTGCGCGTGACAGGCGGTCTCTCACGGCCTGCCACGCCTCGCCTTCACCGACCTCCTCAACCAGGACCTCCTCCAACCCGAGCGCGTCCAGGTACCGGACCGCCGCGTACAGCTCGCTGGCAAACCCGCCGGCGTCGTACGGCAGGACGAGCCACCGCGCCGCCTCATCGTCTGGGGCGCCATGCCTGAACAGCGCGCGCCTCTTGGGGCCGTGCGGCTCACGACGCGCGATGACGCCCTTGCCGTCCCCCGCCCTGTCTTCGAGCTCCTCCGTCCGGACCTGGCGAAGCGGGGTACGAGGGGCGTAGTGACGAGCCAGCGTACCCGGAGCGCGAGGGGCGTCCGCGCCCGGCGGGCCGACACGCACGCGCGACCTCAGGTCCGCCACCGCGAGGGCACCGGGCCGCAGGAGCCGCGGCTCCGCGCCAGACAGGTCGAGGATCGTCGACTCGAGCCCGAGCCGCGTGTGCCCACCGTCGAGGACGACAACGCCGTCTTCGTCCGGGAACTCCGTCATCACGTGCGCCGCGCTCGTCGGGCTGACCGCCCCGAAGCGGTTGGCGGAAGGCGCGACGACCGCGCCCCCGAACGCGTCGAGAAGAGCCTTGGCAACGGGGTCAGACGGCACGCGCACGGCTACGGTGTCCTGTCCGCCCGTCACGGCGCGCGGCACCTCTCTTCGCGCGGGCAGCACGAGCGTGAGAGGTCCGGGCCAGAACGCGCTCGCCAGTTCTTCTGCCAGCCGGGCGGTCTCGGGGGACAGAGCTTCACGGTCGGCCCAACGCCAGAGCCAGCCTGCGTCCGGCATGTGCACGATGAGCGGGTGGTCGGCCGGCCGCCCCTTGGCCGCGAAGACGCGCTTCACCGCCTCTACGTCCGTCGCGGACGCCCCCAGGCCGTAGACCGTCTCCGTCGGGAAGGCAACGATCCCGCCCGACCGCAGATGCTCTGCCGCGCTGGCGATGCCGTCCGCGTCGGCGCTGAGAAGACGTGCCATGGACGTGCGCGAGCATAGCAGCGCTACACTGCTCTCATGTTCGGCCTGTTCCGGCGTCAAGACCCGCGTTTCAAGGAAGACGGGAACTTCCTGCTGTGCCAGGTGAGGACAGACGCTCACGGCGAGGTTATAAAGGTGCGCCTCTCCAAGACCTCGGAGATGAGCGTCTCCGGCGGCGGCTACTTCGTGCGCAAGGCGCTCGTCGGTCCCGACAGCCTCGACAACGCCGTCCTAGAGGTGACGATGAACCGCTCGCACAAGGTAACCAACGCCGTTTGCGACGGAGGCGACCTGTTGCGCGTCAGCGAGTGGGAGGCGTAGCCGACCACGGGTCCGGGGCTCGCGCACCCATGAGAGAGCCACAGGCGGTTATCATCGGTCCGTGCCAATGAACGAAGACGCGATCCTCTCGTTCTCAGCTCCCCTGGTAGGTCGGCGCCGGCTCATCGTCACGCCGGCCCCGGTCCTCGAGCTGGCGTACGCCTACTACTACCTGAAGCGCCGGTTCGACCGGGACCGCGACGGTGAGCTGGCGTGGGTCAGGCAGCTGCGGGAGAACGGGGGGGCGACCGTCGACGCGATAAGGCGGTCGTGGGGCGACGGCGACGTGATGGCGCTTGGTCACGAGCTGCTGCTGACTGCCTGCAGCCTCGGCTACGCGCTCGACGGCTCGCCAGACAGGTTCCTCGCCGACTTCCCGTCGCTGCCGGCGCGCGTGCTCGACGGCCTCGAGCAGATCGCCATAGAGATGGAGGCCGCGACGAAGGAGGAGCGCGACGAGAAGTACTCGAAGCTGAAGTCCCAGCTCGAGGTCCTCAGCCGACCGGATGTCGCTAGCGCCATCCGGG
>CAZMFX010000116.1:0-7464 GCA_964565625.1 uncultured bacterium
ATAAACCGCGCGACTTGTCGCCTTCCTCGCTCTCGCGGCGGTCGCGCGCCTGATGCTTCGGCTGACCGTCGATCGGTTCTTCTGGCCGCGTCGGCTGCCTGCTCGCCCGGCCGGTCGTCGGCTCCTCGCTCGTCCGCGTCACGTCCAACGGCACACCCATCACGCCGGCCCACGCCTGGACGAACTCGCGGGTCGCCGCGAAGCGCTTCTCCGGATCTCTCGCCATCGCCTTGGAGACGATCCGCTTGATCCTCGGGTCGAGCTCTGGGCGGTGCGTCGCCAGGTCCTTCGGTACCCCCGTGTGGTGCGCGACCATGAGAGCCTCGTACGTGTCCGCGACGAACGGCCTCACGCCGGCGACCACCTCGTACGCGAGCACGCCGAGACTGTAGACGTCGGAGCGCACACCTGCGGGCTTGCCCTCGAACACCTCGGGAGCCATGTAGAAGGCCGTGCCGACACGCTCCTCGGAGTCCTCTCCGACGAAGATCCCCGTGCCGAAGTCGCCCAGCTTGGCGCCGCCCTCGCGGGTGAGGAACACGTTCGCCGGCTTGACGTCTCGGTGGATGACAGAGCGCTCGTGGGTATGCGCGAGGCCCCGCGCTACGTCGAGGACGAGGCGGTACGCCTGCTCGAGCGGCAGCTTGCCCTTCTCGAGCAGGAGCAGGTCGAGGGTCCCGCCCTCGCAGTACTCGAGGGCCAGGAACGCTCCGCTACCTGTGGGGTAGCCGTCGAAGGCCGCGACGATCATGGGATGGGCCAGCTTGACGGTTATCGAGACCTCGTTCTCGAACATCCGTCTCAGGACCGGGCGCTCCTGTAGCTCGGAGCGCGGCAGCTTCAGAGCAACGTCGCCGAACACGCGATGCTTGGCCAGGTAGACGTGTGACGTCTGACCGGAGCCCAGCTTGTGTATGGCGGTGTAGCCCGCCGGCACGAAGGCCGGCGCTTCAGGATCCGAACGCAATGACCCTCCCACGATGCCGTGCGGCCGCTCCCCATCCCACGCGGCCACAGCGGTGTCCTGATGGACGCTCGGTGTTCAGTCTAGTACGAAGGTGGGCGAGCTAGCGCTTCACTGTGGTCGACTCGCCTGGCTCGAGCACCAGGCACGTGACGCCCGCTCGGCTCTCGACCGATGCCTTGAACCCCGAGGCGTCCTGAAGCAGGACGGGGAACGTCGCGTAGTGGACGGGCACCACGACCTTGGGCCGCAACAGGAGCGTCGCCTCTACCGCCTCTTCCGGGCCCATCGTGAAGTTGTCGCCTATCGGAAGCAGTGCGAGGTCGATCCCGTAGTCGCCGATCCGCGACATGTCGGAGAAGAGCGCGGTGTCGCCTGCGTGGTAGATGCTTACCCCGCCGGCTTCGAAGACGACGCCCATCGGCATGCCTGCGTAGGTGCCGTCCGGGAACGAGTTCGAGTGCAGCGCCGGCGTGTAGCGGACCGTTCCCTGAGGGAACTCGTAGCGGCCACCCACGTTCATGCCGTGGGAGTTGAGGCCCTTCGCCGCGGCGTAGTCCGCCATCTCGGCGCTGCCGACGACCGTGGCGCCTGTGCGCTTCGCGATCGTCTCCGTGTCGCCCCAGTGATCTGCGTGGGCGTGGGTCAGGACTATGAGGTCGGGGTTCAGGTCGTCGGCGCTGGTAGAGGCCCGCGGGTTACCGGTGAGGAACGGGTCGAACAGGACCTTTCCCGCCACCGTCTCGACGGCCACGGCAGAGTGCCCGAGGTACGTGAGCTTCACGAGCTATGCGCCCCGGTCAACTGAACTCGACGAGCGCAAGGTAGTAGACGATCGTCCCGATGACAGGCAGGCCGGCGATGGCGGCTGCCTCCTTGTAGCGGTTGGTGCCAAGGTAGAGCACACCCGCGAGCAGCACGCAGCCAACGAGGATGAACGGGTAGGCATCGTAGAGGAACCCCCACGCTCCCGGCATGGGCAGTTGCGTGATGGCTCCCCCGTTGCCCGTGTGCCTCAGGATCCGGCCCATCGTCCAGAACAGGAGAATGAAGCCCGAGCCGAGCACCCCGAAGATGATGCCGAAGAGGCTGAGGACGCGCTCGTTGTCCACTTTCTCTTCCGGCCGTTCGTGGTCGACGGTTGCGGTGTACATCTGGCCCTCCACACTGACGCTTAGCGGGCGCACCGTGGGCGCCGGCCCCCGATCCAGGAGCCGCGCAGGCGGTTCGCGTAAAGGCAGCTTACCAGTCACCCGGGACGCTCTGGTACACTGTCACGTTGCCCCGGCAGCGCCCATAACACAGGCGGTGCGGCCCCGGCGCGAAATCGGCGGCCGCGATTCCGGCCGACGCAGCTTATGGATCCCGTCCCTGCTCGACCCGGTCCCCCGGGACTGCTAGGAGGAGCGTTGCAAGACCTGACCGTTCGTGGGGCGCGCGAGCACAACCTCAAAGACGTCACCATCACACTGCCCCGCAACAAGTTCATCGTGTTCACCGGCGTCTCCGGTTCCGGCAAGTCGACGCTGGCGTTCGACACCATCTACGCGGAGGGTCAGCGGCGCTACGTCGAGAGCCTCTCCGCCTACGCCCGCCAGTTCCTCGGCATCATGGACAAGCCCGACGTCGACGCCATCGAGGGCCTGTCCCCCGCCATCTCGATAGATCAGAAGACGACGAGCCACAACCCCAGGTCGACGGTCGGCACGGTGACCGAGATACACGACTACCTGAGGCTGCTCTTCGCGCGCGTCGGCGTCCCGCACTGTCCTGTTTGCGGCCGCGTCATCACCAGGCAGTCCGCGTCCGAGATCGTCGATCGCCTCGTCGAGCGGTTCCCGGGCGAGCGCGCGTACGTCCTCGCACCGCTCGTGCGGGGCCGCAAGGGCGAGTACAGGAAGCTCTTCACCGACCTCAAGAAAGAGGGCTTCACGCGTGTCCGCGTCGACGGCGAGGTGCAGACCCTCGACCAGGCCCTTGACCTCGACCTCGAACGCTTCGAGAAGCACGACATCGACGTCGTCGTCGACCGCATCAAGGTGTCCGAGGAGGACCGCTCGCGGCTGGCAGAGTCCGTCGAGCTGGCCCTTGGCAAGGGGGAGGGCCTGCTGCGCGTGCTGTTCCCTGACTCGGGCGCCGACGAGCTCTTCAGCGAGCGCTTCGCCTGCCCGGAGCACGGCACCTTCCTCGAGGAGCTCGAACCGCGCACGTTCTCGTTCAACTCGCCGTACGGGGCATGCACGAACTGCTCTGGCCTCGGCTACCTGCAGCAGTTCGACCCCGACCTGATAGTGCCGGACGACAGCCTCTCCATCTCCCGCGGCGCCATATCGCCCTGGACGGGAGCGCGCTCCGACGGCGGCAAGGTCTTCTACTGGGACCGCCTGCGCGCCCTGGCTGACCACATGGGCTTCGACCTCCAGACGCCGTGGAAGGACCTGCCGGAGGAGGCGCGCAGAACCGTCCTCCACGGGACAGAGAAGCCGATAGAGGTCGTCTACACCCGCGGCGGCCGCGAGACGATGCGCTTCAAGGCCGACTTCGAGGGCGTCATCCCCAACCTCGAACGCAGGCTCAAGGAGGCGAACAGCGACTTCGCGAGGGAGAAGCTCGAGGAGTACATGTCGCTGGTGCCGTGCCCGGCGTGCGGCGGCAGCCGTTACAAGCCGGAGGTGCTCGCCGTCACGGTCGCCGACCGCAACATCGCCGACCTGAGCGGTCTCACCGTCCTCGACGGCCGGTCGTTCTTCTCCGAGATCACCCTTACCGGCGCCGCTGACCAGGTGGCGCGGCCCATCCTGCGCGAGATAACGGCGCGCCTCGGCTTCCTGGAGGACGTGGGGCTGGACTACCTGTCCCTCGACCGTAGCGCCAACACGCTCTCTGGCGGCGAGGCCCAGCGAATACGGCTGGCGACCCAGGTAGGCAGTGGGCTGACCGGCGTCCTATACGTGCTGGACGAGCCCTCGATCGGCCTGCACCCGCGCGACAACGAGCGGCTCCTGCGCACGCTGCACAACCTGCGGGACCTCGGCAACACGCTCATCGTCGTCGAGCACGACGAGGAGACCATGCGCTCCGCCGACTACATAGTCGACCTCGGCCCCGGCGCAGGGGTGCACGGAGGCAAGGTCGTGGCCTTCGGCTCGCCGGCCGAGCTCGAGCGCGACGAGTCGTCCCTCACGGCTGCCTACCTTCGCGGCGACAAGAAGATCGCCGTCCCTCCCGGCCGTCGGGAGGGCAACGGCAAGCGCCTCGTGATCGAGGGCGCGCGTGAGCACAACCTCAAGGACATAGACGTCGGCATCCCGCTGGGCACGCTCACCTGCGTGACCGGCGCTTCTGGCTCGGGCAAGTCGACGCTGGTCCACTCGATACTCAGGGCCTCGCTGGCCAAGACCCTGCACCGCGCCAAGACCGCTCCCGGGGCGCACAAGCGGATAACAGGCGTCGAGCACGTCGACAAGGTGATCGAGATCGACCAGAGCCCGATCGGCCGCACGCCCAGGTCCAACCCGGCGACCTACACGGGCATCTTCACTGACATCCGCGACCTGTTCACGCGCGCGCCGGAGGCCCGCAAGCGCGGCTACAAGGCCGGCCGGTTCTCGTTCAACGTCAAGGGCGGGCGCTGCGAGGCGTGCAAGGGCGACGGCACGGTGAAGGTCGAGATGTACTTCCTGCCAGACATATACGTGCCATGCGAGGTCTGCAAGGGCGCGAGGTACAACCGTGAGACCCTCGAGGTCAAGATCCGCGGCAAGTCGATCGCCGACGTCCTGAACATGACGGTGGACGAGGGACTCGACTTCTTCGAGAACATCCCGGCCATCGCCCGCAAGCTCAAGCTCATGAAGGACGTCGGCCTTGGTTACATCCGCATAGGGCAACCGTCCCCCACGCTCTCCGGCGGCGAGGCGCAGCGCGTGAAGCTGGCGTCGGAGCTCGGCAGGCGCTCCACCGGCCAGACGCTCTACATACTCGACGAGCCGACAACGGGCCTACACTTCGAGGACACCCGCAAGCTGCTCGACGTCCTCCATCGTCTGGTCGACGGCGGCAACACGCTGGTCGTCATCGAACACAACATCGACGTAATAAAGACGGCGGACTGGATAGTCGACCTGGGCCCGGACGGCGGCGCCCGCGGTGGCGACATCGTCGCCGAGGGCACCCCTGAGGACGTCGCGGCGGACGAAGACAGCGCGACCGGCAGGTTCCTGCTGAACGTCCCCGAGATCTCCGCGCGCGTCCGCGCGGGCCGTTCGTCGCAGCAGCGCAAGAACGGACGTGCGGCGCGGGTCGCGTGAGTTCGGGGCCATCACGTTCGGCCGCGGCCGTAGTTACGATGGCGGCATGCCGAGCAACGTGACGCCCCGGTGGGGGGCCGCATGATCCGTGCCGCCCCCATGCCGCAACGCCTCTTCATCGGCCTCTTCCTCTTCCTCGCGGCCGTGGTGTTCGCCGTCGCTCCGCTACCGACCGTCTACCGCAGCGTTGGGATCGTGCTGTGCGCTTACCTGTCGTTCGCGGGGGCGGGCATGCCGGCTGCGTACCTCACGGCGCTGATCGCGCCGCCGCTGGGCCTCATACAGGGCACCGGCGACTGGTTGATCATGCTCCCCATAGTGCTCGCAGGGAACCTGCTCGCCATGCTCGGGCTCGAGTACGCGTGGAGGCTGCCGGCCGTCGTCGTCTCGCCCGTCCTCCTCGTGGTGCCCGCCTTCGTCGCGTGGCAGCTGTCGCAGCGCGAGCTGTTCGAGGTTGTGCTCCCGTGGGCCGTGGCCGAGCGTACGTGGGTGCTCTTGCACCTCCTCGTCGGTGTCGCCGGGGTCCTCATCGCCATGTTCGTAGACCGTCGCCGGGCCCAAGCGTCCACGAGCGGCTGAGCCGTGAAGGGCCCAGGCGCCTGGCTGAGCGGGCGGCCTCGGGCGGTGTGGGAGTTCCTGCGACGCGTTTACGGCCGATACGAGGAGTCGCGGCTGCAGATGCTCGCGGCCTCTCTCGCCTACTACGGCGCCTTCTCCCTCGGTCCGCTCCTGCTGCTGCTCGCCGGCTGGCTCGCTGTCTTCTTGCGCCGCAGGCCCGAGCTGCTCGCCCAGTACCGCGACGCCCTCGTCACGCTCCTGGCCGAGGCGCTGCCCATACAGGTCGATGCGGAGTCCCTCGTCGCGAACAGCTTCGACATCGTGGTGAACGACCTCGGCCGCGGCGCTATCGTCGGCTCCATCATCTCTGTCGTGGTGCTGCTGTGGGCCAGCGGCAACTTCTTCATGTCCCTGCAGCATGCGCTCGAGGTCGTCTTCGAGGTGAGCGAGAGGCGCGGCTTCTGGCGGAAGAGGCTCGTCTCGTTCCTGCTCGTCATGTGCGTCGCCCTCGTCGTCGTCATCGAGATAATCGGTGGCGCGGCCGTCACTGCGATGACGCAGTTGGCCGAGCGCCTCGGAAGGTGGCTCGGCGCCGACCTCGCGCTGGGAGCCCTCGATCCCCTCTTCGGCCTTGGGGTAGTGCGACTTGCCGTGACGGTCGTCGGGCTCACACTCGCGTTCCGGTACTTGCCGCGCCACGGCAGCACGTGGCTCGGCGCGCTCGCCGGCTCCGTCGTGGCCGCGCTCGGCATCGGCGCTACACGCTTCGTGCTGCTGCTCACGTTCAACCCGGAGCGGTTCAACGTCGTGTACGGCGTCATCACCGGCCTGCTCGCGGTCCTGCTCTGGCTCTACCTTGCGCTGCTGATAATCCTCGTCGGGGCAGCGGTGGCGGCGGAGATGGCAGCGTCGACGCGCGCCCGTCCAAGCGCGCCGGGCACGGCGGCGGAACCGGGTTGAGCGCCCGTCGTCCGAGGACATGACTGGGTAGGATGGCGCGCGTGACGCTCCTCGAGCGACTGTTCTCCCCACGTTGGTTCCAGCGCGTCGCGATAATCGTGTTCGGGGCGTACGCCCGCGTCTTCAAGGGGCTGCGCGTCTTCGGAGCCGACAACGTGCCACGCGACGGCCCCCTCGTCGTCGCATGCAACCACTTCAGCTCGTGGGACCCACCCGTCGTAGGGGTGGCGATCCCACGGCCCCTCGACTTCATGGCCAAGGTCGAGCTGTTCGCCTCGCCACTAGGGGCCGCCTTCATGAGGGGCTTGGGCGCCTTCCCGGTCGACAGGAGCCGCAGCGACGTCGGAGCGATAAAAGAAGCGCTGAGGCGCCTCAGGAGCGGCAGGGCGATCGGCGTGTTCATCGAGGGAACCCGCAACGCAGGCGAGGCGGAGGCCCTCGACGGGGCCGCCTACCTCGCGCTCGCGGCCGGCGCCCCCGTGACGCCGGCGGCGGTTTGGCGCGAGGGACACGCCTTCAGGGTCGCGTTCGGCGAGCCGATACCACCGAGCGGCAAGGGACGGGAGGCCGCGTCCAACCTGACGGCGGTGACGGCCGGCCGCATCCGAGATCTGCTGCCCGAAAACGTGCGGAACGCCGTCTGAGACTGCGATTCCTCACTTGCGAGGGTGC
>CAZMFX010000117.1:0-7366 GCA_964565625.1 uncultured bacterium
CAACGACGCTGACATCAGCATCACCCTGAGCGACTGGGGGAAACTGAAGCGCCTCCGGCCCGCAGCTCAGGACGCCGGGTTCACCCTCCGGTTCATCAAGCACCTCGATTACGCCCGCGCTCAAGTCTCGTACGTCAACAGGTTGCACGTGTGCATCTTCGTGTGGCACGAGGACCCCAAGCGCGAAGGGTGGCTCGAGAGGCCGTCGTACATGCGGGTGGATACGCAGCACGGGAAAGGCCGCGGGTTCCCCAAAGCTTGGATCGAGGAACGTACCCGCGTGAGTTGGGAGGGCATCCCCGTCTGGGCGCCCAAGGACCCCATCCAGATGATCACGCACCGGTACGGGCCTGATTGGCGCCGGCCGGTGAAGCACCGGATGGAACCGCGCCGTAGGGCAGCGTGAAAGCCACCCTCGCCGTGCACAGTTGGAATGAGGCGCCGGCGCTCGAGCGGCTCCTCCTATCAAGCCTGCACGCCGCTCCATTGTTCGATGAGTGGGTCGTCCTCGACCACCGCAGCAACGACGACACGCAAACCCGCCTGGACGACCTCGAGCCTGTCCTCGCCGCGCACGGCGTGCGCCTCACGCGCCTCCACGAAGCCCGGGACCTAAGTCGCGCGTTCACCTTCGCGGATGTGCGCGCAGCGACCGTGAAGGCCGCGTCTAATCGCGTCGTCGCGCTCATGGACGCCGACTTCATCCTCGGCCCAGCCTTCGCTAGCGTCCTCGAGGACGCCATGCGCGCCCTCACCGCGAGGCGGTCACGCGTGGCGGCCGTAGCGTTCCCAACCCCCGTCGTCTGGGACCACCTACGCACCGACGACCAAGGCCGCATCACCGCTCACGGGCGCGTGTGGCGGCACGGCAGTAAGGCCCGCATCCTCCACCGCGACCGCGTCACGTACAAGCAGACGGGCGCTGGCGGGAAGTGGGAGAAGCTCGTCTATTTGTCGAAACGCGCCGCTACGACCGTCAAGGTCGCGAACGACGGCGACGTGCTAATCAGCGCCAACCTCAAGAGCCCCGAGCGCATCGAACTCAGGCGCACCATGACCCTATTCGCCGAGGAAGCCGCCAGGGGCCGGCACGGCGATCGGACATGGCTTGAAGCCGCCAAGCGCGGCGACGTCGCCAAGATGCCGCCGTACCCCTACACCAACGTTGATCTAACCGGCACACGCTTGAATCTCGCCAACTTGGAGGTGGTCGCGTGAAGCGCGGAGTTGCGTTCGGAGCGTTCGACATGTTCCACATCGGCCACGCCCGACTCCTACGGAGGGCCAGGCAGGCGTGCGATCACCTTACCGTCGCCGTCACGGACGAGGATTACATCAGGCGGTTCAAAGGCCGGCCACCAGTCATCCCGCTCGAGCAGCGCATGGAGGTCGTCGCCGCCTGCAAGTGGGTGGACGCCGTCACCGTCCAGACCAACGAGGGCGGCAAGAAACCCATCCTCGAAGAGCACCGCATCGACGTGATCTTCGTCGGGGACGATTGGACCCCAGCGACGTTCGACGGTGAGGGCCTCGGCGTGCCCGTCGTTTACCTCCCCAGAACACCGGGCGTGAGCAGCTCGGGCATCAGGGAGGCGCTCCGTGCCGCGTAAGGCACCCCGTCGGCCGGGCGATGCGCCGAAGGCCGCGAAAGCCGCCCTGGATGACGCCATAGGCGCCCTCGAGGCCCTGGGCATCACCACTTGGTTGACCGGAGGCGTGCTGCTCGGCGCCATACGCGAGCGCGGGTTCGTGCCGCACGATCTCGACATGGACATCGGAGCCATGATCAACCAGTACGACCCACGAGTAAACGACGAGCTCGTGGCGCGCGGCTTCACCATCCGACGGGTGCTCGGCGACCCCGAGCGGGGCCTGCAGACGAAACTCGCCCGCGACGACTTCCACATGGACATCTTCTGGCACAGCGACACCCCAAAGGGCGGCGTGGTGCACAGCTTGCACGGCAAAGGCGGCGAGTGGCTCTGCGAGTACTCGAACCTCGTCCTCGCCCGCATCAAGTTCCTTGGCTCCTGGTACTGGGCGCCGCACCCACCCAAACTCGCGCTCGTCGAGAAGTACGGACCCGCCTGGCGCACACCCATGCGGCAAGCCGATTACCACTGGGCGCGCACACCCAAGAACGTGAGGAAAGCAACGTGAGGGTCGGGTTCACGGTCGGCGTGTTCGACCTCCTCCACGAAGGCCACAAGAACTTACTCCGGCAAGCCTGCAGTCACTGCGATTACCTCATCATCGGCGTCACCAGCGACTGGATCGCCAGAGTCCAGAAGGGTCACGACAGGCCAGCTCAGAGCTACGAGACGCGCAGTCTTGCCATCGACAAGTTCATGCGCGGGTTCGGTAGGGCGTACCGCGTCATCGAGATCGACACGCTCGACATGACCCCCTACCTCCAGATGGTCGACGTCTGGGTCTTGGGGGAGAACCAACGCAACATGCGACCGTTCGCGTGGCCCAGCCAAGTACGCATCCCTGAGACGCCAGGCATCAGCACGACGCAGCTCCTAGCTGCGGAGGGAGAGGGAGAATCATGAGCGATCAGGACCCCACGAAGGGCGACAGCCCCATCCTCGACGACGCACCCACCGTCACCATCGCCGGTGAGGTGTACCAACTCAGGCGGTTGGGGGTGCGGGACACGTTCGCCATCGCCCGCATCGTCGCTGTCGGCGCCGCCGCCCTCAACCGCGGCATGGACGACCTATCCGCGGACGCGATCGGGCAACTCCTCCTAAGCGGCTTCATGGCCGCGGAGGAGACCACCATCAAGCTCCTCGCGAGCGTAATCAGCGTGGACGTGAAGACCCTCGAAAGCATGCCGATGGAAGCACCGTTGGAGATCGCCGCGGCGCTCGCCGAGCATCAGGACCTCCGCGCTTTTTTCGACCGCGCAAGCGAACTCATGCGGAAGCTCCCCGAGATGCGGACTCGCTCGCGCGCAGCATCCACCTGATCCGCCGGTACGAGCTTCCCGGCTGGACCGACCAGCAGATCCTCGACATCCCCTACGCCCGCTTCGCGCAGATGCTCCGCGTCATCTCTCAGGAGATCGCGAACGAGCGCGCGTGGGACTCGTACCTTCAAGGCGCCGGTAAGAAAGGCGAGTCGTTCGAGAAGTACGCCCGCAGAGTCGGGAGTGAAGCCCGCACCCGCCCGAGCGCTGAGGTGAGCGAAGCGGAGCGGCTCTTGACCATCCGGCGCGTGAAGCAAAGCCTCGGTCGGTTCTACCGACCGCCACTCAAAGCCTAGACAGAGAGGGGGTCCTCGTGGGACTCGGAGAGGTCTTCAAGCTCTTCGCTACGCTCGGCATTGACGCTACCGAGTTCGACGCGGGACTCGCCGGCGCCGAGCAGAAACTATCAAGCGTTGAGCAGTCGTTCACTGGCGCTGGCCGCAGCCTCACGATGGGCGTCACCGCCCCCATAGTCGGAATGGGCACCGCCGCGCTTCACAGCAGTATCACATTCGAGAGCGCCTTCGCCGGTGTTCGCAAGACGGTCGACGCCACCGAGCAGGAGTTCGCCGAGCTCGAGACCGGCATCCGCGACATGGCCACCAGGCTACCGAGCAGCGCGGAGGAGATCGCTCGCGTCGCTGAAGCCGCCGGGCAACTCGGGATTCACACGGAGAACATCCTCGGCTTCACCGAGGTCATGATCGGCCTCGGCGAAGCAACGAACATGAGCTCCGACGAGGCCGCCACCGCCCTCGCGCGGTTCGCGAACATCGTGCAGATGCCGCAGGACAAGTTCGAGCAGCTCGGCAGCACCATCGTTGACCTCGGTAACAACCTCGCCACGACAGAAGGCGAGATCGTCGAGATGGGCCTCCGCTTGGCTGGCGCCGGTAACACCATCGGCCTCAGCGAAGCGGAGATCATGGGCTTCGCCGGCGCGTTGTCGAGCGTCGGGATCCGCGCTGAGGCTGGCGGCACCGCGTTCTCGCGGGTGATGTTGAACATGATGGCCGCCACGCAACAGGGCGGTGATGAGCTCGAGGGCTTCGCGACCACCGCTGGCATGAGCACGGACGAGTTCGTGCACGCCTTCCAGACGGATCCCGTCACGGCCATCGAGGCGTTCGTCAGCGGCTTGCAGCGGATTCAGGGAGAGGGCGGGAACGTCCTCGGCGCGTTGGATCAAGTGAAGCTCGGCGAGATCAGGGTCAGGGACGCGCTCCTCAGGTTGGCGGGCGCCGGGGACGTCATGAGCGACAGCGTGAACCTCGCGACTGACGCGTGGAGCGAGAACGCCGCCCTGCAGGAGGAAGTCGGGCGGCGGTACGAGACCACCGAGAGCCAGCTGCAGATGGCGAAGAACAGCATGCAGGAGGTCGTCCGGACGCTCGGTGACGCGCTCGTGCCGCTCCTCCTGCAAGTGATCGAGGCCGCGAAGCCGCTCATCGCCGGCTTGCAGAGCATCGCGGAGTGGTTCGGGAACCTGAACCCGGCAGTGCAGACGTTCCTCGTCGGCGCCGCAGGGTTACTCGCGGCGCTAGGCCCAGTCCTGTGGATGGTCGGGTCGTTCGCCGGCGCGATCAAGAACTTGCTGCCATTGTTGCGGTTCGTGCCGGGCGCGTTCACGGGCATCCGCACCGCACTCGGGCTCCTCACCGGACCAGTAGGGTGGATCATCACCGCCATCGGTCTGATCGTGGCTGCGTGGGCTACGGACTTCCTGGGTCTTCGCACCACCGTCACGGAGAACTGGGGTAAGGTCGTCGACTTCTTCGGCGGGGTGTGGGACAAGCTCAAGACGTTCATCGGCAACGTCGGCGAGGCCTTCAGTAAGGGTTGGAACGCCGTCAAGGACACCTTCCAAGCCGCCAAGGACAACGTCAAGAACAACCTCGACGCGATCAAGCACAACATGGGCGTCGCCGGCCGTGCGGTTGGGGCGGTGTTCCGCGGCGACTGGCGCACCGCTCTCGCCGCCGGCACGGAGCTGCTCGACAACTGGTGGAGCGGCCTCAACGACATGCTCGGCGGCATCCCCCAGAAGGTCTACGACCTGGGGTCACGGATCGTGACGCGCCTCCGGGACGGCATGGGCAGCGTCTGGAGCACCCTCCAGTCGAACGTCACCAACAACCTCGACGCGATGCGCCACAACTTCCGCATCGCCGGCGAGGGCCTCAAGGCGCTCTTCCAAGGCGACTGGAACCGCGCCCTCAAAGCCGCTCAAGAGGTCTTCGACAACTGGTGGTCCGCCGTGAACGACTTCTTCGGCGGCATCCCGCAGAAGATGCTCGAGTTCGGCAAGGACCTCATCCAAGGCCTTATCGACGGGGTGAAGAGCATGCTCACCGGCGCGGTGGACGCCGTGAAGGGCGTCGGGGAGAGCGTCGTCAACGGCTTCAAGAACCTGCTCGGCATCGAATCCCCCTCCAAAGTCTTCCACGAGTTCGGCGCGGACATCGGTGAGGGCCTCGCGCAAGGCATCGAATCGAAGGAAGCCCGCGTGCTCGGCGCGGTGGCTGACATCGCCCGCAGCGCGACTGCAGGCGCGGCGTTCGGCGCCAGGAGCGCCGGCACGTTCGGTAGCGAGGGTTGGGTCAAGGCGATCACGGACGGCCTGGACGACGAGGCGGCGGTTCGAGCCATCCAACGCCGCTTGAACGACCTCACGGACCGCATGGCCGACTTGCGCGGGTACGACCGCCGCACCCGCCTCGTGACCGAACCCATTCTGCGACTCGAGACGGAGGCGTTGGAGGAGGAGATGCGGCGCCTCACGACGGAACTCAGCAGGACCAGGGCGGCGCAGGCTCGCGACGCCGAAGCGCAGACTCGCCGGTTTAGTCTCGCCGTAGGGACGTTCGATACGGGCGTGCGCGGCCTGCAGCTCGCCAGGCAGAGGTACTAGCGTGGCTATCACCGTCGTGGGTGACGCTCAGACGGCTGTGGCGAGCGGCGCGTACTCGAGCGTGTCCAGCATCACCATCGACTACCCGAGCGGGTTGCAATCCGGCGACGTCGTTCACGCCGCCATCTGCATCCCGAAGTACCGCTGGTACCAGTTCCAGGGCTTGAGCGTGCTGCTGGCTCGACAGTACGGGGTGAGCATCCCCACGGGTTGGCAGTACGCCGGCTCGTACACGCTCATCGGCAGTTACAACTACATCGGGCAGGGCAGCATCATCCTCCTGCGGAAGGTCGCGACCGGCGCGGAGGGCAGCAGCGTCACGTTCCCCCTCAGCCGCACGGATCACCGCCCTCAAACGCCAGCGAGCGGTGAGGTGCTGCAGGTCGCCGCGGCCCTCGTCGCGCACAGGGGCGTGAGCATCGGCAGTCCGTACGCGAGCCCGCCGCGGTTCGTGTACGGCGGTGACGCGCCGTGGAACACCGGCGAGAGCAGCCTCAGTCGCCTCACGCAGTTGGGGTTCGCGATCGGCCTCGACCCCGACAACCTCAACCCGGAAGTCGGGGAGTCCTTCCCAGCCTGGTCGGACCCGACAAGCACGAAGGGTGAGCCGAGCAGTTGGGATGTGCTGGCGCAGGCGGCGACGCAGGCGGTGGAGACGACCAGCATCTACGCGCAGGACGGCGCGCCTGAAGACACGCACACCCTCAACGTGCGGGGCGCCGTGCTGGACGCTGACTCGTTCACGCCCGGCCTCGCGTTCTTCGGGGAACCACCGACCATCGGACCGACCGACTCGAAGTGGCTCAGGGTAGCGTTCGCTCTCCGCGACGCCACCGAGGGCCCGACGGTGGACGCTCCACCAGCGCCAGGGCAACCCGGCGTCACCGGGTCAGGTTGGGTTCAACCAGAGTGGAGTGGTCGGGAGCAGCAGATCCTCGACCCGCTCGAGTGCAGCGTTTGGGGTGAGGGCGTCGGCGCGTACGGGCTGGAGCTCGACCTGCTCTTGGATGGTGACGCGGCCCCGAAACCGATTGGGATCGACGCGACTTTCAACGGGTTGGGGGCGTGCACGAGCGCTCAGGTGACGTTCCCCGCGAACCCGGGCGTGCTGCCGTACACGCACGCTCTCAAGATCGGCCTTAGAACCGCGGCTGATGGTAGTGGGGGTGGGGTGGATTGGTTCGCTGGCGTCGTGCGGAACGTCCGGTACGACAACGGCCTGTACGTCGTTGATCTCGACGGGTTCTGGAGCCTATTGAATGACGCGCGCGTGCAGCTCGACTCGGGTGGCGACATCGACCGGCCCGAGCACGGGGTGATCATTGACACGCTTGTTCTCGGCGTGGGGGATCCCACGGCGGTGATTATCGAGTCGGAGGCGGATGAGCAGCAGACGTGGGGTGAGCACCTCAACAACACGTTCCGCGCCACGCCGGAGGCGGCGTGGGGCGTCGGGCCTGACCAAGTTTACGTGCAGGGCC
>CAZMFX010000118.1:0-1958 GCA_964565625.1 uncultured bacterium
CAGGGCACCGCGTGCGTCCTCGAGCGAGCCTTCGTGGGCCCGCCTCAGCAGCCGGGACATCGCCGCGCGTAGGTTCGGAAGCTCAGCGTCCAGACGCTGTAGCCAAGCACTCTGATCGGCGCTCTTCAGACCGCCCTCGGCTTGAGGGGCCAGGTCGGCGAAGTAGCGGGCGTGGGCGTCCAGCGCGCTGTAGAGCTCAGACGCAGAGGCCTCGAGTCGTTCCCGCGCGTAGTCCGAGATGAGCGGATGCGCCATGTAGCGACCGTCCGCCGAGGCGTTGAGTAGCGACCGTGACGTCAGCGAGCTCAGGGTCGCGAGACTTGCCCCGGCTACACGTGAGGCGGCGTCGTGGGTGAACCCACCGCTGAACACCGCGAGCCTGGCCAGCGCCTGACGTTCGTGATCGTTCAACAGGCTCCAAGAGTGGTCGATCGTGGCGCGAAGGCTGCGCTGCCTTGAAGCGGCGTCCCGTGGCCCTTTCAGCAGCTCGTGCGAGCGGCGGCGCAGTTCCTCTGCCAGTTCGTCGAGAGGTAGACGCCCTACCCACGCGGCCGCCAGCTCGATCCCCAGCGGCAGGCCGTGCACGAGGCGGCAGATCTCCAGGACCGTCTCAAAGTTCGAGTCATCCACCGCGAACGAGAGCTGCGCTCGCCGCGCTGCGCTCTGGAACAGCCTGACCGCGTCGAGCGTGAGGGCGCCATCGACAGCGGTGGTCCCAGCGGGCACGTCCAACTCCGCAAGCCTGAAGAGCTGCTCGCCGGACAGTTCCAGCGGCACGCGCGAGGTTACCAGCACGGCCAACCCGGGGCATGCCTCCAGCAGCGCCGCGACTGAAGGGCCGGCATCGAGAACGTGCTCGAAGTTGTCCAGCAACAGGAGGATCTTCCGCGAACCTATCTTCTGCGCCAGCGGCTCCGGCGCGCTGTTCCCGTCGGGGTCGATGACCGCCGCGACGGCTCTCAGGACATGGCTGGCTTCGGAGACGGGCGCCAGTTCGACGAGGTACACACCGTCTTCGAAGAGGCCGTCGTGTACGGCCGCGGTAGCCGCCTGAAGAGCCAAGCGGGACTTGCCGACGCCGCCCATGCCCGCGACCGTCACGAGCCGGGAGCTGGAGGCAAGCAGGTTGGTGAGCACCACCAGCTCCGTGTCCCGGCCTACGAACGGTGCCACGCGGGACGGCAGGTTGTTGGGGGTTGGGCGGTGCGCGCCGGACGCCAGCTGGTCTCGGGCCGCCTGTGACGACAGGGTGAGCTTCATGCCGTACGTCGCGGCCTGGCGCACGAGCTCCGCCGCGAACGGGTGGTCTGCTGCGATGAGGAGCCGGTGCAGGCGGGTCACGACGTCCGGCTCCGGCTCGCTTACCAGTTCCATCGCGCCGGCTGCCAGCCTGCCGGCCTCGGCGAAGGCAGACTGGGCCGCCAGGCCCTCGGCCTCAGCTATGCGCGCGAGCTGGACGCTCGTGGCCAGGTGCTCACGAGTGCCAAGCACCCACTCTTCCAGCTCGGCGCCCATCTCCTTGAGGTAGAAGCCGGATAGGAACTCGCCCGTGTATAGCTCCCGCGCCCGCGCGTTGTCGGCTGCGGCGAGCGCCTCCAGCAGGTCCAGCGCGTCGCAATGAACGTTGGTGCCGACGCCGGCGCCGGGCCTGATGCCCGTGCCGGCGCCGGCACCCTGCGAAGCGGCCTCGTTCAGAGCCCCGGGAGCGACCGATCGCAGTTGGGAGAGCGCGACCCGGAGGCTATCCAGCGGCCGGCTCGCCTCGGGCCAGAACAGCTCGGCGAGGTGATGGCGCTCCTTTGGTCCCTCGATCGCCAGGTACGCGAGCAGCAACAGCGGCTTGGCTCGGTGCATGGGTCGCGCCTCGCCCGACACGCTCAGCTCCAGCCCGCCGAGGGTCCTCAGATGCACCCGAGAAGTATAGGAACGTCGAAGTTGAGAACCTCGGGGCGGTCACC
>CAZMFX010000118.1:2058-7358 GCA_964565625.1 uncultured bacterium
AGATGCACCCGAGAAGTATAGGAACGTCGAAGTTGAGAACCTCGGGGCGGTCACCAGCTCAAGTGAGCGCGCCGGAACGTAGCGACCGTCACCAGCTCCACGCGGGGGCGCGGGCGTCCTCGACCAGCAGCTCGAGGCTACCGTCGAGGGTGGCCACCCACAGGTCGGGATCCACCAGGTCGTCTGAGAACTCGACCTGCTCGGCGGCCCGTTCGAACACGACCGCGGAGCCGTCAGGCGAGACGCTGAGCACCCCGGCGAAATCACCGACGAAGCTGGTGACGGGCGTCGGCGTGCCGCTCTCGAATTCGTAGAGGTAGATGTTGGCGGAGCGGTCCTCTCCGAAGAAGTCGCCCTCTGTGACCGAGTACAAGAAGCCCGAGGCGTCCGGCAGCCACGCGAGGCCGAGGATTGATTCCGTCGAGTCGTAAGCGACGAGCGGTTCGCCGGGGTCACTGCTGCCGTCCGTCACCAGGTAGATGCCGGTGGCATCGAAGGACTCCGTCCCCGCGAAGAGGATGTCGTCGGCCGTCGCGGCGGTCGGGCCGCGAGCCAGGAGGTCGACGAACGACGGGAAGGTCGTCGTGTCAGCCATGAGCTCGGTGCCGAAAGACAGCGGCTCGGGGCTGGCCGGCAGGTCGAAGAACGAGTTGAAGTTGTAGATGAAGCTTATGGCCGAACCGTCCCGGCGCCAGGTCGGTGAGCGGGCCTCCCAGAAGGCGCTCGGGTGGTACACGTTCACCTCGGATGTGGTCACCGTGCCGCCTGCCTGCACGTCCACGAGCGAGCCGAACATGACCTCGCGCTCGCTGGCCACGATGAGCGCTGCGACCTGCAGCCAGTCCTCGCCGGACCCGAAGTCCGCGACATCGGTGAAGGTGACCATCCCCGTGCCGTTGGGTGGCAGGGTGACCATCTGCAGGCCCGGGGCGCCCTGGAAGTACATGAAGCCGACGAACGAGTCGAAGCTGTTGTTCTTCACGGGTACCTGGACCGTCCCCTTCGGGTAGTCGGCAAGGTCGGCGCAAGCGGGAGCCTGGGTGACGCGCTGGTACTGGGAACCGTCCGCGCCCACAGAGTAGATGTCGGACCCGAAGAGCGAGCACCAGTTCTCATGCGTGCTGCTGAAGGCGAGACGCGTCGCCTGTGGGTTCCATGCCATGGTCCAGACGTCGTAGACCTCCTCCGTGTCGTCAAGACCGTGCGCCCAGAGGGACCGATCGTTGGTGCCGTCCGGGTCTATCAGCCGGATCTCGTCACCACTGCCAGTGACGTAGGCGATCGTGTCGTGCACGGCCTGCGGATCACCGGGCGGGGGCTTGGGCTCGCTGTCTCCGTCGCCATCGCCGTCTCCGTCACCGGGCGGCGGGCTGGTCTGGCCGCACGCGGCCATGGCGAGCGTAATAGTCAGGGCGAGGGCGAGGCGAAGCGCTTTGCGCAGGCGTTCAGACTTATGGCGTTGGTCCATCGGCAGGCTCCTTCGACATGCTTGGTGTCGTCAAGAAGCCTAGGGACGCGCCGTTAACGAACCGCAAATCGGTGTTCGACACCGTCGTGGTGGTACCTGGGCGAGGCCTTGACCTCGCCCCTCCGAGCCGAATGACTTACCCTGGAAGTCACTACTAGCGCGGTGATTCTTCGCTTGGCGTGCCGCCCGCGGCGCGCGTGAACCGCAGGAGGCAGGAGGCGCATGGCGGCCCAACCGGTGCTCAGGGGGGAGGCCCTGAGCAAGTCGTTCGGACCCATCGAGGTCGTCCACGCCGTTGACGTTGAAGTGCGTCCCGGCGAGGTCCACGCACTGGTGGGGGAGAACGGCGCTGGCAAGTCGACGCTGATGAAGATGCTCTCGGGCTACCTCGAGCCCAGCGCGGGCCGAATCTGGCTTGACGGCGAGCAGGTCGACTTCAAGGACTCCAACGAGGCCGAGGCAGCCGGCGTGGTGCTCATCCACCAGGAGCAGAGCCTCGTGCCGCACCTCACGGTGGAGGAGAACATCTTCCTTGGCCGCGAGCCGCACCGGTTCGGGATCGTTGACAGGCGAGCGGCGCGTGCCGAGACGCGTAGGCTGCTCGACTCGCTGAAGACCGACGTGCCGCCAACTCGCGAGGTTCGTCAGCTCTCCGTCTCGCAGGCGCAGATGGTCGAGATCGCGAAGGCCGTCTCGCGCGAGGTGCGGGTGCTGTGCATGGACGAGCCAACGGACGTGCTCACGGGCCGGGAGACCGAAGTGCTCTTCGACCTGGTCAGGCGGCTGGTGGCCGACGGCGTGGCGATCCTCTACGTCTCCCACAAGCTCGAAGAGGTAATGGCGATAGCTGACAGGGTGACCATCCTGCGCGACGGCGACAAGATCGGCACGTGGGACGTTTCGGAGCTCACGCCCGAGGACATCGCTCGCCGCATGGTCGGCCGGGACCTTGCTGACATGTACCCGGCCAAGACCAGGGTGCCGGATGATGCGTCCGTCGCCCTGCAGATCGAGGGCTTCAGCGTGCCCGGCCACTGTCACGACGCGACCTTGGCCGTGAGGCGCGGCGAGGTGCTCGGCGTCGCCGGGCTCATCGGCGCCGGTCGTACAGAGCTGTTCGAGGGCGTGCTTGGCCTGCGCCCATCAACGGGCACCGTGCGCAAGGACGGTCGCGTCGTCAACTGGCGGCACCCGGCCGACGCCAAGCGGGACCGCGTCGCGTACCTGACCGAGGACCGCAAGGGCAAGGGCCTGCTGCTAGACAAGATCCTGCGCGAGAACGTAACGCTGCAGGCGCTTGAACTTTTCGCCAAGCCGTTCGTCGACCTGCAGGCCGAGCAGAAGGCGCTTGAGGAAGCGGTCGAGGAGTTCGACGTGCGTGTTGGCGACACCAGCGTCGCGGCCAAGGCTCTGTCTGGCGGCAACCAGCAGAAGGTCGTACTCGCCAAGCTGATGCTGACCGACCCCGACGTCGTCATCCTGGATGAGCCCACGCGCGGCATCGACGTCGGGACCAAACGCCAGAGCTACTTCTACGTCGCCGAACTGTTGGCGAAGGGAGTAGCCGTTGTGCTCATCTCCAGCGAGCTGCCGGAGATCCTCGGCCTTGCCCACCGCGTCGTCGTCATGCAGGACGGCGTGGTGACCGGAACGCTGTCCGGTGACGACCTGAACGAGGAGACGATCATGGCCTACGCCACCGGCCTACGCGGCGACCGCCGGGCGGCGCTGGCAAGAGAAGCGGGTGGTCATGTCGGCCTCTGAAGCAGCCAACCCCACCTGGCGCCAGCGCATGGGGCGCGTGCCTTGGCAGCAGCTCACGCCGCTCGTGGGGCTGGCCCTGCTGGTCATCATCGGCTCGCTCATCCATCCCGCCTTCCTCACCTCTACGAACCTGTTCAACGTTCTCACCCGGTCTGCCTTCATCGGGATCATCTCTGTGGGGGCGACGTTCGTGATCATCGCCGGCGGGATAGACCTCTCCGTCGGCTCCATGGCCGCGTTCCTTGCCGGCGCCATGATCCTGTTCATGAACGCCATCATGGGCAGCGGCATCTCGCCAGTCGGGGTGATCCTGCTGGGCGTCGGCCTGGTCCTCGTAAGCGGCGTGGCTGCCGGCGCCGCCAACGGCATCGCCATCACGCGCGGTCGCATAGAGGCGTTCATCGTCACGCTCGGCACGCTCGGCATCTTCCGGTCGCTCGTCACTTACCTCGCGAACGGCGGCACCATCTCGCTCAACTTCGAGCTGCGCAACGTCTACCGGCCCGTCTTCTACGGCCACTTCCTCAGCATCCCCATCCCCGTCTGGGTGTTCGCCGCGGTCGCCTTGGTGGGCGCCGTCGTGCTCCACCGCACCCGCTTCGGTCGTTACGTGCGCGCCATCGGCTCGAACCAGGAGGTGGCGCGCTACGCCGCCATTAGGGTCGAGCGCGTCCGGACACTCACCTACGTCATCCAGGGGCTGTGCGTGGCCATCGCCGTCGTGCTGTACGTTCCGCGCCTTGGCTCGGCGTCCGGTTCCACGGGCATCCTGTGGGAACTGGAGGCCATCGCGGCCGTGATCATCGGCGGCACCGCGCTGAAGGGCGGGTCGGGCCACGTGTGGGGCACGGTCGTTGGCGCCATCATGCTCTCGCTCATCGGCAACGTGCTCAACCTGACGACCGCCATCAGCGAGTACCTCAACGGGGCCGTACAGGGCCTCATCATCATCGGAGCAGTGTTCCTGCAGCGCGGCCGGCAGGGCCGCTGAGGGGAGGAAGGTTGGAGGTCCGGGAGGGTAAAGCCAGTAGAAGGGCCAGCGCACGGGGCCGTGAGCCCCATCGCCGTTCGCCAGCAGCAAGACGAGCAGCAACCCAAGGAGGAGGTCACATGTTCCGTACGCTTCGAACCGTAGCCCTGATCGCCGTGCTAGCAGCCGGCGCAGCCTTCGCTCAGACGGTCATCGGTGTTTCCATCCCCGCCGCCACACACGGCTGGACAGGCGGCGTCAACTGGTGGGCAGACCAGGCCAAGCAGCGCCTCGAGTCCGCCTACCCCGACCTGCAGATCGTCATCAACACGGCGGGCAGCGCCAGCGAGCAGGCCAACGACATCGAGGACCTGATCGCCATCAACCAGATAGACGCCCTGGTCATCCTGCCCTTCGAATCGGACCCGCTGACCGAGCCCGTCGCCAGCGTCAAGGACCGTGGCATCTTCGTGACGGTGGTCGACCGCGGCCTGTCGCGTGAGGGCATCGAGGACGTCTACGTGGCAGGCAACAACACGGCCATGGGCCGCGTGTCCGCCGAGTACATGATCGAGCGCCTTGGCGGCGAGGGCAACATCGTCGTGCTCCGCGGCATCCCGACGACGATCGACAACGAGCGCTTCGACGCCTTCATGGCCGAGATCGAAGGCACAGACATCACGGTCTTGGACAGCCAGTACGCCAACTGGAACCGTGACGACGGCTTTGAGGTCATGCAGGACTTCCTCACACGCTTCCCCGAGATAGACGGCGTGTGGGCGCAGGACGACGACATCGCCGTAGGCGTCATCGAGGCGCTGCGTCAGGCCGGACGCGAGGACGAGATGTTCATCGTGGGCGGCGCCGGCATGAAGGAGATGGTCAAGCGCGTCATGGACGGCGACCCGCTGGTCCCCGTCGACGTGCTCTACCCGCCAGCCATGATCGCCACCGCCATGGAGGTCACCGCGCTCCACTACGTGTCCGACGTGCCCATCCTCGGGCGTTACATCCTCGACAGCCCGCTCATCACCCAGGAGAACGCCGAGAGGTACTACTTCCCGGACAGCCCCTTCTAGGCATTTCGGTACCGTGGGG
>CAZMFX010000119.1:0-4980 GCA_964565625.1 uncultured bacterium
TAGCCGGGCGTTGACCTGATGTGCTCGATGCTTGACGTCCACGCTCTGTGGTCGGACTCGTTGTGTTGCGGACCGAGTGGTTCGAGCCGGAAGTTCTCGGTGACGAGCGATTTGGGCGGCTCGAAGCCTGCGGGAACGAACGATGCTTCAGTCATCGTGGGACTGTAACCACCATGTTCAACGGGCGCGTGAGCCTCATCTCGCTGCACCTGCTCTCAGCAAGCGCGAGTATCGTCTGGCCATGCGCAAGATAGTCGCTCAGGAGTACATAACTTTGGACGGGGTCATCCAGGCGCCGGGCGGGCCCGAGGAGGACCCTTCCCAGTCGTTTCCATACGGCGGTTGGATGTCTCCGTTCGGAAGCAGCGGCGACTCTAAAGCGAGCCAATTCATTTCGAACGTCATCTCTCCCGCTGATCTGCTGTTGGGCCGCAAGACCTTCGAGATCTTCGAGGCCTACTGGCCCGACCACGCGGACAACTGGCCGGGCGTCATGGACGTCACGAAGTACGTAGTGAGCACGACTTTGGACGAGGCTCGGGTGGCGGATTCCCGGTGGCCGAACAGCAGGCTGCTGAAGAGCACGGACGATGTCGAAGCGCTCAAGCGCTCGGACGGCTCACAGCTCAAGATTTGGGGTAGCAGCGTCCTCGTTCAGTCGCTCATGGAACGCGACCTGGTCGACGAGCTTGTCCTTATGACCTACCCCGTCGTGTTGGGGACCGGCAAGCGTCTCTTCGCTGAGGGAGCAATGGCCGGCACTTACCGTCTCCTCGACGGGGTGGTTACCTCGAATGGCGTCTACTTGGCCCACTACGCGAGAGCCGGGGCTGTGAGCACCGGAACTGTTGGCGAGTAGCGTCGCCTGTCCGCGAGAGCGCGCCTCAGCCAGCTACCGCATTCCCTAACCTCCTCGCATGGGACTTCTGACCTTCAGCATCAACGTCACCCTCGATGGTTGCGTCGACCACCAGGTAGGCATCGCAGACGACGAGACGCATGCATACTTCACACGTCTGTTGGACGAGAGCGGGGCGATGCTGTGGGGCCGCGTCACCTACGAGATGATGGAAAGCTATTGGCCGGCTGTCGCGCACGGTGACGTGGAAGCACCGCCGGCCATACGGGAGTGGGCCGAGACGCTGGAGACCAAGCCGAAGTACGTGGTGTCGTCGACCCGCACGGCCTTCCCGTGGACCAACAGCCATCACATCACCGGCGACCTGCGGGCGGGCGTGCAGGCCCTGAAGGACGACACCCCGAACGGTGTGCTCGTCGGTAGCGGGAAGCTCGCCACGGAACTGGACCAGCTGGACTTGATCGACGAGTACAAGTTCCTCGTTCACCCCAGGATCGCCGGCCATGGCCCGACACTGTTCCAGACAGGGCTGCCCAGCACGAGACGCCTGGAACTGGTCTCCGCCGATCCGCTGAGAAACGGCGTCGTAGCCATGCACTACCGGCGTGCTAGCTGACCGAGGGACAGTGTGGTTCGAGAAACTCGGTCAGTTCCAGTTGGCGATCGGGCCTCTTCTCCTCGGCTCCGCTCGATCTGAGCTAACCGCGAGAGGGATGTCTGGTTTTCTTGACATGGTGTCTACTTTCGTTTACTTTGCTGATGGCAGGACGCGTCTGCACTTACTGCACCGAGGAGAACCACGATGCAATCACTCACGCGCATAGCCCGACTTACCGGACTCTCGTACCTAGGACTGGCGATCACGGGCGGCCTCGGATTCCTGCTGATCCGGCAGCAGCTGTTCGTGCCTAGCGACCCGACCGCAACACTGGCGAACCTCATAGCGCTGGAGGGAACGGCGCGGGCCGGAGTCGCTCTCGAGCTCGGCGTCGTCCTCACGCAGGCCGCCGTCGCCCTTCTCTTCTTCAAGTTGTTCCGATCGGTCGACAGTTCCGCAGCAGGTGCCGTTGCCGTGTTCGGCCTCTTGAACGCCGTGGCCATACTGTGCAGCGCTGCCCTGCTCGGTACCGCGGTTGCTGTCGCGACCGGACCGGCAACGAGTGGTGCCGAAGCGTATGCGTCTATGCCCCAGCTGCTGTACGTCATCAGCGACAACTTCTGGAGTGTAGGGAACCAGTTCTTCGGCCTGTGGCTCATCCCCATGGGTTGGCTCGTCCTCAAGTCCACCTGGATGCCCCGGCCACTAGGTTGGCTGCTCATCGGCGGCGGCGGGGCTTACATGCTCAGCGGCTTCCTCAGTTACCTGGCTCCACGCGCAACGCTTATCATCGACGCGCTCGTTATTCCAGCAACCGTTGGCGAGTTCTGGATGATGGGGTATCTACTTATCACGGGCGTGCGGCGGCACGCCTCTCTCACCCGGGCGGCACCTGGACAGCTGCCAGCCCGGACTTGACCACGGCGCGATAGGGGAACCGACATGTCGTACGAGGAGAAAGGCACGTGGGTCTACCTGTTGGTGACGTCGGCCGTGTACGCAGCCTACGTCCTCAGGGTGATGGGACGTGCAGTCGTGCCCATCAGTGAGACCCCTTTCGAGTCGACACTGTGGTGGGCGCTCGGCGCCAGCGTCGTCGCTGCTGTGGTCGTACGTGTCGTAGCTGAGATCATCACGCCAAGTGAGAGCTACAAGGTCGACAGTCGCGACCACGAGATCGAACGCCTCAGCGTGGTACGTACCTGGTGGTTCTTGATCGCAGGGGCGTTCGCCGCGATGTTGATGGCGATGGCACAGTGGCCGTACTTCTGGATAGCCAACGTCATCTTCCTCGGTTTCGTTCTGCAAGCGGTGGCTGGGTCGGTGGTCAAGCTCGTCGCCTACCGCCGCGGGTTCTGAGTTGACCAAGCCCACCAGGGTCACGAACAACATTCGTGCCTTGCGGTTCGCCAAAGGCGAGATGACCCAGGCTCAACTAGCGGAAGCGGTCGGGGTGACGCGCCAGACGATAATAGCCATAGAGCAGGCGCGTTACTCGCCTACCTTGGAGATGGCCTTCCAGATCGCCGAGGCGCTCGGCGTCAGCCTGGAGGAGACGTTCACCTACCGCGCCAAGTAGACCGATCTAGCTTGTGGCGAACCCGTCCAGCCGTCATGTCGAACACTTGCGCAAAGATTCGAGCACAATTGAACCGGTTAAGATCGACCATTTCCCTATAGCCGCCGAGCCACAGTTAAGCATCCTCAGTGTCGTGTGACAGGCTGCATTCCAAGGCAGGTTGCGGGAGGCGAGTATGGAGAAGGCACCGTTCGGCAGGACCGGCCACATGAGCAGTCGCGCCATATTCGGGGCGGCGGCCCTCTCGGACGTCACTCCGGCGCAGGCCGACCGTGCCATAGAGACCGCAGTCAGCTACGGCGTCAACCACTTCGACACGGCCGCGTCCTATGGGAACTCGGAGAAGTTGCTGGGTCCTTGGCTGGCGCGTAACCGCAACGAGGTCTTCCTGGCCACCAAGACTGGTGAGCGGCGTCGCGACGCCGCTCGCGACGAGCTCCACCGGTCGCTGGAGCTCCTGCGCACCGATCACGTTGACCTGTGGCAACTCCACAACCTCGTCGACGAAGACGAATGGGAGGTAGCACTCGGCCCGGGCGGCGCCCTCGAGGCTGCAGTGGCTGCCCGCGACGAGGGCCTCATCCGCTACATCGGCGTAACGGGTCACGGCGTCGAGGTCGCCGCGCGACACAGCGCCAGCCTTGAACGCTTCCCGTTCGATTCAGTGCTGCTGCCATACAGCTACGTGATGATGCAGAACGGGCAATACGCGGCGGACTTCGAGGCGCTCGCAGCAACCTGCGCGGAGCGCGGCGTGGCGGTCCAGACGATAAAGGCCATCACGCGCAGGCCGTGGGGCCCGCGTCCACGGGACCGGGCGACCTGGTACCAGCCGCTGGAAGACCCACATGCCATCGGCCTGGCCGTCCATTGGGTCCTCGGGCGCGACGGCTTCTTCCTCAATACGGTCGGCGACGTGGACCTGCTTCCCCGCGTACTGGAAGAGGTAGAGCGCTTCGAGAGGCGCCCGTCAGACTCTGAGATGGAGGGCTTAGTGCGCGACGAGGAAATGGCTCCCCTGTTCGTGAGTGCCTAGCCGAGGATTAGTCGACTAAGCCGCGACAACGCGGACGCCTTCGAGGCGAAACGTATGTGCTATATGTAGCACATGAAGCGCGTCGGCATAAGGGAACTCAGGCAGAACGCAAGCGCGCTGCTCCGGCTGGTCGAACGGGGCGCGACGATCGAGATCACCGATAGGGGGAGGCCCGTAGCCGTTCTCTCCCCTGCGCCTTCCGGTGGACCACTGGAAAGGCTACGGGACGCTGGGCTCTCCACTCCCGCGCGGCGCAAGATCGAAGACCTGTCTCCACCTTTGGACCAAGCTTCCGGGCGCAGCGCGTCGCGAGTCCTACAGGAGCAGCGCGAGGAGCGCTTCGGTACGGAACAGCCCAACGACCATCAGTGAACGCCATCTACCTGGACTCCTCTGCCATCGTCAAGTTGGCGGTAAGAGAGCCAGAGACCGACGCGCTGCTCGTTTACCTAAGGACGAAGCCGGTGCGGGTATCGAGCGCCCTCGCGAAGGTTGAAGTGCTGCGAGCCCTTCTGGCCATAGGAACCGAGGCACAGCGGCGCGGTGAGGTCGCGCTCGAGGTCATCGAACTCATAGCGATCACCGACAGTGTTCTGGAGGGCGCCGGCCGTCTCTTGCCCGTAGGCCTGCGCTCACATGACGCCATTCACCTTGCTACCGCAGCCAGTCTTGACTCGGACCTGGAAACGCTCGTCACGTACGACAAACGCATGCTAGAAGCGGCATCGAACTTGGGAATGCAGGTAGTTGCACCCGGAACCACTTGACGTCGCAGGTCGACTCCATTGCCAGAATGCCTTCAAGGAGGTAGCGATGTCGACACTAACGATCTACCTAGCCGGAGAGATACACAGTCCATGGCGAGAGCAGTTGCGGGAACTAGTGGCCGAACGTGGCCTCGATGTCCG
>CAZMFX010000119.1:5080-7335 GCA_964565625.1 uncultured bacterium
ACGCGCTGGCAACGTTCACCGTAGAGACCCTCGAGCAGGCTGCCCAGGCCATCGCCTACGTTTTCGAGTAGCCCTAGCTTTTAGCCTTCGAACCGTGGTCCTTGACGAGCCAAGCGGCGATCTTGCCGATCAACTCCGTGGGCAGCGGTTCTTCTCTGTATTGGTCACGGGCGACGCGAGGCAAGCATGCTGCAAAGCGGCGGTAGGACCTAGAGAGCCCGCATCCGGTTTCCGCGCGCGTTGTGCTCCACTTCGGCCAAACCGAGCGCCTCGAGGACCGGTGGCACGTAGTTGCCGACCCGTCCGCGCAAGCCCTTCTTGAGCCCGTACCAGCCGCCGATCGGATTGTCTGCAGAACGCGCCCAGGCTTCGACGGTCCCCTCCTTGGCAGGCTTCTGCTCGTCTGCGTTGCCAAGCTCAACCCAGTCGCCACGCTCCTTCAGCATGCGGTGAAGGTCATCGATGATCCTCAGGTCGTAGTGGAGCACCGTCTTGCCCACAGTGCAGACCAGGATGGGCGGTTCATGGTCCTCGTCCCTGTGCATCTGGATCTGTGACGACAGGCTGGGTGTGTAGAGGACCCACGGGTCCTCGGCGGTGCCCGATCCGGTGAAGTCCGCCTTGGCCATGTTGGCGCGGATAGTAGCAGGCACCGCCTTGCACGAATCGCGACGGTGTACGGACCGTCCGGCCGGAGCAAGCGTCTCTAGCGCACGGACAAGGAAGTTGCGAAGCTCTCAGCCGTTCTGCTCGTACGCGACCCGCAGCAACTCCTCAACCTCGTCCGTGAGTTGCTCCGGCGTCTCCAACGTCAGCTTGTGCGTTCCCATACCGGGGCCCTTGGAAGGGACGATCAGGTCTGACTGAGGCGGGGTCGCGAACCTCAGACCCACGTCAAGGCGGGCACGCGTGGTGGCGACAGCCGCGAACTGCCTGGCCCTTACGAAGGGGGTGTACCCTCCCCTGCCTTGGACGGCGACGTCGTCCCCCAAGTCCTCGATGACTGCTCGCAGCCTGTCGAAGAGCGGCCTCATGCCTGCCTTGGAGCCAGAGAACTGCTGGTCTATGAACGCCTCGAGGCTCGGCCGCTTCCAGCCCGCCGCCTTCGCCGCCGCCTCGGCGACATGCCAGCGCGTGTTGACCTTGGCTCCGTGCTCCTCCTTCAACCAGCGACGAACGGCTTTCAGGTCGTGCGGGTCGATCCCGCTGCCCAGCACCACCTGCACCCACTCCTCTAGGCTCCGGCCCGTGCGCTCCTTGAGATTGGCGACGGCCGCTTCCATGACGTCGCCCATGTCGCGGACGGTCTTGTCGTCTGTCACGAGGCACTCCTTGTCAAGACGCTGCAACACTGTAGACCGCTCAATGCGCACGAGGCCACGGTGGTTCGCGCAGCGTCGCCATGCCGCGATAACCTCGTCACAGGTCGGAAGTCGAGGGTGACGGTTAGCGCAGCGCATCCGAGACTCGTTCCTTCGAGGGGAAGCGCATCAGGTGATCGAGCACTTGGAACTCCTACGCCGTCACTCCGCCTGGGCAGACGCAAGGCTCCTCACGGCCCTCAAAGCTGCGGCAGCCAGCTTCCCGGCAGGCGCGCTGCGCGAACAGGCTCACGTTCGCGGCGCGCAGGCCACCTGGCTGGCACGTATCGCCGCCGAAGAGCCCATGCTGGAGATCTGGCCGGAGCTCACCATCGACGAGCTAGAGGACGTGGGTAAGGCCCTCGACGCCAAATCGTTCCAGGTTCACTTCCAACTTGGTCCCGACGACATGACGAAGGTCGTCAGGTACCGGAACAGTCGCGGCGAGCCGTTCGAGACGCCGCTGGTGGACGTACTCCTGCATCTATCCCTGCACGGTCAGTACCACCGCGGCAAGGCGAACGCGGGGCTACGGGCGGTTGGCGCCGAACCGGTGGCCGTCGACTACATCTTGTGGAGCCGGCTCGGACGGCCTTGACCCAGCCAACGAGCCGTAGGACGCAACCGTTGATGGGCTCAACGCCCGCTACGTAACAGGTCGTGCAGGGACCCTCCTCGAGAACGACGATCAGTACCCTTCGCTAACTCCCCGGACCTCGTTCGCAAGGATGGTTGGCCGCGGCGCGGAGTATCTTCTGCGCAGCACCACGGAGGGGCCGACATGAGCCGTCTCGAAGGGTTCAGCAGTTACATAGAGAGTGCGCTTGACTCCTGGCACTGTCCCGGCGTGGCCGTTGCGGTAATCAAGGGCGAAGAGGTCATCCACCGGAGCAC
>CAZMFX010000120.1:0-7083 GCA_964565625.1 uncultured bacterium
TAAGATCTGGCCACTGTCGCGGCGCGCCCCCCTGCGCCCGCCGCGACCCAACGTCGTTACCTCTGTGCCGTTGAACTTGATGCTGCCGGACGTCGGCTCAACGAGCCGGTTGATGCACCGGATGAGGGTGCTCTTCCCGGCGCCCGAAGGCCCGATCAGCGCTATCACCTCGCCGCGACGCAGGGTGAGGTCGACGCCGGTTACGGCGGTCTCGCCGCGTCCGTAGCGCTTGACAAGGCCCGTTATCTCGAGCTGGTAGCCGGCAGCCCCTTCCGTCACTCCAGCTCTGCGCTCGCCGCCGCTATCTTGCGGAGGACCTCCCAGTCGACCTGGTAGTCGATGGGGAGGAACTGGTCGGAGTCCGCGAACTCGGCCTTGAGACCGGTGCCTTCCCAATCGAAGGTGAGGAACGCCTCCTTCACCTTCTCGGCGAGGCCCGGCTCGAGGTCGTAAACGTAGCCGTACGCGGTCGAGGGGAACGTCTGCGAGGTGTAGATGATGCGCACGTCGCTCTCCGACAGGACGTCGCGGGCGATCATCCGGTCCATGACGGAGGAGGCGATCGCCGCCGCCTCGTAGTCGCCGTTGACGACGCCCAGGATGCTGTTGTCGTGACCGCCGGAGAACGCGGTCTGGTAGTCGACGTCGGGCTTCATGCCGAGCTCCGAGAAGAGCAGGGCGGAGGGGGCTTTGAAGCCCGAGTTGGATGTTGGTGACACGAACGCGAGCTGCCTGCCCCGCAGGTCCTCCAGCGACCGGATGTCGGAGCCCGGCTGCACGATTATCTCCATCTCGTAGCCGTACACCCCTGCAGTGTCGGCCATGACGGCGACGGGTATGAAGCCTGCCGTGTTGACGCCCTCTTCGACCGAGCCAGCAGCGAAGCCTGCTACGTGAAGCCGGCCGGCGCGCATCGCCTCGATCTGAGCGGCGTAAGAGCGAACGGGGAAGTACTGGACCGGCCTACCTGTCAGCTCCGAGAGGTAGTCGATGAACTCCTGGAAGGCGCCCTGGTAGACGGCTGGGTCCTCGGTCGGAGCGTAGGTGAAGACCAGGGTGCTCGGGTCCGAGTAGTTGCCGTCGGCGGGAGGGTCGGCGAGCATGTCGCCGTCCGTGTCGCAGTAGCGCTCGTCGAGCGCGCCCCTCTCGCAGTCGGCCTGGGCGCTTGCCACGTTCGTGAAGAAGACGGCGAAGAGGGTGAAGAGCGCCAGCAAGAGGAAGCGTGCTGTCTCACCCGCCGTCCATGTCATCCACCGTTGCTGAGGTGCTGCGTGCGTGTGTGTCATGCCTTCCTCCTCCTGTTTCGTGCGGCGCTCCTGGCGCCTTCGAGCCGGCGGCTTGTGGTGGACGGCCAACGCTTCGCGTGCGACGGGCGGCTCACCCGGCGTCCGGAATCCCGCGTTGGAGCTTCAGGGAGAGGTAGAAGCGATCGCCTCGGTAGTGGGTGCGTGTCAGGCCGAGCTTCTGGCCGTTGGCAAGGAAGGTGACGCGCGTGACGCGCAGCAGGGGTGAGCCGACCGCGACATCGAGCATCGAGGCCTGCTCCGGCGTGGCCTCCACCGCCTCGACCTGCTGGTCTGCGCCCTCGACCTCGACGCCCAACGCGTGGGCGACACCGTCGTACAGCGACCCTCTGAGGTCGAGCTCGGCGAGCTTGTCGGCGAACGGCGGCAGCAGCACGACGACGTTGTGGCCGATCGGTTCGCCGTCGACTGTGCGGCGGCGCGTGACCCTCAGCACCTCGGTGTCTGGATCTTCGGAGAGGACCGCGCCGTCCGGTACGCCGAGCGGCTCCACGTCGTGGCTCAGCACCTGCGTGTCCGGACGCATCCCGTGCGCCACCGCGTCCTCGTGGAAGCCAAGGAGAGTGCTGGCGACGCGTTCGGTCTTCGTGCGCGCGACGAACGTTCCGACACCTCGCTTGCGTGCCAGCAGGCCGGCGGCCACGAGGCCGTCCAGGGCGTGGCGCACCGTCATCCTGGCCACGCCGTAGCGCTCGCTCAGCTCGGTCTCTGTCGGCGCTCGACTGCCGAGCCCCAGGCGCCCCGACGCGATCTCGCGGCGCAGGTCAGCCTCGATGCGCGCGTAGATCGGCAGGCTGTCACGACCGACGGCCACGGGTCCTCCCAAGCGGACGAGCTGGCTCTCACTTCAGATGTCTAGACAACTATACAAGTCTGGACGCCGCGGGTGCAGGAGTCGCATGGGGCTGGTGCTGGCCAAGGGTCCGTGTGCCGCCGCTTCGGGCGCCTGCGCGAGATCAGCGGCCGAAGTAGTGCCACTGCCCTTCGGACACGATCTTTACTTCGTCGCCGACCACCTTGAATGCCGTGGCATCGTCGATCGCATAGGCGGGTATTCCCAACTTGGACGCCCACCGCTCTGCGGCGGGCAACGTGTTGGACGGCAGATCGGGGCAATCCAGGTGCGGGAAGATCGCGAAGTCGACGACGCCTAGCGCCTCGTCGGCTCCGGACGGTGATTGCCAGCCGATGAACTCCTCACCGATGCGTGGCGCCATGACCATGCTGCCACCGCTAAGGCCTACCCAGACCTTGTCAGGCAGAGAGGGAAGCATCTCGGCTAGCCCGGACTCCCGCATCCAATGAGCCAGGTAGAGGGCGTCGCCACCGTTGACAAGCAACACGTCGGCTTCAGCGACCCAGGACTTCCAGCGGTCCTCGTCGATGCTCGGCAGGGCCGTAAGCTCGAGGACGCCGACCGACTTCCACCCCAGTTCGACCATCGGGGTCGTGCCCTTGCCCGTCAAGAACCTGTAGGAGCCGGTGGGCTTGACCCATGGGTGGCCATAGCCAGCCGTGGGAATCGCCAGCGCTTCGCACTCGGCGATGGGTTTGTCCAGTAGGTCCAGCAGCGCCGCGCGGATGCTGGGATTCTTGACGCCCGCCGATGTCAGAAGCATCTTCATGCGAGACCTTCCTTCATGCACACGGGCGAGTGGCTCTGCTTTCCCGCTCGCTCGATGCGCTGTCACCTAAGCGCGGGAATGATACGCCCATTGGTTTTGCCGGTTACCGGGCCGAGACAGAGCGCAGATTTCACTCTTGGGTGAATCACCGTCGAGTGAACCTACCTGTGACGTGCACAGGCTCGTGACAGACCTAAACTCATGGCATGAGCACAGCAGAGAAGGCCCTTACCCTCAAGCGCCTGCACGAAGCCTCCGAGATCCTTCAGATGGTCAACGTCTGGGACCCCATCTCGACGAAGGTCGTCGCCGCCCACCCGGCATCGAGGGCCATCGCGACAGCCGGTCACTCGATCGCCGCGTCGCACGGCTACGCCGACGGCCAGATCCCACGCGACCTGATGATCGAGGCCGTGAAGCGCATCGTGGCCGCCACGGACCTTCCGGTCACCGCGGACCTTGACGACGGTTATGGCGCCCCGGGCGAGACGATCCGCCGAGCCATCGGCGTCGGCGTCGTTGGCGCGAACGTCGAGGACCGCTTGCGTCCGCTCGCCGAGTCGGTGAAGGCCGTGGAGGACATAGTCGCAGCGGGCGAATCCGAGGGCGTCGCCTTCCAACTGAACGCCCGCACCGACGCGCTCCTCAAGGGCGGCGACCGACCGTTGAGCGAGAAGCTCGACGACGCCATCGAACGCGGGCGGGCGTTCCTGGACGCCGGTGCGAGCCTCGTGTTCGTGCCAGGCAAGCTCGACAGGCAGGCGACGATGCGCCTGGTCGATGGCCTTGGCCGCGGCAGGCTGAGCGTCATCGGCGTACCCGGAGCGTTATCCGCTAAGGAGTACGAGGAGCTCGGTGTGGCGCGGATCACCTACGGCCCGTGGTCTCAGCGATACGCGCTCACGGCGCTCGAGGAGCTCACGGCGTCGCTCTACGGCGGTGGGGTCGTGCCGGCGGAGACGAAGCCGCTCAACTGAGCGTCACGGGTCGTCACCCCTCGGCGATCACCCAGTCGAGGAGCTCGTCCAGCGGCGCCGTCGCCAGGCCTATCACGCGGTCTGCCGCCCCGTAGTACAGGTGGACGACGCCGTCGCGCACGGGGTTCGCGCATCCGAACACCACGTTCGGCACGTCGCCCCTCCTCTCCCACGTCTCCTGCGGCTCGAGGATGGTTGTCTCGGGCCGCTTCAGCACTTTCCGCGGGTCATTGAGGTCCAGCAGCGCGGCCCCCATGCAGTAGACGTGCGACTCGTCGTAGCCGTGATAGAGCACCAGCCAGCCGGCGTCCGTACGGATAGGCGGACCGCCCGCGCCAACGCGCTTGCCGTCCCACATGCCCGGCCGTGGCGCGATCACCTCTACGTGGCCGCCCCAGTTGCGCATGTCTCGGCTGAAGCCTAGCCAGATCGATGGCGGCCGGCGGTGGAACGTAACGTAGTCACCAGCGATCTTCTCTGGGAACAGCGCGTGGTCCTTGTTGTCCTCGTTCAGGACCACGGGGCCGATGCGCTCCCACTGGATGAGGTCGTCGCTCACCGCGTACATCGGAGTGATGTTGGTGGGCATCTGTCCTGTCTCGGGGTGCGCACCCCCGCGGCCATAGGCGGTGTACGCCATGTAGAAGCGACCATCCAACTCTGTGACGCGCGGGTCTTCTACGCCCCTCGCCTCAGCCTCGCCCTCTGGGACGAGCACCGGATCGCGCAACCGGTTCCAGGCGATCCCGTCCGTCGAGACGGCGTAGCCGATGCGTGAGACGTAGTCGACGCCCTGTGCCCTGTAGTGCATGTGCCAGAGCCCGTTGTGGATGACCACAGATGGGTTGAAGACGTTCAGGGCTTCCCAGGCGTTGAGCGGATTTGGCTTGAGGACGGGGTTGGCCGGATGACGAGTGAGCTTCAAGGTTCCTCAAGCGTACGCGAGCATCGCGCAAGCGGTGGGAGCCTGAAGTCAGTGCCCGCTCACCTGGCCCAGGAACGCCACCAGCCTGGCCGCCATGGCCTCTGCGTCCCAAGAGTGCCAAGCTCCTTTGACCTCCTCGCTGGCCCCGTTGCGAGCGGCTGCCGCTATCTGGTCGGCGGCCTCCCGCATGCCTGGGAAGGTCTCGGTGCCCACCACGGCCAGCACCGGCACCGTGATGTCCCGTAGCGCGGCCTCGAGCCCGACCGACTCGACGTTGGCTAGTGCCGTTCCGTCCGGGATCCAGCTGTGGATCAGGTGCGGGTACTCGGGAGACCTCTTGAGGCCCTCCAGCCACTCAGGGGGCATGTCGATCATGTAGCTGGCGACGGCTTCCTCGAGCCTGCCGTTCTCTATGTGGGCCTCGATCGTGCGCCACCAAGCCGGCGCGCCTTCCCCGAACAGGCCGATGGGGGCCTCCCAGAGAACCATGCCTGCCAGCCGCTCCACAAAGCCGGCGGCCTCGATGGCGATGGCGCAGCCGGAGGAGTGGCCAACCAGGACCACTGGCCCCTCCATATGGGCCGCCAGCGCAGCGATCGCCTGCAGCTCGCGTTGCAGCGTCACGGGCCCCTTCGTTGCCGAGTCGCCTCTGCCGACCCTGTCGTGGACGCTCGCCTGGTAGCCGCGTTGCGCCACAAGCCTGGCGGTCTCCGATGTCGTCGGGTCGCCGGCACGGGTAGGTCCGGCGCCGGCTATGAACAGGACGGCCGGGTCACCCTTTCGGCCGTAATGATCGAAGACCACCCGGTCGCCATGTCGTGTGGTGAGGCTGCTCGTTGCTGATCTGGCCGATTCCGCCGCTGTGCTGTTCTCTGTCATCGAACCCTCCGATTCTGGACTCGACAGTCTAAAGCTGAAGCCGATAGTAGACTGCTGAGTATGATGATTGCAAGGAGGAGAGAGGCGCATGCGGCCGAGTTCCAGGCGGAAACGTGACGCGGCGCTGAAGGCGGCCGAGCGCCAGTTCCTCGCCACCGGTTACGAGTCGGTCACCATGGATTCCATCGCAGCGGAGTCTGGCATCGCCAAGCAGACGCTCTACACGTACTTCGGCAGCAAGCGCGAGCTGTTCCTCGAGCTCGTGAGCGCACGGACCACGGCGGCAACGGCAAGCGTCGTAACGGACGCGCCCGAGATAGGCCCGACAACCGACCCGCGGGCCGCGCTGGAAGGGGTCTTGCGCTTCCAGCTGAAGACCGTTCTGTCGCCGGCGCTCCTGCGCCTGAGGCGGCTGGTGATAGGCGAGTTCCCCCGGTCGCCGGAACTCGCGGAGGCCCTTTATCAGCACGGGCCCAGGAAGGCCATCGAGAAGCTGGCGGCGATGTTGCGACAGTTCGACGCTGCCGGGTCGCTGGAAGTGGCGGACCCGGACTCTGCCGCCGTCCACCTCAACTGGCTGGTGATGGGAGACCCGATCAACAGGGCGATGCATCTGGGTGAGGAGGCAGCCGCGATGAGCGACTCCGAGATCGAAAGGCACGTGAGCGCTGCCCTCGACGCCTTCTTCCATGGCGCGGCAAGCTTGCGGCCGACCAACGGGACGAGCAGCGGATGAACCGCTGGGAGCGGATCGACTCTGCGACCCTGCCCAACGGTGACGTCGTGACGTTGGACCGACGCGGCGAAGAGTACGTCATCCGAGTCGCCGGGTTCGAGCTCATGAGCAGCCGCCAGCACGGGTCGGAGGAGCTTCTGGCAGAGCTCGCGATCGCGAACGCCCGCGTACCTCGGATCGCGAGCGTCCTGGTTGGCGGGCTCGGCATGGGGTTCACGCTTAGAGCGGTGCTGGAACTCTTGCCTGCCGATGCACACGTCACCGTCGCCGAACTGCTGCCTGAGGTCGTGAAGTGGAACGAGACCCATCTCGGCGATCTCGCCGGTCAACCGCTGGATGACCCGCGGGTGACCGTCGTGCTTGCCGACGTCGCCGACCTTCTGCGGGGTTCGGCGGACGGCTACGACCTCATCCTTCTCGACACGGACAACGGGCCAGAGGGCACGACCCAGGACGCGAACGAGTGGCTGTACGGGGCCGCCGGGCTCGCCGCGACCCGGTCGTCGTTGCGACCCGGTGGGGTGCTGGCCGTCTGGTCAACGTTTCCGAGCGAGACTTTCACGAAGCGCCTCAGGCAGGCCGGCTATAACGTCGAGACCCACTTCGTGCGGTCGCGCGGCAAGAAGGGCAACAGGCA
>CAZMFX010000121.1:0-7062 GCA_964565625.1 uncultured bacterium
ATCAGCCTGCCGGGCACCGGCGAGTCGCCGCGCGCGCCCGTCTACCAGGACGGGAAGCTGGTGACGACGCTGCAGGGTGAGGACATCGTGCCGCGGTTCAACGCCATGCTCGAGGAGTACGTCGAGAGGCGGTTCGGCACCGGCGACGTGGTATCGGAGACGATGGCAGCCCAACGCGATGCCGCGGAGGTGCCCGGGTCGTGAAGGTCTACACGCGCACGGGTGAAGACGGCACGACCGCCCTCTTCGGCGGTGGCAGGGTGCAGAAGGACGACCCGCGCGTGGCCGCCTACGGCGCCGTCGACGAGGCCAACTCCGCTCTCGGGCTGGCTCGTGCAGCCTTGGTGGAGGAGCCGGAAGGCTCGCCGCTGCGGTCGCTCGACGAGGAGCTTCAGGCGTTGCAGTCGCTGCTCTTCGACCTGGGCGCAGACCTGGCGACGCCGCTCGACGCCAAGACGCGCTCGTACGTGACGCCGGTTGACGAGGGCGACGTGAAGCGCCTCGAGTCGCTTATCGACAGGCTGACCGAGGAGCTGCCCCCCATCACGAACTTCGTCCTGCCTGCCGGCACCCAGGCGTCGGCGGCCCTACAGCTGGCGCGCGCTACCGTGCGCCGCGCCGAGCGCGACACGCTGACGCTCTCCCGGCAGACCGAGATCAATCCTCAGGTACTCATCGTGCTCAACCGGCTCTCGGACCTGCTCTTCACGCTTGCCCGCGTCGCCAACGTGCGGGCAGGGGTGGAAGAGGTGAAGTGGACGCCTCGCAGGTAGCGTCGGGCTAGAACAGCCCGGCCTCGATGAGCGCGGTCGTCAGGGTCTTGATGCCGTCGATCGTGGCGTTGGTCGCGAAGAACGAACCCAATAGACGTCCGCCAGAGTCGAACAGCAGGAGTGCCACGCCGCCGGTCGCGTAGTCGGCGATCCAATCTGGGACCAGTTGGCTCAGCTCGGTATCTACACGGACACCGCGCTCCTCCAGCAGAGCGATGTGCTCGTCGGCGTGCACTTTGCGGTCGTGCTCCGGCGTGATCGTCTCCGTGGCGATAACGCGCATCTGCACCGCCGGGTCGGTGATCGCCAGGGACCGCTCGGCAAGGGTCACGGCCTCCACGAGCCATGGGTACGTGTACCGTGGGATGAGGAGAGCGAACGGCGATCCATAGAGGCCGACCTCCTCGAGGAGCTGCGGCGCAACCGTGAAGTCGGCCACGAACTCCAACTTGCCGTTCACGCAACGCTCGACGAACTTGCCGAGCGACGCGTCGGAGGACTGCGTGTCGTGGTAAGCGCGGGCCCAGCCGTGAACCTCGGTGTGGTCCGAACAGATCACCATGTCGAGGGCGCCGACGTGTTCGATGCCGAAGAGGGTCCACCGTTGAGAGATGTGGTCCGCGATGTGCCCCTCCCGGTCCCATCGGAGCTCGAAGCTCTCCACGTCCGCCAGCCACCCGAGCCCGACGTCCGTCAGCTCGGTCGGCGTCGAAGGGAACGCGCTCTGATGGAAGCCGAACATGCTCACTCGCTGCTCCATGTTCTCGGGAGTGCCGTCGGGAGCGAGTACGAGGATAGGCTTCCCGCCGTCGTTCAGGGCGGTGTTCGTTTGGATCGTCGTCATGCGAGCGAGCTCGCGTTCGCGGACGTCTTCCGCCCACTGAGGGTCCGCCCAGTACGCGTCGACGCTGCGGATGAGGATCACGGTTGGCTCGTCGTCAGCGGGCAGGGCGCCGACGTCGGCGAGCAGTGCGTGCAGAGCTTCCTGGTCCAGGGCCTCGCCTTTCGAGCGGAACAGGGCGTCCGTCGATAGGAAGACGCTTGGGCCCGTGGGTTCGCTCTGTTGACCGTGCGAGAGCGCCGAGAAGACCATGACGAAGACGGTCACTGCTCTTACGGCCATCGAGGTTCCGGGCGTCATGGTTTCGAGACTAACCGAGTTGGGATCCGGACCGCGAAAGAACAACCGTTCCGCCGGTTGGCTCGAAGTCGTTTAGCATTACGTAGGGTGAAGCGCACACAGACACTCATCGCGGTTCTGTCGATCGCCCTCGGCGTGGCCGCGTTCACGACCGTCATCGCCATCCGCGAGTGGCAGCGGCAGCAGATAGATGAGCTGGCCGATTCCTTTGCTCCCGACGTGCTAGTGGTGCGGTACGTGGGAACCGGTGGCGACGACTCGGTGCTCCAACCCGGGCAGGAGAACGGCGGCATCACCGGTGAAGAGGCGGCGGCGTTCATGGGCCTGCCGGGGGTGGCCGACGTCGGCTACTTCGGTGAGAGCTCGACCGCGCTCGAGGGCAACGTCCGGATAACACGGACCGCGGTCACCGAGCAGGTGTTCGACGTGCTCGACCTTGAAGTCAGTGCCGGCCGTGCGTTGACGACAGACGACAGGGAGCTCGGCCTACCCGTGACGGTCCTCGGTTCGACGATCGCGACGGAGCTGTACGGCGGAGCAGAGACAGCCATCGGCAAGGTGGTGGAGCTCGGGTTCGGGATCGTTGCGCGGGTCGTCGGTGTGCTGGCTCCATTGCCCGCCGAGGTCATCGAGTTTCCGGTCTCGAGGCTCGACGTCTCGGCGTTGGTGCCCGACTCCAGCCCCATGGGAGGCGGCCACCCACTCGGCCGACCTGTCGGCACCTACGCCTTCGTACGGCATGAGCCTGGAGAAGGCCCTAATGCGTTACGTGAAGTTCGGGCGGCGCTCGGTAGCCTGTCGATCGGTCAGGTGCATGAGGTCGTCACCTCCGAGGAGTGGCTCGGTTCGCAGTACAGGTTCAGAAGCGAGGTAGCGGACGAGCTTACCCGCGGCTCGACATGGGTCGTGGTGCTGGCGTTGGTGGCTACGGTCGGGAACCTGGCCAACGCGCTCGGGCTGCGCGCCGCGGACCGGGCTCGGCCGCTCGCGGTGCGGCGGGCCCTCGGCGCGACGCGTACGCGGATAGCACTCGAGGTCGCAGCCGACGGGCTGCTCGTAGGCGGCGTCGGCACAGCGTTCGGCTTGGCTCTGTGGCCGGTTGCCGACCGTTTCGTGCGTGTGGGCGGCGATGGAGTACCTTTCACGCCGGAGGCGCTGCTCTACGGGATCGGCGCAGGGCTCACGGTCACGCTCCTCGCAGCGGCCGTGCCCGCTATCTGGACGTTGCGGCTGCCCATCTACAGGGCTCTGCGTGAGGAACTCTCACCGCCAGTGTGGGAGGGCGTCGCATTGACCGGAATGGCGGCGGGCGTTCTGGCACTCATGGTATCGACCTCGATCGGGGTCGGGACCGACACTTGGTTCCAGCAACGGCTCCACGAGATAGGCGGCGACAGGCTGGTGCTCAGCAACCAGCAACCGCCCGGCAGCCGAGCGTCGATCTATCCGCCGCCGCCCATCGACGAGCTGGACGCGGAGGCGGTCGCGGCCGTACCTGGCGTCGAGGAACTCGTCCTGTCGATCACCGAGAACACGTCCCTCGTGCTCGAGGGGCAAGACGGTCAGAAGGCCGAGCCGATCGCAGGGGCGCGCGTCGACGCTGAGTTCTTCACCAGTTTCCCGAGACCGATCGCGAAAGGTCGACCGCCTGTCGACCAGAGCGAAACCATCATCGGGCCGTCGATCGCGGAGCTCGTCTTTCCCGGTGTCGCCTTGGCGGACGTGGTCGGACGGACGATCACGCTCGGCAGGCCTGTAGGTATCGGTCAGGTCGACCCGAACGCGCAGGAACTGACGGTAGTCGGCGTCTACGCGAGCCAGCCGTTCACGTCCATGGGCGACCTGACGGACCGGATGATCGTGAGGCTCCGGCCGGCCGATCCGCCACCTATGGCTGGCGCCCTGGTACGCGACTTCCACGTGAGGCTGAACCCGGCCGCGGACCGCGAGGCGGTCATCACCCAGATAAGGAACGTGATCGACGAGCGCTACCAGGGGCAGTACGCTCCAGCGGTCGTGTACGAACCGGCGGGCGACCTGAGCCAGGTCAGGTCGACGATGGCTGACGTCGCCTCCGCGTGGAGCACCGTCGCATGGCTGTCCCTGATCGTCGGCGCCGCCGGCCTGGCCTCCATCGTCACGGTGAGACTCGTCAAGGCACGGCCGGAGCTCGCCTTGAAGCGGGCGCTCGGCGCCACGATGGCAAGGATCGCGGCCGCATCTACCGGATCCGCCCTGAAGATCGCGACATACGCAGCGCTGGTCGGGCTGGTCTTGGCCGTTGTGACCGTCTACTGGGTCTCGACGTTGGCGCCATGGGACTTCGTGGTGCCACTAGACCGTGCGGTGCTCGTGCTGGCAGTCGCGATCGCCGCCGCGCTTGTCGCCGTCGCCGTGCCGGTCACCTCGTTCAGCCGTACGCCGCCCTGGAGCGTTCTCAAGGAGGAGTGAGGATGAACGAACCCCCGAGGTTCGAGTTCGCGCGCGTGTTCTCGTTGGTACCGATTCTGCTCGTCGCCTGGACGCTCGCGCAGAAAGGCGTGGCGCAGGCGGTGGTGTTCGTCGATACGACGACCGTGCACCGCGGTGTTCTGGGAGAGCCCGGCCAGATGCACTCCACCCTGGCCAGCCTGGATGCTCTTCCGTCCGGTAGTGACCCCACGGTCGTCTACGTGCAGAGCATCGACTCCAGGTACACGATCAACAACGAGATCTACTCGAGCGACACATCCCTGTACAGGAAGCGGGTCGAGGTGATATCCGCCGCCGCGGCGGACGAAGGCGGACCCACTCCGATCTTCGTCGCCACCCAATGGGGCACGCCTCAGAGCCGTGAAGCAGACGCGAGGATCATGGGCAGGCCCGAGGTGCCGGTGTTCCCTACGACCCCGGAAGAACTTGTCGCTACCGGATACGAGTTCTTGGTCGAGCCCGACGGCATTGACGTGCGTTGGGACCTCGAAGGAGTGATCCCACAGTTCGCAGCAAGTAGGCAGACCACGATGGGAGTCGAGTTCATAAGCCCGGTGGAGATGATCCTGTGCGCGAACAGCGACCGGGTACTCGGTTGGGCGCGCGGCCGGCGGGACTTCGAGCCGACCGAGGCGTCGCTCGGCCGCTTCACCCGTGCCTGCATGAACGGCGAGTTGAACCTGCCAGAAGCGTTGGTCATGCCAGGCGACTTCCTGGCGGCCAACGATCTTGACGGCAAGTACTTCGCCGTACTCATGCCTTACGCATACGCCGAGCCCGTGCCGGTGGACAGTGCCGTCACCCAAGCGCTCGCCGTGCTTGGCCGGGCCAACACGGAGGTTCCGCTGCTCGTGGTCGCCACCGATACCGTCACGCCTGATGGAAGCGAGTACGTCACCCGCGAAGAGCACGCGGCCGACTTGGCAGCGAAAGGGGTGGAGACGGACGAGGCGATGAGTAGCGCGATGCCAGACTGGGTGCAAGGCTTCGTACGGCACACCGCCTCCATCCTGGTCCTCTTCGACGACACGGGGACACCGGTCGCCGCATACGGCGCCTCACCGAACAACCTCACGAACCAGGCCACGCTGATGCAGGGCCTGTTGCGTTTCGGACTGTTCTGAAGGGTAGGGAGAATGTACGGCGACGGCTCAACAGCGGCAACTACGAGTAACGCTACAGAGACCCTACTGCGGACGTCAGGGCTCACTCGCGTCCATAAGAAGGGGGCGCGTAGGGTCCCAGCCCTCGTCGACGCCGACCTCTCGATAGCGGCGGGGGAGTACGTCGCGGTCACCGGCCCGTCCGGTTCCGGTAAATCGACCCTGCTCAGCCTGCTCGGTCTGTTGGACCGGCCGACGGCAGGCACGTACCTGATCGAAGGCGAGGACGTAGCCCACCTGAACGACCGCGCAGCCTCGTCCATCCGGAACGAGGTGATCGGCTTCGTCTTCCAAGGCTTCCACCTCATCCCACACCTCTCCGCGTGGCGCAACGTCGCCCTACCGCTCGTCTATGCCCACGGTGAGCGCGCCGTTCCGGTGCCCGAACGGCGGGAACGGGCGTTGGCAGCCTTGGACTCCGTTGGGATGCTGGCCCATGCCGACCACTTGCCTCGCGAGCTCTCAGGAGGTCAGGAGCAGCGGGTGGCCATCGCGCGCGCCCTGGTCACGAGACCGAGCGTTCTTTTGGCCGACGAACCGACAGGCAACCTCGACTCGAGCAGCCGGGACGAGGTCCTCGCGCTGTTCGACAGAGCCAACGCCGAGGGCGTGACCGTCGTGATCATCACGCACGATCCCTACGTCGCGAGTAGAGCGAAACGGCGCGTCTCGCTTGCTGACGGCCGGATCGTCAGTTAGCAGCGACACGAAGGGAAGAGCGTACGGACTTGCGCGTTTACCGATCATAGAAGCTGACTGCATGGTCATGTACTCTGACCACATGAGCAAGCGTATGACCGCCACCGAGACCAAAGCGCGCTTGCTGTCCGTGTTGGATGAGGTTTCGGCCGGTATGAGTGTAGAGATCACGAAGCGTGGCAAGGTCGTCGCACGGTTGGTTCCGCCGCTGGCAAGCAAACCGTCCCCCGGTGCGCTGGCTGCCGTGGCTACCAGCGCGGCGTCCGACGAAGACCTCTTCACCACGGGTCTGAACTGGGACGCCGAGTGACGACCGTACTTCTCGACACGCATGTCGTGCAGTGGTGGTCGGCTGAACGTGATCGCCTCAGCCATTGCGGCTGCGGCCGTGAACCTGCCTCGTTCGTTTCCCGGAGATCCGGCTGATCGAATCATCTACGCCACCGCGCTCGAGCTCGGGCTTCAGGTCGTCACGAAGGACAATCGGCTCAGAGCGCACACAAGCCCACGCCGCGTGGCGGTCTGGTAGCCAGCGTCAAGGAAACCGTCCCAGCCCCTTCTATCCGTCAGCCTGATCTGGTCATGGGCATGGACGCGTCACGAGCCAGCCCTCCCGGCAGACTGGGCCCGCGGTACACGAGAGACGTATAGACCTGTACAAGTGTCGCACCGGCGGACAACCGCTCAGCTACGTCCTCAGGCTCGAACACTCCTCCAACGGACACTACCGGCAGGTTCGTTGCCCCCACGAGCGCATTCAACGCATCCAGCGCCAACGGTGCGAGCGGTCGACCGGAAAGGCCTCCAACCTCGG
>CAZMFX010000122.1:0-6908 GCA_964565625.1 uncultured bacterium
GACATCCCGCGCTTGAAGAGCACGGGCTTGCCGGAACGACCCACGGCCGCCAGCAGTGCGAAGTTCTGAGTGTTGCGCGCGCCCACCTGCAACATGTCGGCCGTCTCCGCGACCTTGTCGACCAGCTCGGGCGCCGTCACCTCGGTCACGATGGGCAGTCCGGTCTCTGCCCTGGCCTCCGCGAGGATCTCGAGACCCTGCTCGCCCAGGCCCTGGAAGGCGTACGGGCTGGTGCGGGGCTTGTAAGCACCCCCGCGCAGCACCTGCCCGCCGCCGCGCCTCACGATGTCGGCGGCCTGGAGCGTCTGCTCCCGGCTCTCCACGCCGCAGGGCCCTGCCGCGACGACGAAGCGCCCGTTGCCGGTCTTCACGTCGCCGATCATGACGAACGAGTCGTCGTGCCTGAACTCCCTTGACGCCAGCTTGAACGGCTTGGTGATGCGCACGACGGTCTCGACGCCGGTAAGGGCCGCGAAGTGCTCCCGCAGCTCCTCTGTTGGGGCCGGGCCTATCGCGCCGATGAGCGTACGGGACTCTCCTGCGCTCACGTGTGGGGTGAAGCCGAGGCTCTCGACCTCGGAAAGGACCTTGCCTACCGACGCCTCATCGGCGTCCTTACGCATGACGATTACCATGGGGACCTTCTCTCGCGCTTCAGGGGTCTCGGGCGGCGCCGGCTTCAGCGGCGCCTAAGGCGATCGCGCGGGCCCCGTAGCATCGGGTCTACTCGGATGGCGCCGGCGCGGGCAGGGGAGCTAAGCGGAAGTAGCCATAGCCGTCTTCCACGGCACCACCTCCCGTCACCGCAACCGACATGCGCGGAAGTGTAACAGAAGTAACGCCGGCGGGGTCGGCCCCCGGACCTGGGCCGCAGGCCCGGCGGTCACTCAGGCGACCAGTTGCTCCTTGGCGGCCTGAACTAGCACTCGGAAGGGCGCAAGGTGCTCCGGATGAGTGGCGAACATCATCTCCGGATGCCACTGCACCGCGACGACCAGCGGGCCCGCCGTCGACTCGACGGCCTCGACGACGCCATCACCCGCCGTGGCTACCGCCGTGAGGCCTGCGCCAACCTGCGAGATCGCCTGGTGGTGGTAGCTGTTCGTCGCTACGCGGGTGGCGCCGAAGGCCGCGGCTAGACGGCTGCCTGCGACGAGCTCGACAGGGTGCGACGGGAAGCCGCGGTAGTCGCGCTGATCGTGCTGGTGGGTGCCTTCAACGCTTGGCAGGTGCTGATGCAGCCGGCCACCGTGAGCCACGTTTATCACCTGGCAGCCGCGGCATACACCGAGGACGGGCTTGCCCGCCTCGCGGAACGCGGCGTAAAGCGCCAGCTCGAAGGAGTCGCGCTCGGGGTCGACCGAGCCCAGGTCCCTGTCCGGAGCCTCGCCGAATATGGCTGGGTCCATGTCGCCGCCCCCCGTGAGCAGCAGGGCGTCCACGGTCATCGCGTAGTCCTCCGCCAGGCCTGCGTCGAGGTTCGCGACCATCAGCGGCAGGCCGCCGGCCTGTGTAACGGCTTCCGAGTAGTTCCTGCCGGTCATCGCGTCGTCACGTCTCAGCGAGGTGGTCCGCGGCACCGTAGAGGTCGACAGCAGCACAGTGGGTCTGGCGGTTCGCGTCATGGCGCTAAGGTTACTCTGACACCCGAGCTCCGATGGGGGCGGAGTCAACGTCCGTGCCTTCATCGGAAGCGTCCCGAGCCGGTCGACGAGACCGGCGGTGGGCGAGGAGGCAGGGTGCCTGGCATCGCGATCCTGGGAGCGCAGTGGGGAGACGAGGGCAAGGGCAAGGTCGTCGATGCCCTCGCGCACGAGGCGGACCTCGTCGTGCGCTACTCGGGCGGCGCCAACGCCGGTCATACCGTCGTCGTCGGCGGTGAGGTCTTCAAGCTCCACCACCTCCCGTGCGGCACGCTCCACGACCGCCCGGTATCGGTGCTCGGCGGCGGCATGGTCATCGACCCGTGGGAGTTCCTGAGAGAGCTGGATGCCCTGGCTGCCAGGCGCGACCCTGGCCGGGTCTGGGTCTCGCACGAGGCCCACCTCGTGTTGCCGCACCACAAGAAGAACGACGAGGGTGGCGGGTTCGTCGGCACCACCGGCAGAGGCATAGGACCTGCTTACTCGGACAAGGCAAGGCGCGTTGGCCTCAGAGCCGGCGACCTGGTGGACGAGTCGGTGCTCCGCGAGCGGCTCGGGAGGCTGCTGGAGGCCAAGCCCAACTCGACGGGTCGCGTCGGTTGGACGAGCGTCGACGCCGCGATGCAGGAGCTCGAGCCCGTCCGTGACCGACTCGCAAGACATGTGCGGGACGTCGGCGCCGACACGCGGGAGGCCTTAGCGGCAGGCAAGCGAGTGCTGTTCGAGGGCGGCCAAGGCACGATGCTCGACGTCGGTTACGGCACCTATCCGTACGTGACGAGCAGCCACCCGACGGTCGGGGGCATCGTCGTCGGCGCCGGCGTCAGCCACAAGGCCCTTGACAAGGTGTACGGCGTGGTGAAGGCCTTCACCACGCGCGTCGGTCACGGTCCGTTCCCCACGGAGGTGACGGAGGAGGCGCTCGCGGGCCGGCTGCGCGGAAGCGGCTCGAACCAGTGGGACGAGTTCGGCACGACGACCGGGCGCCCGCGCCGGGTCGGCTGGCTGGACCTCGCGCAGCTCAGGTACGCGTGCGATCTCAACGGCTTCGACGGGCTCGTGTTCACGAAGCTCGACGTGCTCTCGGACATAGGCAGTGTGCGTGTCGGGGTCGGTTACGACGACGGCGGCGCGCCCATCTACCGCGACCTGCCGGGATGGGGCGACCTTTCTGGCTTGACTTCCAGGCGTGAGCTGCCGCCCGAGGTGCACGGCTACCTCGAGCTGGTCGAGCAGGAGACGGGCGTGCCCGTCGTCATGTTCTCGACCAGCCCAGACCGCCACGCCACTTTCGGGCAAGTCGGGTGGTGATGCGGAGAGTGCTCGGCGCCATCGGCGTCCTCGTGCTGCTGGCCGCGATCCTGTTCGCCGTCGGTTGGGCCTTCTCCAGCCGGGTGATCGTCCCGGCGCCGTACGGGCTCATGCCGGAGTTCGAGGTCCTGGCCTCCAGCCACGCCCCCGACGCTCGCGTCACCCTGCCGCGTCTCGAGGATCCGTCACAGCATGCCCGGGTCGACGTCGTGGGGACCTATGGCCTTCTCTGGGAAGGCGGGTACGGCCGCCTGGGGGCCATAGTCGCCGACGACCCGGCCAGCGTCACGCGTCGGCTCGACGTGGTGGAGGGCGAGCTGCCGCCGGCTGGCACGCCCGCGCGCGTCGACAACTTCGTCTACCGCAGCGACCCGCAGACGGCCTTCGGCATGAGGTTTGAGGACCTGAGCCTACAGGGTCCGGAGGGTGCCGTGCGGGCGTGGTACGTGCCTCCGGCCGCGCCCGACTCTGCGTCCGGAACGGGCGTGCTGATGCTGCACGGGCGCCGCCGCGGCGAGCTGATAGAGCTCCTGCGGTTCATCCCGCTGTTCCACGCCAGCGGCGTGCACGTGCTGGCTCAGTCGTACCGGAACCACGACATGTCAGACCCGAGCAGCGACGGCCTCTACCACTACGGTGCCAGCGAGTGGGAGGACGCCATCGCTGGCGTCAGGCAGCTGGCGGCGCGTGGCGTTGACCGGATCGTGCTCTTCGGGGTCTCGATGGGCGGCGCGGTGGCACTCGAGGCGCTCCAGCGCTGGCATGCGGACCTACCCGAGGCAGTCGCCGTCATGCTCGACTCGCCGCTCGTCGATCCGTACGCGACGGTGAGGCTGGGAGCCGAGAAGGCCGGCTTGCCTCTGCCCGGCCTGCTGACGCGGCTCGCTCTGCTGGTCGCGGGCTGGCGCACCGGCACCCACTTCTCGAGCCTCGTGCAGGCAGAGGACGCACACTCCATCCCCGTGCCCGTCATGGTCGTCGCGGGGACTGCTGACACCACGGTCCCGGTCGACTCTGTCGACTCGTTCGTGGGGTCGCTGCGCGTGCCCGTCACGTATCACCGCCTGGATGGCGTCGAGCATGTCGAGGCGTGGAACGCCGTCGGCGCGCAGCGCTACGCGCAGTGGGTGGAGGAGTTCCTGGCCGAGCTCACCATCAGGGCTATGGCCGCCAGCCGGTAGCCAGGGCCTCAGCCTCTCTCGTTCAGCGGGACGAACTTCTTGCCTCGTGGGCCCTCGTAGACCAGCCGTGGGCGCATGAGCCTGTTGTCCGCGTACTGCTCGTAGAGGTGAGCCATCCAGCCGGCTATGCGCGCGACGGCGAAGATGGGCGTGTACATCTCGGCCGGGAAGCCGAGCATGCGGTAAACGGAGGCGCTGAAGAAGTCGACGTTCGGGCGCACCTGCTTGCCCCGCTTCTCCATCTCGCGCTCCATGACGCGCTCCATCTCGAGGCTCATCTCGAACCACTTGCTCTCGCCCGACTCCTCTGCCAGCCTGCGGCTGACCCCCTTGAGGATCACGGCCCTGGGGTCCAGCACGCGGTATACGCGGTGGCCGAAGCCCATGACCCTGCCGCCGGGGCGCGAGAGCACGTCGAGCACGTAGCCCTCTACGTTCTCCACAGAGCCGATCTTCTCCAGCGCCTCCATCACCGCCTCGTTGGCGCCGCCGTGCAACGGACCCTTGAGGGCAGCCGTAGCTGCGGTTATCGCGCTGTAGACGTCGGTGAGCGTGGAGGCCGTGGCGCGCGCGACGAACGTGCTGGCGTTCGAGCCGTGCTCCGCATGGAGCACGAGGGCGACGTCCATGACGTTGGTAGCTGCTTCTGTCGGGGCCTCACCCGTGAGCATGTAGAGGAAGTTGCCCGCGACGCTCAGGTCCTGCCTCGGTTCCACCGGTTCCAGCCCCTGCCGCGTCCTCTGTATCGCCGCGACGATCGTCGGGAACTGAGCCAGGAGCAGCTTGCCGACACGCCTGACGTTGTCGGCGTCGACGTCGTCCGCGCTCGGGTCGAGCGAGCCGAGCATGGCCACGGCGGCCGTGACGGCGTGCATGGGGTCGACACCCTTGGGCATCGCCTTGAGAAGGTCGTAGACCTGAGGCGGCACGGCGAAAGAGCGGCTCAGCTCCGAGCGCAGGCTCTCGAGCTGTTGCCTCGTCGGAAGGTCGTCGTCCCACAGCAGGTGGACGACCTCTTCGAAGCTCGCCTTGTCCGCGAGTTCCCTTATGTCGTAGCCGCGGTAGATCAGCTCGCCTCTGCCGCCGTCGATGAAGCAGATCGAACTGGTGTCGATGTTGACGCCGTCCAAGCCGCGGTTGATGGTCTGTTCCATCCTGCCTCTCCTCCCCAGGTCCCCGCGCGGGGCACCTGGGCGCAACGTTCAGTGTAATGGACGCGGCGCCCGCACCCCTGCCCGGAGGGAGCGGAGCGTGAACACGCCGATCGGGCCTAGGCCTGCCTGCGACCGTCGAGCGCGATGAAGATGGCCATGGCGGCTGCCATGAGACACGCGACGACTATCGCCTGCGTCGGGCCGCGGGACGCCATGCCGATGATGAGCCCGATCGCGGCGAGCACTGCGCCGGTCACGAGCACCAGGTGGCCAGGCGGCGGGTCAAGGGAGTCTGCCACGGCGAGCGCGCCGCCGACGCTCAGCAGGTAGGCGCCGTCCCAGCCGGCGACCCCTTCGAAGAGGATTCCCACCCCGGAGCCCGCCAGCGCAGCGCCGACGAGCAGCACGCCGCGGGTGCCGAAGCGACCGTACGCGACGAGGAACCCGCCGCCGGCGAGGGTCACCCACAGCCAGGCGGAGCTGCCTAGCAGCCTGGCGAGGGCGGCGAGCCCGAGGCACGCGGCCAGCGTGAGGCCGACAAGCACGGCCGGCGGGAGGCTGCCTACCCAGGCGGCGACCGTCCGTGCCGGTGCCGTAAGCGAAGGCCGTGACCCGGCGCTCTCCATCCCTCCAAGGATACGTGCACCGCGGCCACAGTGCCGTGCCGAGAGGGCTTTCGACCAGCCGGCGTCGGCGCCTCTTCGCGGTCCCATATGCCGGCTCCGTTACGGAGAACGCTCAGGTGCCGGTGGTATCCTCGACCCAATGGAACGTCCGGAGCCGTGCGGCGCCAGCAGCCGCCGGTCGTCGCCTACGCCGGTACACGGACCTTGGGCGCCAGGGGCGCCGGTTCAGTAGGGAGCGACGCATGATCCGCGAATCGCAAGGGTTCCAGCCCTTCACCGACGAGCCGATCCGGCTGATCGGCGAGGGAGGTGAGTGGCTAGGGACCACCGAACTCGACCTAGGGCCAGATAGGCTCAAGGGTTTCTACCTGGACATGTTGACGGGGCGGCTACTCGATGAGAGGTTCGGCCGCCTTCAACGTCAGGGCAAGACGAGCTTCGTGGCTCCCAGTTCGGGGCACGAGGCGGCGCAGGTCGGGCTGGCGCACGCAGTCCGCAAGGGGCACGACTGGGTGTTCCCATACTACCGGGACGTGTCGTTGCTCCTCGCGCTCGGCCTGCCCGTCGTCGAGTTCGCGGCGCAGTCGTTCGGCACGAGGGCCGATACTGCCCGCGGCAGGCAGATGCCTTACCACCCCGGCTCGGCTGACCTGAACGTCTTCACCGTGGCCTCTCCCATCGCCTCGCACGTGCCCCCCGCCGTCGGGACGGCGCTGGCGATGAAGCTGGCTGGTAAGTCTCAGGTGACGCTCTGCAGCTTCGGCGACGGGGCCACGAGCGAGGGCGACTGGCACGCCGGCGTGAACCTGGCAGGTGCGCAGGGCGCCCCCATCGTCTTCGCCTGCCAGAACAACGGCTACGCGATCAGCGTCGACCTGAAGAAGCAGACGGGGTCAGACAACATCGCGGTGAAGGCGCACGCGTACGGCATGCCCGGTTACCTGGTCGACGGCATGGACGTGCTCGCCTCCTACTACGTCTCGCGGGAGGCCG
>CAZMFX010000123.1:0-6830 GCA_964565625.1 uncultured bacterium
CGGCCAGATGTAGTGCTGCCCGTCGACGTTGCCCTTCTCGAGCGCGTAGGCGAGGAAGTCTTCCCTGTCCTCGCCCGTGAGGTACGCGTCTATCGGTTCGAGCAGGCCCTCGCGTGCCCAGTCCGGGTTCCAGTTCAGGTCCTTGACGACGTCGGGCGTCGTGCCGGAGAAGATCGCGGTGGTGATCTTCTCGCCGTAGCCCGAGTTGGGGACGATCTCGTAGTTGACGGTGACGTTCGGGTGGAGCTCCATGAACTGCTCGCTCATGTAGCGGGCGTACTCCTCGCCCGTCGGGCTTTGGCCCTCCTCCATGTCTGGCGTGACGATGCGCCACGGGTTGATCCACCACGTGAGCTCGATCTCCGGCTGAGCCATGGCTACCGGCGTGAAGAGAAGCAGCCCGGCGAGCAGCTTCAAGAGTGACCGACGCATGTTGCACCTCCTGCGGGATATATGGTTCGCGCTCTGTGACTATACCAGTCCGGTACCAGACGCGGCCCTGGGAGCCGCCAGCCTAGTCAGCCGGAACCCATTCGCCTGCGGTGTCATCCCAGCGCTTTATCGGCCTTGCCGGGATGCCGCCGACTATCGTGCGTGCCGGCACGTCGCGCGTCACGACGCTGTTCGCTCCGACCACCGCCAGCTCGCCGATCGTCACGCCGGGCATCACGACGACGTTCTGGCCAACCCACGCTCCACGTCCGATGCGAATGGGAGCCACCGGCGCGATACCTTGGAACTTGTACGGCACGTCGCCTCGCGCGCTCGAGTGCGTGCCATCGGCGATGAAGACGTTCGCCGCGAACATGACGTCGTCCTCTATCACGACCTCCTGGAACGCGACGACCTGCAGCGATGCCGTGGCCGTGACCCTGTCCCCTATCCGGATGACGGGCTCGAAGGTCTGCTCGATGTGCGTACCCTCTGGATGACGGAGCCAGCTTCCCGGGAAGCGGACGTTCGCTTTCAACTCGCTGCCAGGTCCCAGCTTCACGCCCGTGCCGACGTGGATGTGCTCGCCGCCCGTGACACTTCGTGGCTCTTTCATCTCGAAGCCGGGGCCCAGGTTTGCGAAGGAAGGGTCCGGGTGTCTTGAGCGCAAGCGGTTCAGAAGGCGCACGAGCGAGGTACGGCGCATGGCTACATGATATTAGGCGGCGAGGCGGCTCACTTTCGCCGTTTATGGCGCAAGCCACTGGGCAAAGCGGAGCGCCCACTGATTAGCGGGGCGCTCCAGTCCTGCGATTGACGGCTTTTTATGGAAGCGTGTACGTGTAGTGGAGCACGGCAGCGTTTCCGGTCTGCTCGAACATCGAAATCGCCCTATAGTTGCTCGCCGCCGGTCCGGTGCCAGTGTACTCGACTTTGAACATGACGTCCCCTGTCTCGTCCCAGCCGGCGAGTTGTACTACCTCGGACAGCAAAGCTGACAGGTCCGGTGTTCTTTGCTCCGGTCCAGCGACCCCCTTCTGGTCCCAAGCCGGCGGGCTCCACGTTTGCGTCGCGCCTACGTAATTACGTGAGGTGATCGGTTCGGTAGGAGCCTCGCTACCATCATCTGATGGAATCGGGGCAGGGTCGGCATTGGCTTCGGCGCTGATCAGAAGTTCAGGTGTCCCTTCTCCAGGCAGGTAGTTTTCTGACGGAGATCCGGTGCGCGCAATTGATGTGAACTGAATGTAAGCGCTAGTGATTTCGGCGCCCGCCGGGATATCGAGATCCCGGAAGATGAAACCATTGGCGACTTCGGCTTCGTATCTCTTGATGTAACCCATCCCGGAGTAGGTAAGGCTGTTGTGCGCATATCCCGCTGCGTTCTCAGGATGTGGCTCGTCAGGATCATTCACATTGTTCGCGTCGGTTAGCCATTCGAAGCCATCATCGGGCCCGGTCGCAACGGCGCGCGTCATGACATCAGTAAAGCGTACCGTCAATACGAAATCTTCGTCATCTGGCGTAACGTCACAGGTCGTGTCGCCCTTGTTACACGCCGGGACACTAGGCCACTCGACACTTGCGCTTCCATCCGGAGTGGCCGTGAACGTTGTAGCTGTTGTCGATGGCATGTCAGCAGCAGTGCATGTTCCTGAGGTAGTGCCTTCCCCGTCGTAAACGCAGTTGATTCCGAGGTCAGCTTGCTCGACCGTTCCAGCAGCGTCGCCTTCGATGACTACTTCAAGGTTGACCAGGGCGGGCAGCGCCACAAAAGTCGCCGACACGGTGGTGTCACCACTTATCTCGAACGTGCAGGTGGCGCCCTCTCCCACACACGGCTCCCCTGTCCATGACTCGAATTGATTGCCGGGCGCGGGCGTAGCCACGAGCGTTACTTCGGTTCCGACTGGGAAGGCATTTGATCCAAGAACACTGTCACCTGAGGCGCTGCCAAGCTTTACGTCGCCGTCACCCGTAGCGTTGACAATGAGAGTAGCGTCATCTTCGGTAAGGGCGACAAAGTTCGCCTTGACCGACTTGTCTCCGTCCATCGAGAACGTACAAGTTGCGCCTTCACCAACACAGACATCGCCTGTCCACCCGTCAAACTTCTGGTCGGTGCCGGGGTTTGCCACAAGTTTGACTTCCGCTCCGGCCGCGATGCTGTTCGTGCCTTCGGCGTTGTCACCGCCGACTTCGTCAAAATACACATTGCCGTCGCCACTAACGTCCACCGTCAACGTATGTGTGCCCGGGGGCGTGGTGGGGCCCCCACAGGCCGCTATCAAGAGCGCAAGTGCCGCGAAGATGCCGAAAATCCGAAGCTTGTGCACGTCGTCTCCTTAATCTCGCTTGTCGTCGGCGACCGGCCTTCTCCGCGTCGCCCTACTCCGCATTGCCAACAGTGCCTACCAGAAACGTTCCGAGACGCAGTCTAGGTAGGTGGACCAAGTTGGACAGTGACAAGAGTACCCGCGCGCCACATTAGAACAGCCTGAGAAACCGTAAGAAGACTGACCGGTGAACGTCACAGCCCGTCATGACTTTCACATCTAACGTTGGGAGTATTCCCTGCGGTGCGAGACGCGACGGCGTTCCCGCGAGCCGCCTGTGCCTACGGAACGGTGCGGTACTTGGAGGGCGTTTGAGAGGCGAGCTTCGTAGGCACGCGCAAACCACGGGACGGTTCGCGTCAATCGGCGTGAATACGGCGAAGGGCCTTTTCGTGCTTGTCCTCGTCTTCCTGTCCGGATGCGCGGAGATCTTCCCACCTCCCCCACCAGATGGCAATCCCACGAGCCAGGGTCTCTCGGCCTCCGAACCGGTAGCAGGCGTGAGCTTGACCGTGCAGTTCGACCCGGTAGAAGTCGAGTTCAGCGGGTTGAGCGGCATAGGCAGCGGAGTAGCAGCTGCCGCCACGGTAAGTCAAGACGGATCATCTGTACGGATCTACGCGTTCTCCGAGCATCCACTCGCAGCCGATCTATTCAGGTTGCACTGGATGATGGAGGACGACGCTCAGGATCCCGTCCTTGTCTCGGCGTCCGCGTACCACCCCGATGGCTCAGCCGCTAACGGCTCAGTGACGCTTGGCCCTCTCTCCGCAGACACCGCCACCACCGAACTTGTGACTCTGAATCTAGGCCTGTCGGATTACGCAGCTGATGAAGATGCCACTTCAGTATGTCTTGCGGCGGCCTACTCAGCGGACGAGGCGGCATACCCGCTCGGCGACGTAGATCAGTCCAGTGCAGTCGACATCCTCGACGTTGTGCTCGCGTACCAAAATGTTGCGGGAGATGGCTTGGGTAGCTCCGCATACAACCTTTTTCACCATGACCTGACGGGGGACTGCGTTTACGACCAGACCGACCTTGAACAACTCTTCATGAAAGCGGTCTCGTCGCACCTAGCAGCAAGACCGGTCATGAAACCTCTCGCGCTTACCTATGAAGACCTGAAGGAAGGGCGGGTTGCGATCGTTGGGAACGCCGGGAACGAACCCCTGCCTCTAGCGGCATTCGATGCCAAGAACCTGATAGGTAGCCCCCTCGCTACCTCATTGGATTGGGTCATTCAGGGTCAGACGGCCGTATGGACCGTTACGGAGGAGCCCAACGATGCGCTGGGAACGCTCCGCGCAACGGTTGAGGGCCAAGGTGCTGAGGTCGCTGTCGGCAACATCGCGATCCTCATCGCTGGCCAGTCGAACGCCGTCGGCTGGGATCCGGCAACACCGGCCGAGCTGACGGAGCCGACTCCAGGCGTCTACATGCTAGGTAACGATTACGTCTGGAAGCCGGCGACGGAACCGCTGGACGACGCGACCGGCCAGGTTGACTGCGTGAGCATAGACACCGGCGCCGCCACTTCAGCTGGCACGAGCATCGGACGCGCGTTGAGAAACGGAACAGGCGATATACAGGGGACTGGGCGCGATACCTACCTCATCCCGTCCGCACTTGGCGGAACACAGGTTAGCCCGCACACAAAGACCAACTGTGGGACTTCTAGGCGCATAGGCTGGAACCTCGGAAGCTCCAACCTGGCTGGCACCGATCGAACGACGCTCTTCGGGAGTTCGGCGTATCGGGCACTGGTTTCATCGGGGGAACGTGACAACCCTGTCGGCAATCAGGACCCGAAAGGCGGACCCGTGAGCGCCGTCTACTGGTATCAAGGGGAGTCGGACAACTCAACGGAGTATCTGCGCGGTGCCTACTCCGGCCTGACAGAGGAGATTTTCGAAGCGTACAGAACGCACTTGTCGTCGGCCACCGCTGCGGTGAACCCCGTGGTCCTCTATGCCCAACTCGCACCCTACGGCTGCTGTGAGAACGACGAGACCGCGACCGAAGCCGAGGTGGAGGACCTGAGGTCCCACGACATCGCCGAAAGGCAAAGAAGGCTGGAAAGCGGGGCATACGACGGAGTGGCTGCCCTGAGCCCCCCAACGGGCCTCTCGAGCAGCGTCGAAGGGGCATACATGGTGGTGACCCATGATCTCCCCCGCTTCGACCGCATCCACCTGAGCGCTGCAGGCCAGATGAAACTCGCCGAACGGGTGGCCGTCGCCTACCAGGAGCACGTCTTGGGGTGGGACGTGGATGGGACGGGGCCGCGCATAACGGCGTTGTCGCGTTCCGGCAATACGATCTCGCTTACCGTCGACCGCGCCGTGTCACAGACCACTGCCCCGGGCCCACATGGCTTCTCCGACTACTTCACCGTCTTCTGGGGGGCTCCGATCGGGACCGAGGACTACGACCACCAGTACGGGGGCAATGCGATAGAGACGGTGGACGTGCGGGTGGACGCGAACGACCCGCGGCGCATCCTGATCGAACATGCGCCGCCCCCGGGGCCTGGAGCGCTGTACCTGCGGTACATGCGACCTTACGAGGCGAGTCCGAACTCCATCTACCTCGAAGACGTGATACGTGCTGAAGGCTCCGGGCTGCCACTTCCCGCCTTCGGCCCACTGAAGGTGGAGTAGCCCGCTCGAACCTTCACCGGCACGATCCGACAGATTACGCAACACAGACTGAGCCCACGAGCGCTCCACAGTTCGTGTAGGCGGCCCGCGCGCCGGAGTACGCTTCATCCAACTCGAAGCTTGCGCCCGTAAACGGGCGCGGTCAGGGAGGCAGGTCAGATGTCGCCAACGGCCACCAGCCGCAGCCATAAGCACGTGCTCACGCCCTGGAGTAAGCAGGGCGCGATAAGCACACCGGTCATCACGCGAGGACAGGGGTCATACCTGTTCGATGAGGACGGGAAGCGCTACCTCGACCTCTCGGCCGGCCTGGTGTCGGTGAACCTGGGCCACGGTCATCCCGCTGTCGTCGACGCCATAAAGCGCCAGGCCGAGAAGCTGTTGTTCGCCGCGCCCTCGCTGATGAACGACGTCCGCAACGAGTTCGCTGCGTTGCTATCCGACATCGCTCCGTGGAATGAGGGCTCTCGCGCCTTCTTCACCACCAACGGCGGGGAAGCCAACGAGGACGCCGTCAAGATGGCGCGCATGGTCACGGGCCGCAAGAAGGTGCTGGTGTCCTACCGCTCATTCCACGGCTCTGCGCCGGGCGCTGGCAGCCTCACCGGCGAGGACAGGCGCTGGGCGAACGAGCCCGGCATGCCCGGTGTTGTCCGCTTCTTCGCTCCCTACCCCTACAACTCGCCCTTCTTCACCGACGACCCCGCCGAGGAGACCCGCCGCGCACTGCAGCACCTGGAGGACGTGATCACGTTCGAGGGCGCGAAGAACATCGCGGCGCTGCTGATCGAGCCCGTGGTCGGCTCCAACGGCGTCGTCGTCTACCCCGACGGCTACCTGAAGGGCCTGAGGGACATCACGGCACGCCACGACATCGTGCTCGTCTTCGACGAGGTGATGACCGGCTTCGGCCGCACGGGCGACACCTTCGCGGCCACCCGCTTCGGGGTAACGCCTGACATGATCACGTTCGCCAAGGGCGTGGCATCGGCGTACGTGCCGCTCGGCGGCGTGCTCGTGCGCGAGGGGCTCGCGAGCTACTTCGACGACAACGCGCTCATGTGCGGGCACACATACTCCGGCCACCCGCTGGGCATGGCCGCCGGGCTCGCGACGGTGAAGGCGATGCAGGCCGAGGGCCTGTTCCAGCGCGCCATGGAGCTGGAGCCCGAGCTACGGGACGGTCTCTCCGCGCTCCGGGACCGCCACCCGGTCGTCGGCGACGTGCGTGGTGTCGGCGCCTTCTTCGCGCTCGAGTTCGTCAAGGACCGCACCACACGCGAGCCGCTCGTCCCCTGGTACGGCGGCGACAACACGCCGATCACCAAGCTCACCGCTGCGCTACGGGAGCACGGCGTCTACAGCTTCGGTCGTTACAACGTCCTCTTGATCACCCCGC
>CAZMFX010000124.1:0-6789 GCA_964565625.1 uncultured bacterium
GCCACCGGCAGGTGCCAGCTCTTGTGTATCGCCATCATCCGCAGGAAGAAGCACAGGCCGGCGCCTATCAGGAACGTGAGCGGCCACGACAGGCCGAGGTAGTCGCCGGCAACCACGACGAGCCCGCCGGCCAGGGCAGCTATGGCGTAAAGCTCGCTGCGCAGGACGGCGGGTGTCTCGTTCACCAGCAGGTCGCGCAGCATGCCACCGCCGATGCCGGTGATCATGCCCATGATCGGAGCCATCACGGGGCTCAGGCCAACGGACAGCGCGGCGAACGTGCCGGTCACCGCGAAGAGCGCCAAGCCGCCGGCGTCGAAGTAGAGGACCAACCGCCTGCGCCTGTCTATGTCCGGGTACCAGAAGAAGACGACTATCGCCGCCAGGACTGAAACGGCCAGATAGCGCCAGTCGCTGAGGCTGCCGGCCGGGAAGCGGCCGAGAAGCACATCCCGCGTTATCCCGCCGGCGTTGCCTGCGGCGAACGCGAGCACCGCGAGACCGAAGAGATCGACCTTCCCTTTGACGCCTGCCACCCCTCCAGAGAGCGCGAAGACGAAGGTGCCGATCAGGTTGGGTACCAGCACCCACTGGGTGAGCATCGCGTTCGTGAGGGCATCAACACCGCCGTGCACGCGTCAAGTGTGCCGCATGCGGCCGTCGCGCGACGCCCCAAACCTCTCACAGAGCCCGGACCGAAAGGCGCGTAGCCGAGGAGGCGGGCCAGGCGCCCGGGCCTTGGGTCGTCATCAGGCACGCGCTTCTCAGGGGACCGGCCCTGTGGTGCGCCGTCGGTTCGTGAGGGCGTGCACCCCGCCCTGGACGCGTTAGTCTGCCTCATGCGGCCACCGGCTGACGCACCCCACATCGCACCCACCCGGCCCCTACGCCCTCCCCTCCCACCATCCACGGCGGTACGAGACGTGGGCGCGCTGGAGCGCGAGATGCGCGCAGCGGTGAAGGGCGAGGTGCGCTTCGACGACAAGGCCCGCGCCCTCTACGCCACGGACGCAAGCACATATCGCATAGCACCCATCGGCGTCGTCGTGCCTCTCGACGAGGACGACGTCCGCGCCGCGGTTAGGGTCGCGGCCGCCCATGGCGCGCCCATCCTCCCGAGGGGCGGCGGCACCAGCCTGGCCGGGCAGACCGTTGGCGAGGCCGTTGTCATAGACGTCTCCAAGTACCTCGTCAAGGTCCTCGAGCTGAACCTGGAGGAGCGCTGGGTGCGCGTGCAGCCGGGCGTGGTGCGGGACCAACTAAATAGGTACCTCGCCCCCCACGGCCTGCAGTTCACGCCAGACGTCGCCACGACGAACAGGGCGAACGTCGGCGGCATGGTGGCGAACAACTCCTCCGGCACCCACTCGATCAAGTACGGGAAGACGGTCGACCAGGTCATCTCCTTGCGCGTGCTCCTCTCCGACGGCACCGAGCTGGAGTTGGGGCCGCAGGACGCTGCGGGCCTCCAGCGCAAGCTGGCCGACGAGGGCCGCGAGGGCGACCTGTACCGGACGGTGAAGCGAGTCGTCGACGCCAACGCGGATGAGATAGAGGCCCGCTACCCCAAGGTCATGCGGCGGGTGGGCGGTTACAACCTCGACGAGCTGGTAGGCGACGGCCCGTTCAACCTTGCGAAGCTGGTGTGCGGCAGCGAGGGCACGCTGGCGCTCATCCTCGAGGCGAAGGTCGCCATCACCTCCTTGCCGCCCAAGCGCGTGCTGGACATGCGGCACTTCGACACGCTGGAGAAGGCGCTGACCGCGGTTCAGTACATCAACAGGCACGGCCCGGCCGCGGTGGAGCTGCTCGACCGTGACCTGTTCGAGTTGGGCAGGGCGAACCCGCACATGGCGGCGCTGACCAGCTGGGTCCAGGGCGACCCGGCGGCTGTGCTGCTGGTGGAGTTCGACGGGGAGACGGAGGAGGAGCTGGAGCGCCAGGTGGCGTCTCTGGCTTCGGACCCCGAGGTGAGCTCGCTCTCCTACGCGTCGTTCGTCGCCAAGGTGCCGGCCCAGCAGGAGGAGATCTTCCAGCTCAGGCGTGACGGCCTTGGCATCTACGCCACCATGAAGGGGCGCAAGAAGCCGACGCCGTTCATAGAGGACGCCGCCATCCCCGTCGACAAGCTGCCGTTCTACATCCCGGAGGTGGTCGAGGTCTGCGAGCGGCACGGCGCCCGCGTCGTCATGTACGCGCACGCCTCGGTGGGCGTCATCCACGTCAGGCCGCTCCTCGACCTGAAGGACGAGGCTGGAATAGACGCGTACAGGGACATAAGCGCAGAGGTCTTCGAGCTGGTGCTCAAGTACGGCGGCTCGTGGAGCGGCGAGCACGGCGACGGCCTCATCCGCTCGTACCAGAACCGGCGCCTGTTCGGCGACAAGCTGTACGAGGCGTTCATCGAGGTGAAGCGCGCCTTCGACCCCGGCTGGCTCATGAACCCCGGCAAGGTCGTCGAGGCGCCGCCGATCACCGAGGACCTGCGCTACGGCAAGGACTACCCGGCGGTCGAGCTGCACACCCACTTCGACTTCAGCAACCAGGAAGGCTTCCTGGGTGCGATCGAGGCCTGCACGGGCGTGGGCGCATGCCGCAAGGTGGACGTGGGAAGCATGTGCCCGAGCTACATGGGCACGCGCGACGAGGACCACTCCACCCGCGGCCGTGCCAACGTGCTGCGCGAGGCCATAACGGGCGGCCTTCCGGGCGGCCTGACGAGCAAGGCGGTATACGAGGTCCTCGACCTCTGCCTCGAGTGCAAGGCGTGCAAGGCCGAGTGCCCCAGCCAGGTGGACATGGCCAAGCTGAAGTACGAGTGGCAGCAGCACTACTACGACGACCACGGCACGCCGCTGTCGGCGCGGGCGTTCGCGAACGTTGGCAGGGTGGCCCCGCTCGGTCAGGCGCTGGCGCCGGTCGCCAACGCGCTGTTGCCGCTCAAGCCCGTCCGTTGGCTGATGGAGAAGGTCGTTGGCGTTGACGCCAGGCGCGTGCTGCCGCGCTACGAGCCGCAGCGTTTCGAGCGCTGGTTCGAGAGGCGCGACCGCCCCGCGCCCGAAGACCGCTCACCGGCCGCTGCCGAGACGCGCGGCAAGGTCGCCCTGTTCGCAGACACCTGGACCCGCTTCAACGACCACGGTCCCGGCAAGGCCGCCGTACGCGTCTTAGACGCGCTGGGTTACGAGGTTGAGCTGGTCGCGTACGGCTGTTGCGCGCGCCCCCAGATCTCGAAGGGCATGCTGCGTGACGCCAAGAAGATGGCGACCGCGAACGTCGCGCAGCTCAAGAGATACGTAGACGCGGGCGTGCCCGTCGTCGGCCTCGAGCCGTCGTGCGTAGCCGCCTTCACGGACGACTACCCGGATCTAGTGCCCGGCGACGACACGCGGGCGGTCGCCAAGAACGTGCGCATGGTCGAGGACTTCCTCGCCAAAGAGTGGACGGCAGGCAGGTTCAAGCCGGAGGACCACTTCGAGCGCTCGGAGGAGCCGGTGCTGTTCCACGGCCACTGCCACCAGAAGTCCGTTCTCGGCACCAGCTACACGGCCGCGGTGCTTGGCTGGGTGGCGGAAGACGTGGAGGTGCTGGACGCGGGCTGCTGCGGCATGGCCGGCTCGTTCGGGTACGGCCACCACGACCTGTCCATGACCATTGGCGAGAGGCGTCTCTTCCCCGCAGTGCGGGCGCACGATGGCGCGACCGCCGCCCCTGGGTTCTCCTGCCGCCACCAGATCGCTGACGGGACGGACGACGAGGCGGTGCACCCCATCCAGGTGCTGGCTCGGCACCTCAAGACCTAAGAGGCCGTCTGGCGTTTCTCCGGAACGCTTCGGGCGCCGCAGGAGTGCGGCGTCCGGAAGGGACTCTTGCCTCTACTGGTCCTTGTGGCGCTTACCGCCTTCGAGCGCCATGGCTATGCCTGCGCCCCCGGCCGCCAGCATTATCACCGCGACGAGGTTGAGCACGACCTTCGACGGGGACGGCTCGAAGGGAAGCGCGCAAAGAGCGAACAGGACGCCAAGAACACCCAGCACGACGGGAACGAGGAGGCGACCGTCGCTCAGACGCGGCCGGGGAGAAGAGTCCATGGTCAGATGGTACTCAATCGGGGGCGTCGCCTTACAACCCTAGGGCCGGGCCCAGAGGAAACGGCCTACATCTCGGCCGGGGCGGCGATGCCCATGAGCCCCAGCACGTCTTCAAGGCAACGCCTCACGGCGTCTACGAGCAGCAGCCGCGCCTCGCGCAACCCTGGCGCGGCCTTGAGGACCTGGGTGTCGGGCCGGCCGTTCTCGTCCTTGTGGTTGTAGTACGAGTTCCATGCCGTGGCCAGGTCCAGCGCGTACTGGGCCACCTGGTGCGGCGCCAGCTCCTCTGCGGCGGTCTCCACGACGCGCCGGTAGCGCGCGAGGACCTGCGCCAGCCGCACCTCCAGCGGGCCGAGCGCGTCCATGTCGCTGTCCTGCTCGGCGGTGGCCAGGGATACGCCGGCCGCCTCCGCGGCTCGCAGGATGCTGCTCGCCCGCGCGTGCGCGTACTGCACGTACGGCGCAGAGTCGCCCTGTAGGGACAGCGCCTGCTCCCACCGGAAGTCGATAACGCGCTTGGCCTCGCTCTTTAGCATCCCGAAGCGCAGTGCGCCGATGCCGACGGCGCGCGCCACCTCGTCGATGTCCGGAAGGCCAGGGTTCTTCTCCTCCACGACGGCGCGGGCGCGCCTCGTGGCCTCGACAGTCACCTCGTCTATCGAGAGCGTTATGCCCTTGCGGCCGCTCATGGCGCGGCCCTCGAGGGTCACGACCTCGTAAGCCAGGTGGTGGGAGTTCTCGTGCGCCTTCTGCGCCCGCGGGTCCTCCGCCAACGCGAGGGCGGTCCTCACGACCGTCTGGGCGTGGCTCTGCCTGACGTCGATGACGTTGATTATCTCGTCGGCGTTGGCGAACGTGCGCCCGTCGGGGTGCAACTCGCCCCTGGGGCTCGAGGTGTACAGCGGGGTGCCGGAAGGCTGCACGGCGAAGCGCTCGAAGCCCAGGCCCTCGAAGAGGCCGGCCTTCCAGAACTGGTAGCCGACGTCCTTGGCTACGTACATGGCGTTGCCGTCGGAGCGCACCAGCACGATGTTGGGCTCCTCGAGGCCCGGCAGGAACTCGGATACGTCCATGACGAGCGCTCCCGCGTACTTGCCTTCCGTGGGGCGCGACGTGTACCGGCTGTTCTCCAGGACCTCTAGACCCTGCTGGAGGAACCCGGCGTGCACCACGTCCGACTCCCACACGAGCAGGTCGTACTCCGCCCCCAGCGCGTGGAAGGTCTCGAGCTGCGCGCGCACGACGCGCTCCACCTCGTGCCGCAGCTCGCCCCGCTCCAGCCGGTGCATCACCTCCGTCACGCCGCGCTCTATCGCCTCTCCGTCCTGCTCCTTCGCCTGCCCGAGGCGGACGTACAGCTCGCCGAGCCAGTGGTCGTACTTGCGCTTGGAGCCGTTGGCCGGGGCGTCGTAGCGGGTCTGGAAGTAGGTGACGGCGAAGATGCTCTCTGCTGCCTGCCTGCCCGTGTCGTCTATGTAGTTCTGGACCTCGACGTCGTGGCCCGCCGCACGCAGGATCCGCGCCGTGGCGTCGCCCAGCACGATGTTGCGCAGGTGCCCTACGTGGGCCTCCTTGTTGGGGTTGACGCTCGTGTGCTCGACGACCACCTTGCGGCGTTCGGCCGGCTGTGGCCGCGGGCTGTGGAGGGCGACCGAGCGCACGAAGGCGCCGGCGTCAAGGCGGAAGTTGATGTATGCGCCCACCGCCTGTGCAGAGGCGACGCCTTCCGGGAGCTTCAGCCTGTCGACAATGTCAGACGCGATCTGTGGCGGCGGGCGCCTGAGGGTGCGGGCGAGCGTGAAGGCGACCGGGCTGCCGTAGTCACCCGGCTTGTCGGCCGGCACTTCCTGGACCGGGATCTCTGCGTCGAAGCCCGGAGCGATGTCCAGGATCGCAGCGCGTAGAGAGGCGGTCAACGCGCCCAAGACGTCGGTCATGACGCGACAAGTTACCACGGGGGGTGATAGCCTTCGGGACCCGAGATGGCCGGCCGGCCGTCCCGACGCGACGGTTAGCCGCCGCGTGACTTTAGTCCCTTCTATTTAGTAAACTTGAGCAATGTTGACTCAAGTACCCCTGACCGCTGCGCCTCTGGGCGGCGCCAGTTGGCCAGAACGCCACTTTTCCCATCAGCCCGTTCGGATAGGCTAGGTGACCATAATGGCCGAGCCAAGCGCCAACCACGAGTTCCAACAGCCCGTACCGGTATGCCCGGTCCGCGGCTCGGTGCTGTACCCAACGATGGTCATGCCGATCGACGCCGGCAGGCCGATCAGCATCAAGGCGATAAACGCGGCCCTCGACCGCGATCGCACCATCGTCATAGTCAGCCAGAAGGACCGCGAGGTAGAGGAACCCACCCCGGAAGACCTCTACCAGACCGGCACTGCCTGCAACATCATGCGGATGAAGAAGAACCCGGACGGCACCATCCAGATGCTCGTCAGGGCCTTCGCCCGCGTCAAGATCCACGAGTACCAGCACGACGACGGCCTGATAGAGGCCGAGGTATCGGCCATCGACGTCCCAGACGGCGACGAGGTCGAGCTGGTAGCCACCTTCCGCGAGCTCCGCGAGAAGTTCAAGGACCTCGTCGAGTCTGGCAGCCGCTCGGTTCAGAGCGAGGTGGCGCAGTTCGTCCTCAACCTCGAGGACCCCGGCCAGTTCGCCGACTACGTCGCCTACCACCTCGACTTCA
>CAZMFX010000125.1:0-6735 GCA_964565625.1 uncultured bacterium
ACGCGGCCGTCCTGCGGCAGGCGGCGCTCCGCGATGTTGAGGCCGCCCATTATCTTGATGCGGGAGGAGAGGGCCGGCGCCGTCACCTTCGGCATCGTCATGTACTCGCGCAGCGAGCCGTCCTTGCGCACCCTCACGATCACGCGCTCGGGGCGCGGCTCGATGTGGATGTCCGAGATGTCGTTGATTATCGCGTCGCGGATGATGTTGTTGACGACACGCACGAGGGCGTTGTCGTCGATCGCGGAGCTCTCCTCGTCTTCCTGCTCCTTGCCGGTGGCGCTGGCGACCTCCTCGACGACGGCGCGGGCCAGCTCGTCCATGTCGGTGCCGTCGCGGTAGTAGCGGTTCAGCAGGCGCGTGAGCGTCTCCTCAGTGGAGACGGCAGGCTGTATCTCGCGACCGGTTATGAGCTGGATGTCGTCGAGAGCGAAAACGTGCCGCGGGTCTTTCATCGCGACGACGAGGGTGTTGCCGTCCAGGCGCACTGGCATGGCCGTGTAGCGCCTCGCGGTGGCCTCCGGGACGAGGCTGACGGCGTACGGGTCCACCTGGACGTTCTCCTCGACGAACGGGAAGCCGAGCTGCATGGCGAGGCTGCGGGCCAGCATGTCAGGGCTGATCTTGCCGGACTGCACCAGCGTGTCCTCGAGGCGGCCGCCGCCCGCCCTCTGCTTGTTGAGGGCCTCGTCGACGTCGCCCTGCGTGACGTAGCCGAGGTCGACGAGGATCTCGCCTAGCGGCTTCACGCTGCCCAGCTTCGTCTGCTCCTCGAGGGCGCGCCTCAGCTGCTCGCGCTTCAGCCGCCTGCTCTGGAGAAGCGTCTCGCCAAGGCGGCCCTTGTCGTCCGCGTATAGCCTGTCAATGCGCTTCTGGACCGCGCCCTCCGGCGCCGCGACGAACCGCACGGTGCGGTTGACTATCGCCTCGATGTCCGGCATGCGCCGCGGGTCGGCGATGGCGACGACCAGGACGTCGTCCTCGATCTTGTAAGGCACCGCAGAGAACTGGACGGCGTCGAGCCTCAGCAGCGTGGTGCCGAGCTTGTCTGACACCGGCTCGTCGTCGAGCTCTGGGACGTACTCGATGTTCATCTGCTGGGCGAGTAGCTGCGCGAGCGCCTCCTCGTCCATGTGACCCATCTGAACGAGGATGCGGCCGAGCAGCCCGCCCGTGCGCTGCTGCTCCGCGATCGCGTCGTCGAGCTGTTGCTCCGTGATTAGCCCCTTGCCGACGGCCAGGTTGCCCAGCCGCTGGCTTATGTCGACGTCGACGTCGACGGGCGGCTCGAGGCCCAGCTCGGGGTAGTAGGTGGCTAGCGCCCACTGGAGCTCCTTGGTGAGCGCCTGGTACGGCTCTACGAGGCAACCGGAGGCGTCCTCGACCTCTTCTATGAGCAGGGCGTCCAGCGGGTCGACGAAGGCGACGCGCAGCCTGTCTCCGTCAAGGGCGAAGGGCATGGCGAGGAGCTCGGACGCCAGCGTGCCTGGCACCTTCGCGAGCGCGTCGCCCATTACGTCGACGCGCGGTAGGTTGACGAGGGGTATGCCTATCGACTCCTCGACGGCGCGGGCGATGCGCTGCTCCGAGATGACGCCGAGCTGCATGAGGATGTCGGCCAACCGCCCTCCCACCTCCGAGTGGCGGGCGATCGCCTGTTGGAGCGCGTCGTCTGTGACGTAACCACGCTCAAGCAGAACGGCGCCAAGGCGCTTGTCGCCGATCGAGAGGACTGCCAAGGTCAACGCTCCTCGAGGATCATTCTCTCAAGCCTGCGGGCGAACCTGGTATGAGGAAGCTTACCCTTCGTCAACGGCTTGACCAGGACGGTGACGAGCCCCGCGCGCTTGGCGCCGAGGACGTCCGTGAACAGCTGATCGCCGACCATGGCCGTGTTGCCGGGCTTCGCACCCGGCATGAGCCGCAGCGCGCGCCTGAACGCCCATGCGAACGGTTTGCCTGCTAGTGCGATTCCCGGCACATCGAGCACCTTACCCACCCTCATCACGCGTTCATGTGTGCCGTTCGACAGGATGGCGACGCCGAGGCCAGCTGCCTTGAGCCTCGCCACCGCTTCGACGACGCTCGCATCGGCGGCGCTGCTGTCGGAGGCTACGAGCGTGTCGTCCATGTCGACGAGCGCGTACCTCGCGCCCAAGCAGGTGAGTAGGTCGGGCGTCACCTGAGCGAACGAGTCAAGGCGCACGTCCGGGCGGAGCATCGGCGGAGGATAGCATGAGTCTCTCTTGGCTCACGCCTCAGGTTGGGCAGCTGCCGACCCCGGTTCGTCCCGTGGCCACCGGCGCGTTCTGCTAGCTCATCAGCGCCGGTCCGCCGTGCCCAGCGCCTCTCTTAGCGTCGCGCCGAAGTCCTCGTCGTCCACCCAAGGGTAGTGCCCGGCGTCAAGCAGTCCGAACACGGCGTCCGGTGCCACCGTCAGCACGGCCTCCGCCTGGGACGGATAGCTCGTGCGGTCGAACCTGCCGGAGAGCACGGCAACGGACACGCCGGCCCCGGCGGCGGCGGCAAGCTCCTCGACCCCATCCTGAAGCCAGACGCCGTCGTCGACGTCGTCTGGCGTGTCGCCCTGAAGGGCCACGGCGTCGACGTGCTCCAGGAACGCCCGCGATGACGCCGATGGGAACTGCATGGCGTCGAAGAGCACCTTCGGGTTGACGAGCGCGAACGCCTCGTCGACGAGCGCCCTCGGGTCGGCGCCATCGGCGTCGCCGGCGGTCGCCGGGTCGGCAGAGGCGGCGGCGATGGCTTCTGCATGGAGGTCGCGGGCCAGCAGCGGCATCGATATCCACGGGTTCACGAGCACGAGGCGCGCGATGCGTTCCGGGTCGATACGCGCGGCGCTCGCGGCTACGAGCGCACCGTAGCCGTGGGCTACGAGCGTCGCCTCGGCGACCTCGAGGGCGTCGAGGACCGCGAAGACGTCGCGGGCCAGGAGGCGCGGGTCGCTGCCGCCCGCCCCCGTGCTGCGGCCGGCGCCGCGTTGATCCGGGTATATGACGTCGTAACCCTCGAGCTCGGCACCGACGATCTCGCGGAAAGATACGGAGTTGTAGCCGGGCCCGCCGTGAAGGTAGTAGACGGTAGGAGCGGACGCCGGGCCGACGCGCTCGACGTAGAGGCTGGCTGCCATGTCGCCCACGTACGCCGCCCTGCCGCTCTCGTCGAGCGCGACCTCGATCCTCACAGCCTCGTCGCGGAAGCCGTCGGCCGCCGTCACGCCTCTGCTCCTGTGGTCTTCGGTTCCGGCGTGATCACGCCGCCCACCCGAACAGCTCAGCTGCGTTGGCGTCGAGCGCCGCCTCCAGGCGGACAGGCTCAACGCCCCGCACCTCGGCTAGCTTCGCGGCCGTGTGCCTCACGAGGGCCGGCGCGTTCGGCTTCCCACGGTGTGGGACGGGGGCGAGGAAGGGGCTGTCGGTCTCGACGAGCAGGCGGTCCTCCGGCACGGCGACGGCAGCGTCGCGTATGACCCCGGCCGACGGGTACGTCAGGTTGCCGGCGAACGAGACGTGCCAGCCGGCCTCGAGGCCCGCGTCCATCAGTAGGGTGTTGCCGTTGAAGCAGTGAAGGATGCCGAGACGTGCCCCCGAGGCCCTTATAGCTTCCGCAGCCGCACGGCTCGCGTCTTCCTTCCCTTGGCCGTCGCGCACGTGGAGGACCAGCGGCTTGCCGAGGCGCATGGCAAGGTCCGCATGCCACTCGAAGGCCCGGGCCTGGCTCTCCAGGGTCTCGTCGTCCCAGTGCGTGTCGAAACCGGTCTCGCCGATCGCCACGACAGACGCATCCCGCGCCAGCGCCTCGATGCCGCCGCGAACGTCCGGGTCCGCAGCCAGCGACGCCTCGTTCGGGTGCACGCCGACGGCGACGCGGACGTTCTCATGTCGGGTCGCGAGCGCGATGGCGGCACGCGAGTCATCGAGCGACGTGCCCACCGTGACGAGCCAGTCGAGACCGGAGCCGGCGACGGCGCCGTCAGGGTCGGGCATGCGTGTCAGGTGGCAGTGGGAGTCTGTCATCTCGTGGCAACGATAGCCCCGGCAACGGGTTCCGGCGGCCTCTTCGAGGCCCGCTCTTTTCGTGAGAGTTCTGTAAGAAGCCGGGTCATATCTTCCGTCTCAGATAGCTATGGTCGAAGAGCGACCAGGAACGAGGACCAGGATGGTGCAGGGACGTACGATGGCCGAGGCCATCCGGTACTACAGCAACGAGGAACTGAGCGAGATCATCTCCAAGTGCGAGAACGCCATCACTGACGGCAGCGCTGAGATAGAGGACTACGAGGCGTTCGTGTTGTGCCAGAAGGAACTGGCCCGCCGGACCTGGGCTTAGCCACCAGAGACAGTTCACATCTGCTCCACCTGCCGCGCGCGTAGCATCTGTGATGCTCGTGCGCGGTTCTCATGTGCCCTTCCTGACGCTGCTCGCGACGACGCTCGCACTGGCGGCATGCGCTCCTGCTGCCGTGCGGTCCGACACGTCACCGACGGCCCTCGTGGCCGAGACGACCGCCCCGCCCTTCACGGCGCAGGTGGGGGAGGCTTCATGGTACGGCCCCGGCTTCGCGGGGCGGCGCACGGCGAACGGCGAGGTCTTCGACCCGAGCGAGCTGACCGCAGCCCACAGGGAGCTGCCGTTCGACACGCTCGTCCGGGTCCACAACCAGCGTAACGGCCGCAGCGTCGTGGTTCGCATAAACGACCGCGGACCGTTCAAGTCCGGCAGGATAATCGACCTGTCGCGCGCGGCCGCCGAGGCGATCGGCATGGTGGGCTCGGGGGTCGCGCACGTGAGGCTCGAGGTGCTGACGCTGCCGGCAGGCGTGGTGAGGGTAGCCGCGCTGGGTCGCCTCAGGGGCTACGAGGCCATCTCGCGCAACCACCCGGTTGGCACGCTGCTGGTGCTGGACGCCGGGACGCGGAAGGTGGTCGTCCGGGTGATCGGCAGGGAGGTCCCGACCGGCATACCCGCGGACCTGCTCGTCGGCTATGACCTGTTCTCCGAGGTCGGCTCCGAGGTACTCGTCCTCTCCGGACGCTGAGCGCTCAGCGCTCGCAACCCTCCCTCAGCTCGCGGGCGAGCTCTCCCAAGTCGCTGCCGTGCTCCAGGGCGCGGATGAGTGCCGACCCGACGACGACGCCGTCCGCGACCCTGGCGACGGACCTCGCGGTCTCTGCGCTCGCGACGCCGAAGCCGACGGCGACGTTCTCTGCGCCGGCCGCGTGCGTGCGTCGCACGAGCTCCCCGACCTCCGTGGGCAACGAGTCCCTGACGCCCGTGACGCCGGTAACGCTGACGGCGTACACGAAGCCGGTGCTCGCCTCGGCGACGAGCCTCAGCCGCTCGTCCGTGGACGTCGGGGCGACGAGGAAGACGGTGTCGAGACGAGCGGCGCGAGCAGCGGCGATGAGGCCCGCGCCCTCGTCAGGCGGCAGGTCCGGCAGGATCAGGCCGTCGCCGCCGGCATCCGCCAGGTCGTTCACGAAGGACTCCTCGCCCCCCGGGTAGCAGTAGATGGGGTTGTAGTACGTCATGACGACGAGCGGCTTGTCTGTCTCTGCCCTGAGCCGCGCGACCAGCCTCAGCGTCTCGTCGGCGCCGCCGCCGCGGGCGAGGGCACGCTCCGACGCCCGCTGGACCGTGGGGCCGTCACCGAGAGGGTCGGAGAACGGCAGTCCGACCTCCAGCATGTCCGCGTGGCGGAGCACGGTGTGGGCCGCCGACACGAAGCCTTCGTCGTCCGGGAAACCGGCGGTCAGGTAACCGATGAAGGCCGCCCGCCCCTCGGCCCTCGCAGCGTCGAACGCGGCCGTTACGCGGCTGCTCGTCCGCGCGGTGGCCCGGGTCACGAGGCGCTCCCGCTGCCGGGCACGCGGCCGCCGCGCAGGCGGCTGACCTCTGCTACGTCCTTGTCCCCACGACCGGAGAGGTTGACAACTAGCACTCTGCCCTCACCCAGCTCTGGCGCGAGGCGGGCAGCGTGGGCGACGGCGTGCGCGCTCTCGAGAGCCGGCACTATGCCTTCCGTCCGCGACAGAAGCTCGAACCCGTCGAGGGCGTCGTCGTCGGTCACCGCGACGTACTCCGCGATCCCTGCCTGCGCGTAGTGGCTGTGCTCGGGGCCGACGCCCGGGTAGTCGAGGCCGGCCGAGATCGAGTGAGGCGGCGAGATCTGACCGCCGTCGTCCGACAGCAGGTACATGAGCGAGCCGTGCAGCACGCCGAGCTTGCCTCCGGTGATGCTGGCGGCATGGCTTCCGCTCGACACGCCGTGACCGCCGGCCTCCACGCCGACCATGCGCGGCCGCTCACCTTCCGGCAGGTACGCGAACGGGGCGAACAGCCCGATCGCGTTGCTTCCGCCGCCGACGCACGCGACGAGAGCGTCCGGCGCCTCGCGGTCCTCGAGCTGGCTGAGCTGTTCCATCACCTCGAAGCCGATGACGCTCTGCAGGTCGCGGACGATCATCGGGTACGGGTGCGGGCCGACCACGGAGCCGATCAGGTAGTAGGTGTCCCTGACGTTCGTCACCCAGTCGCGGATCGCCTCGTTGGTCGCGTCCTTGAGCGTGCGGGTGCCGCTCTTCACGCTCTCCACCCGCGCGCCGAGGAGGCGCATGCGGTAGACGTTGAGCTCCTGGCGGCGAACGTCCTCCTCGCCCATGTAGACGACGCACTCCAGCCCGAAGAGGGCCGCTGCCGTCGCAGCCGCCACGC
>CAZMFX010000126.1:0-3969 GCA_964565625.1 uncultured bacterium
GCGTGTCGTCGATGATCGTACGTACGTTCACACCGGTCGCCTGGATGGACCGGATGGCCTGCTCGCGGCCCGAGCCGGTGCCGCGGATGACTATGTCCACCTGCGAGATGCCCATGTTCTGGGCCTTGCGCGTGGCGTCTGCTGCGGCCAGCTGCGCGGCGTACGGAGTGCCCTTCTTCGAGCCCTTGTAGCCGATCGAGCCGGACGATGACCACGCGACGGTGTTGCCGTCAAGGTCCGTGATCGTGACGATGGTGTTGTTGTACGAGGCGTGTATGAACGCCTTGCCCTCCGCGATGCTGCGCTTGCCGCGCCGCTTGGCGGTCTTCGTAGCGGGTTTAGCCACGTGTCAACCTCACTTCTTCGGCGCCTTCTTCTTGCCGGCCACCGTGCGGCGCGGGCCCTTGCGGGTGCGCGCGTTCGTCTTCGTCGACTGGCCGCGCACGGGCAGGCCGCGGCGGTGACGCAGGCCGCGGTAGCAGCCGATGTCCATGAGCCTCTTGATGTTCAGCTGCACCTCGCGGCGGAGGTCGCCCTCGACCTTGTACTCGCGGTCGATGATCTCACGGAGGCGGCCTACCTCGGTCTCCGTCAGGTCCTTGACGCGCGTGTCTGGCGAGACCTCGGCCCTGCCGAGGATGTCGCGTGAGCGCGACGCGCCGATGCCGTATATGTACGGGAGTGCCGCCTCTACGCGCTTGTCGCGCGGGAGGTCGACGCCAGCGATCCTAGCCATGCATCATCCCTGCCTCTGCTTGTGCTTGGGGTTCACGCTGCAGATCACGTAGACCCTCCCATGCCGACGTATCACCTTGCACTTGTCGCACATCGGCTTCACCGACGCCCTTACCTTCATGGGCGCACCCCCGATGCGTGCAAGCGCTCGTCACGCGCTTCTGCCTCGACAACAACACTTACCTTCATCCCATCACCTACTTGCGGTAGACGATCCGACCCTTCTCGGGGTCGTACGTGCTGATCTCTATTACCACCCTGTCGCCAGGGAGGATCCTGATGTAATGGCGCCGCATCTTGCCGCCCACGTGGGCCAGCACCTCGGGTCCCGCGTCCAACTGGATAAGGAACGTCGTGTTGGGGCGAGCTTCCAGAACCACGCCTTCAGTCCGGATGGTGTCTTGAGTCGTCTCTTCCTGCCGGTTCTCGCGTGGTGGCCTGGGTGGTCCCGAGCGTCTACGCGCCATGTACACCTCCTGGTTCGGCGGCTACTGGGGCGGTCTCCCGCGTAGCTCGCCGGTCTGTCAGCACCCATGGACCGTCTTCCGTGATGGCCACGGTGTGCTCGAAATGCGCCGCCATGGAGCGGTTCTCCGTGTACGCCGTCCAGCCGTCGTCCGCGACGAGCACGCGTGTGCGGCTCTGAGCCACCATCGGCTCTATCGCGAGTACGAGACCGGGGCGGAGGACGGGACCCGTTCCAGCACGCCCGAAGTTGGGTACCTCGGGGCCCTCGTGCAGGTCACGGCCTATGCCGTGGCCCACGAACTCCCTCACTACCCAGAACCCTGCCTCCTCGACGACGTCCTGTATGGCCGCGGAAACGTCGCCAAGGCGAGCACCTGCCTGCGCTGCGGCGATGCCGGCGGATAGTGACCGCTGGGTCGCGTCGAGCAGGCTCTTCACTTCGACAGGGACCGTCCCGATCGCGTAGGTGCGCGCCATGTCGGCCGCGTACCCGCGGTAGAACGTCCCGATGTCGACCGAAACGATGTCTCCGTCTGCGAGAGGCGCGTCCGACGGTATCCCGTGGACGACCACCTCGTTGACGGAGGTGCAGAGCGTGGCGGGAAAGCCGTTATAGCCCTTGTAGGCGGGCTTCCCACCGCGCGAGAGTATAGCATCCTCGGCCACCTTATCGAGCTCGGCGGTTGACACGCCGACCCGCAGCGCGGCCTCGACGGCCTCGAGGGCAGCTGCGTTTATGTCGCAGGCCTCGGCCATCACGTCCAGCTCGCTCCGGCGCTTGAGGATCATGCGTTCACACCGTCCAGGACCTCAGCTATGCGCTGGGAGACCTCGGACTCCGATCCCACGCCGTCGACGCGGTGGAGCTTGCCTGCAGACCTGTAGTAGTCGAGGAGCGGACGCGTCTGCTCCTGGTAGACCTGCATGCGGGTGCGGATCGTGTCCTCGTTGTCGTCGCTGCGACCCTCGGCCGCCGATCGGCCCATGAGGCGCCTGACGAGCTCTTCCGAGTCGACGGACAACACGACGACAGCGTCGATGGGCGCGCGCTGCTCGCGCAGCAGCGCATCCAGCGCCTCGGCCTGGCCGGTGGTGCGCGGGAAGCCGTCAAGGAGGACCCTGACGGGGTCCATCCTGTCCAGCTCCTCCCTCACCATCGAGATGATCAGGTCGTCCGGCACCAGCACTCCCTCGTCCATGAGGCTCTTGGCCTTCACTCCCAGCTCGGTGCCGCGCCTGACGTGGTCGCGCAGCATGTCGCCGGTGGAGAGCTTGGTAAGCCCCCTCGACTGGGCGAGCAGCGCCGCCTGGGTGCCCTTGCCGGCTCCCGGCGGGCCCATGAGCAGCACGACGCTCGTCTGGCCGGACGCGCTACCGGACACCTAGAAGCGCCTCCCTCTGCCGCGAATACGGCCGCGCTGCACGAAGCCCTCGTAGTGCCGCATCATCAGCTGCGACTCGAGCTGGCGCAGGGTGTCGAGCGCGACGCCGACCATGATGAGCAGGCCGGTGCCGGAGAAGACGAAAGAGAGCTGCTGCGTCCCGGTTATCCAGGCGAGCAGCTGCGGCAGGGCGTTCACCGCTCCGAGGAAGAGGGCGCCCCAAAGCGTGATGCGCGTCGTGATGCGCGTGAGGTGGTCCGTGGTCGGCTGACCGGGGCGCACCCCGGGAACGAACCCGCCGTACTCGCGCAGGTTCTCGGATATGCGCTTGGGGTCGAACGAGATCTGCGTGTAGAAGTAAGTGAACGCCACGATCAGCAGCGTGCTGACAAGCAGCCCCTGCCACTGGGCGGGGTTGAACCACGCGCCCAGGCTCTGCATCCACAGGATGTTCGGGAACGCCCCCAGCACCGTCTGCGGCAGGATCAGGATGGCGACGGCGAAGATGATCGGGATCACGCCGGCCGCGTTGAGCCGCAGCGGGATGTACGTCGTCTGACCACCCATCACCTTGCGCCCAACGACCTTGCGGGCGTACTGGACGGGTATGCGCCGCTCGGACTGCTGCACCAGCACCATGCCGGCGATCGCGACGATGAGCAGCACGAAGAAGATGATGAGCCCGAAGACGTTCGCCTCGCCCGTGCCTATCAGCGCGAACTGCTGGCCAAGGGCGCTCGGGAAGGCGGCCACGATGCCGGCGTAGATGATCAGCGAGATCCCATTGCCTATCCCGTACTCCGTGATCTTCTCCCCGAGCCACATCACGACGGTGATGCCGGCCACCTGCGTCACGAGCACGACGAACCAGAAGAAGGGACCGTTGCTCCAGCCCACCTTGAGCGCGCCGCTCGGCCCCAGCAGGGCAACGGCGAGGAACACGGACTGAATGGCGCCGAGCGCGGTCGCGCCCAGACGCGTGTACTGGGTGATCTTCCGCCGGCCTTCTTCGCCCTCCCGCGCCAGCTTCTCGAGCGGCGGGTACGTGGAGGTGAGGAGCTGGATGATGATGCTCGCCGTGATGTAGGGGATGACCCCGAGCGCGGCGATGGAGAACGTCTCGAAGTTACCGCCCGAGATGAAGTTGAGCAGCGAGAAGAGCTCGCTCGACAGCGCGCCGCCCTCCAGGGCCTCGATGTCGACGCCTGGGGTTGGTATGTGGACCATCAGGCGGTAGACCGCCAGCAGCCCGATCGTGACGAGCAGCTTCCTCCGCAGGTCTGGTACGACCAGGGCGTTCCGGAAGGCCTGCAGCATCTATCAGTTCTCCTCGGCTTGGTCGGCGTCCGCCTCGTCGGAGGCTCCCTCTGAGGCCGGCTCCTCC
>CAZMFX010000126.1:4069-6690 GCA_964565625.1 uncultured bacterium
GCCTCCGCGACGTCGGTGCCTTCTGGCAGCACGAGCGTGCCGCCAGCGGCCGCCAGCGCGGCCGCGGCCGAACGGGAGGCGAGGTCGACCTTGACCGTCAGCTTCTTCACGTCAAGGTTGCCGTCGCCGAGCAGCTTCACGGGGTGGTCGGCGCGCCGCACTAAGCCGCGACCGGCCAGCGCGACGGCGTCTACATCCTCGCCCTCCGAGAAGGCGTTGAGGTCACCGAGGTTGACTATCTGCAGCGGGGCCTTGGGGCGCGTGAAGCCGCGCTTCGGCAACCGCATTATCAGGCGGGAGCGCCCGCCTTCCCAGCCGGCGCCCTGGCTGAAGCCGGAGCGGCTCTTCTGGCCCTTCTGGCCGCGGCCGGCGGTCTTGCCCCTGCCGCTGCCTACTCCCCTGCCAAGGCGCTTGCGGTCACGCTTGGCGCCCTGCGCGGGCTTGAGTTCGTTGAGCTTCACTTGCTCTCCCGCCCTTCGATCTCGATCAGGTACGAGACCTTCTCGAGCATGCCGCGTGTGCTTTCGTTGTCCTTCACCTCGCGGGTATCGCCCGTCTTGCGCAGGCCGAGCGCGCTGAGGGTCGCGCGCTGGTCCTTACGGACGCCGATGAGGCTCCTTACCAGGGTCACCTTCATCCCGCGTTCTCCCGCTCCCGCTTCGCTTCCTCGTACGTCTTGAGCTGCTTGAGCCCTTCCATGACGGCGTACGCGACGTTCGTCTGGTTGCGCGAGCCCAGCTCCTTCGTCAGCAGGTTGCTGTAGCCGGCGAGCTCGACGATGGCGCGTGGCACCTTCCCTGCGATGACGCCGGTGCCGCTGCCCGCGGGCTTCAGCATCACCCGGCTGGTGCCGTGGGCGCCCACCACCTCGTGCGGGATCGTGCCCGGTTCCTCTATGGGGACCCGGATGATGTTGCGCCTGGCGACGTACTGGCCCTTCTGGACCGCGACTGGCACCTCGCGCGCCTTCCCCAGGCCGACGCCGACGCGGCCGTTGCGGTCGCCTATGACGACCATCGCGCCGAAGCGGAACCGCCTGCCGCCCTTGTAGGTCTTGGCGGTGCGGCGGATGAATATCACCTTGTCTTCGAAGTCCGTATCAGCCATCAGAACTCGAGGCCTCCCTCGCGGGCCCCGTCTGCTAGGGCCTTCACGCGCCCGTGGTACTTGAACGGGCCACGGTCGAACACGACCTGCTTGGCGCCCTTCTCGAGGGCGCGCTCGGCGACGGCCTTACCAACGGCCTTGGCCTGGGCGGTCTTGTCGCCCGAGACCTCGACGTTCTTGGTGTTGGCCTCGGCCACCGTGTGCCCCGTGCGGTCGTCGACCACCTGGGCGTATATGTGCTTCGCACTGCGGAAGACGGTAAGGCGGAACCTGCCCGTCTCGACCGGTCGCCTCAGGTTCTTGCGCGTCCGGTTGGTGCGGCGTTGCCTGCGGATGTTGATGCTCATGCTCATTATTCAGGACCTCAGCGCGCGGCTGCCTTGCCGGGCTTGAGACGGACGGTTTCGCCTGCGTACCTGACGCCCTTGCCGTGGTAGGCGTCGGGTGGCCGGACCGCTCGGATGTTGGCTGCGACCTGGCCGACCGCCTGCTTGTCTATGCCGCTGACCTGGATCTTCGTCGGCTCCGGCGCGGAGAGCGTCACGCCCTCCGGCGGCTCGATGACGACCGGGTGCGAGAACCCGACGCTCAGCTCGAGGTTCTTGCCCTTCATCTGGCAGCGGAAGCCCACGCCGTGGATCTCCAGGTCGCGGGTGTAGCCCTCCGAGACGCCGGTTACGGCGTTCTGCAGCAGCGCCCTGGCCAGGCCGTGCTGAGCGCGCTCGTCCTTGGCGTCGGTCTGACGCTTGACGGTGAGGTTGCCTTCCTCCACCTCGAACTCGAGGGTCGGGTAGACGTTGACGACGAGCTGCCCCTTCGGGCCCTTCACCTCGACCACGCCGGGCGCTGACGACTTGACGTCGACGCCGCGCGGCAGCTGGACCGGTGCCCTGCCTATGCGAGACATCACCACACCTCGCAGAGGACTTCGCCGCCGACGTTCTTGGCGCGCGCCTCGCGGTCGGCCAACAGGCCGAGCGGCGTTGATATGACGGCGAGGCCGAGGCCACCGCGCACGACCGGGACCTGCTTGGCCTTCGTGTACGCCCTGCGGCCGGGCTTCGAGACGCGCCTTATGGTCTTGATCACGCTCTGGCGCTTGGGGCCGTACTTGAGGCCGATGCGGAGGACGGGCTTGCCGTCGACCTCGACCTCCTCGACGTCCTTGAGGTAGCCCTCGCGGACGAGAAGGTCGGCGAGCGCCTTCTTGTGGTTGCTCGCCGGCACGTCCACGCTCGCCATCGCCACTGCGGCGGCGTTGCGTATCCGCGTGAGCATGTCTGCTATCGGATCTGTATGCATCCTTGCTTCCTCCGTGGGGGCGGTTTCCCCGCGTTCGCCGGGACCTTTTCCCCGCTTACAACGACTTCTCTTTTGACCGTACCGACGCCCGACCGGGTACCCTGAAGGGCGTCTCGCTGAAAGCTGCCTATCTCACCAGCTCGACTTGACGACGCCGGGCAGGTAGCCCTTGTGCGCCATCTCGCGCATGCAGATGCGGCACAGCCCGAAGT
>CAZMFX010000127.1:0-6640 GCA_964565625.1 uncultured bacterium
GCGAGACCGTCACGCGCGCACTGAAGGCGCTGGAGGGCGAAGGCGTCATAGAGACACGGCCCAAGGAGGTCTTCATCACCGACCCCGACGGCCTAGAAGAGATCCTCCACGGCATCAGGTAGGTTTTTGGTCACGCGCCTTGCGGGGGCGGCTCGGGCGGACCGCGGAGGGTGGCCTCTCGGTTCTCTTTTCGTCTTGGGTGCCACTATGGCCTGGGCCGATAGTAGTGTCCCGAGAATCGGCTCCTGAGCGCGACGATCTTCCACCGACTATCGGCCAGATCCGTAGTGGCGTTTTCACATGAAAGAGGTATGAGTACGGGCGCCGCTCGCGTGTCAGCCCTGACTGGCTGCCAGCTTCCGCGCCAGGCGCTCCCTTAGCCCTTGCCGGACCGTTGGCCAGGTGATGTCGGTTATCGCGTAGACAACGGTGTCGCGGACGTAGCCGTCCTTGGCGATCATGTGACGCTTCAGTACGCCTTCCTGCTGGGCGCCAAGCGCCAGGATCGCCTTCTGGGAGCGCAGGTTGCGGGCGTCGGTCTGGAGCTGCACGCGGTTCACCCCCAGGCGGTCGAAGGCGAACTCGAGCAGCAGCAGCTTGCACTCCGCGTTGACTGCCGTGCCGAAGGCGCTCGGGTGGTACCAGGTGTATCCCAGCTCGCAGCGCATGTGGCGCCTTTCGAACGCTCTGAGCCTGGAAGTGCCGATCACCTTCCCCGCCTTGTCTCGCACCGTGACCAGGTATGAGGTGCCGGCAGCGACGTCGGCGAGGGCCTCTCCGAAGTAGGCTTCCGCCTCCTCGGCGTCGCGCGGCGTCGAGGTGAGCTCGAACTGCTCCGGCGTGGCTGTTGCTATCGCGAGGAGGGCTGGGACGTCGTCCCAGGTCAGGGGCGAGAGGTCCACGACCTCTCCATGTAGGTCGCCCGTGTACGGCAGGGTCGTCACGGACGCGATTCTACAGTCGGGGCCGGGACCCCCTCCTCGTCAAGGTCGAGTTCGAAGGGCACGATCTCCGCGTGGTCGACAAGCCTGTCGACGCCCACGAGGCTGCCGATCACGACCCCGTGCGTCACGACGATTATCGTGTTGAACCTGCGGTAGCGCCGCAGTACCCCAAGGACCCTCGTGCGTACCTCGTCGAGGCTCTCCCACGGCGTGGGGTCGGCGACCGGTACGGTGCCCGACAGGGTCTTCTTCGCCTCCTCGAGCGTCTCCTCGTCGTAGTCGGCAAGCGGGTCCTTCTGAGGTAGCCACTCGTGGAGGTCGTGCTCGACGAAGAGCGGCTTGTTGAGGGCACGCGAGAGCAGCGCGCCGGACTCCAGCGCGCGGGTGAACGTGCTGCACAGGATCGCCTCGGCCTCGCTGAGCCGGTAGTCGCGGGCGATCGTGTCTATCTGTAGACGGCCCATCGGCGTGAGCGGAGCGAAGTCCTTCGCCCAGCCCCTAGCCCCCCGAGATTCCACAAGCGCCCAGTCCGTCTCGCCGTGGCGCACGAACAGCAGGTTCACTCAGTTCTCCTCCCACCTCGTGGCACTAGGCTCGCCCGACGCAAGCATGCTCGACTCACCTCTGAGGCGCTAACGGGCGGTCGGATCTCACTCTCGGGGAGCGCGAGGAGACCCCGTGTTGCGCATCATGAGAAGGCTAGCAACGCGCGCCCCAAGGGGGCTGTCGGAAGTCTTACTAAGCGCGTGTGGCGCGCGCTACAGCGGTGACCGGCAGCGTGGTCCAACCGGACCCAGACGGGGCCGGGCGCAGCTGGCCGGCTGGGTAAGATTGTCCTGATGCCGGAGTTCTCGGACCTCTACCGCAGGGCGGTGCTGGCTACGGCCGACGCCTCCTGGGTGAAGGGCTTCGTGGGACGACACGGGTTCAAGCTCGGCGTCGGCAGGTTCATCGCCGGCCGCGACGTGAACGAGGCGCTCCCCAAGCTGAAGGCCATAGAGGCGTCGGGCAAGGGCGTGATAATCGACGTCCTCGGCGAGTTCGTCGCGACCGAGGAGGCGGCGCGTGGCTCCGCGGGGCGCATCTCGGATGTGATCCGCGCCGTTCACGCGGCCGGGGTCCAGCCTTACTTCAGCGTCAAGCCGACCCAGCTGGGGCTCGGCGTCTCCCCCGACCTCGCGCTCGAGCTGGCCGAAGGGCTTGCCGAACAGGTCGGCAGCGTAGGCGGGACCATGTGCCTGGACATGGAGAGCTCGGGCTACGTTGACGGCACGCTCGTGCTGTTCACGGCGCTTCGCGACAGGGGTCATGATCACGTCGCCACCGTGCTCCAGAGCTACCTGCACAGGACGCCATCCGACCTGGAAAGGCTGCTGCTCCTGGAACCGCGGCCCAAGCTGCGGATGGTCAAGGGTGCGTACAGTGAGCCGGCCGAGGTCGCGTTACGGTCCAAGCAGGAGGTAGACGACGCGCTCGTCTCCATGGTCGCCCGCGGCGTCGCGGCCGGGGCGCACGTCGACATCGCCACTCACGACGAGCGTCTTCTCGAGAGGGCGCTGGCGCATGTCGACGCGGCCGGCCTGAGCCGGGACGAGTACGGGGTCCAGATGCTCTACGGCGTCAAGCCCGGGCTGCAGGACCGCCTGGCTGCCGCCGGGAGACCCGTGCGGCTCTACGTACCGATGGGCGAGGACTGGTACGGCTATTACAGCAGGCGCCTGGCGGAGAGGCCCGCCAACCTAGGCGTCGTCGTGCGTGGCCTGTTCGGATGACGGAGTGCAAGCCCCACACGGGACTCGCAGCGAGAGGCGCGCGCCGCCAGCCGGCCGGCGCGCCGGGATTGGAGCCATGAATGGAACTCTTCGAAGCCTACGCCACTGAGCCGTACCCCGACTTCACCGACCCACAGGTGCTCTCCGGCTTCAGGCGCGCCGTCGAGAGCGTCAGGGGCCGCCTGGGCCGCGAGTATCCACTCGTGATAGGCGGGAAGAGCGTCCACACGGATGAGCGGCTCGACTCGCTCGACCCGTGCTTCCCTGAACGCGTCGTGGGTCGCGCATCGATGGGCAAGTCGGAGCACATAGACATGGCGTTCGACGCCGCGCATGCCGCCCTCCGGACCTGGAAGGACCTGCCGATGGAGGTGCGGGCGCGCCACCTCGTGAAGCTCGCAGCCGTCATGCGACGCAGGCGGGAGGAGCTGGCCGCGTGGGAGGTGTTCGAGGCGGCGAAGAACTACCTGGAGGCGATCGCAGACGTGGCGGAGGCGATCGACTTCTGCGAGTACTACGCGAGGCAGGCCTTGCGCCTTGGCGGCACGACCCGCATGCACGACTACCCGGGCGAGGAGAACTCGAGCTTCTACCAGGCCATGGGCGTCGGCGTCGTCATACCGCCGTGGAACTTCCTGCTCGCGATTTTGGTGGGCACTACGGTAGGCCCGGTCGTGGTCGGCAACACCGTCATCGTGAAGCCATCGCCGAACACGCCGGTGATAGCAGCCAAGTTCATGGAGATGGTGGAGGAGGCAGGGTTCCCGCCCGGGGTCATCAACCTGCTTACTGGCGCAGACGCCGACCTGGGCGATGCTCTGGTGGACGACCCGCGCACCCGCTTCATCAACTTCACGGGGTCCGTCGCCACGGGCCTGCGCATAAACGAGCGGGCTGCCAAGGTGCACGAGGGGCAGCGTTGGATCAAGCGCGCGTACCTCGAGATGGGCGGCAAGGACGCTCTGATAGTAGACGAGACCGCCGACCTGGAACTTGCGGTCAGCGCGGCGGTCGCGGGCGGGTACGGCTTCCAGGGCCAGAAGTGCTCGGCCATGAGCCGGCTGATCGTCGTCGACGAGGTGTACGACGACGTCCTCGACCGCTTCGCCGAGGGGGTGAAGCGCCTGACGGTCGGGCCCGCGGAGGAGAACGCAGACGTCGCAGCTGTCATCAGCGAGCGTCAGTTCGAGAAGATCCTCGGCTACCTGGAGAAAGGCAAGGCGGACTCGAAGCTCGTCACGGGCGGAGACAGGGCCAAGGACGCCGGTCCGGGATGGTACGTGCAGCCGACGGTCTTCGCTGACGTGCCTAACGACTCGGTGATAGCGCAGGAGGAGATATTCGGGCCCGTCGTGGCAGTGATCCGGGCTCGGGACTTCGACCACGCGCTCCAGCTCGCGAACTCGACGAAGTACGCGTTGACCGGTGGAGTCATGAGCCGCGACCGCAGCAGGTTGGAGCGCGCCCGCCGCGAGTTCCGGGTAGGCAACCTCTACTTCAACCGCAAGATCACGGGTTCGCTCGTCGGCATCCAGCCGTTCGGCGGTTTCGACATGTCGGGCACCAACTCCAAGGCGGGCGGGCCAGACTACCTGCGGCTGTTCGTGGAGATGAAGAGCGTCACCGAGCGGTTCTGAGGCGGCTCATGTCCGTAGGGCGACGAGGAAGACCATCACCGTGTGGCACGCCCAACCCAGCAGGACGAGCACGTGCCAGATCTCGTGGAAGCCTACGCTCCGCCACGGGTTGGGCCGCTTGAGCCCGTATATGACAGCTCCAACGGTGTAGCTCAGCCCGCCGAGGACGAGCCAGACCGTGCCTGTCGTCCCCAAGGCGCGGACGACGGGCACGATGGCGCCAACGACCAGCCACCCCATGAGCAGATAGATGCCGGTTGAAAGCCATCTTGGCGCCTCTATCCAGGCGAGCTTGAACCCGAGCCCGGCGGCCGCCATGAGCCACACGATCGCGAAGAGCGTCCACGCGAGCCGCGGGCTGCCCGGCCTCAGCGCGACCAGCAGCACGGGCGTGTAGGTGCCGGCTATGAGCAGGAAGATGGCAGCGTGGTCGAAGCGCCTCAGCCACACCTCGCGCGCCGGGCTCACCCACAGCGAGTGGAGCAACGAGCTGGCGACGAACAGCGTGACGGACGTGATGCAGAAGACTGCTGTCGCCATGTGATCCACCCAGTCGCCGCGCGTGAGCACGACGAGCGGAACGCTCACGACGAGCGCGGCTACCGCGCCCACGATGTGGGTGACCGAGTTGACAGGCTCTCGCAGGCCGCGCCTTCGTGTGACCGGCCTGTCGGCTGGAAGGCCCTGGCTCGAGACGTGGTCTGCCACGACCGAGTCTAAGCTCCGCCCCGTTAGGCTTTGGGCATGAGCCGAAGGCGAGGCGTGAACGCCCTTCTGTCGACACTGTTGGCGGCCACGTTCGCGTCCGCCTGGGGAGGAGCGCCGATGAGCGTTGAACCGACACACCTTCTGGTCGTAGACAAGTCGGCAGGCGAGCTGCTGGCGCTCGAGCTGGCGAGCGGCAGCGTTGAGTGGGGCGTCGAGGTGGGGCCCGGCCCTCACGAGGTGGTCGTGGTGCCGCCCGACATGTCTCCCACGGGCTCTCCACTCGCGCTGGTGAGCATGTACGCCGCGAGGGACAGGCGCGGCCAGTCGGTCGCCGTTGTCGCCCTGGCTTCCAGGTCGGTGGTGGACAGGATCTCTACCGAGCCGCAGTCGATGCCGCACGGGCTCGCGCTCGTGCCTGGAACTTCCCGGCTGCTCGTGACCGTAGAGGCGGACGACGCCGTCCTCTCCCTCGACCTGGGCCACCCGGACGACGTTCAGGTGATCGAGACCGGCCGGAGCCTGCCTCACATGGTCGTCGCGGCGCCCGATGGCTCTGCCGCCTTCGCGGCCAACATCAGAGGCGGGGCCGTGAGCCGCTTAGACCTGCATGACGGCAGCGTGACCTCCGCCGTGGTGGGAGCCGGCTCGGAGGGCATCGCCGTCACAGGCGACAGCTCACAGGTCTGGATCGGCAGCAACGAGGAGCACGAGGTCCACGTCCTCTCCGCGGCAGACCTGGAGCCGTTGGGCGTCTTCCCCACCTGCCGCGTGCCGATACGGGTGACGAGGGTCGACGCCGACCTTATGGCGGTCACCTGCCTGGCCGACGCCAAGGTGGACCTTCACGACGTGCGGTCGCACGAGCTGGTCCGCAGCATCTCGCTGCCGCAGGGCTCGGCGCCGGTCGGTACGCTCCCGACGCCGGACGGACGGCTGCTCTACGTCGCTGCTACGGCGACCGGCGAGGTACACGAGATCGCTGTCGCCACCGGCGAGATCCTCAGGTCGATGCCAGTTGGCGAGGAGCCGGACGGCCTCGCGCTGGTCCCGCTTCGCGACTAGGGCGGGCCGTCCCGATCGCTTCAGCGGCGCGCGGTCCCGAGGAGTGGCCCGCCCCCGATCGTCACGGGCACGACGTCCAGCCGCCCGTCGTAGCGCAGCCACACGCGCGCCAGCACCGCGGCGGTGAAGTGCGCCCAGTTCTGCCCGATCATCACGACGTAGAGGGCGACCAGTCCGAAGAAGAGTACGTGCTTCACAGGTCTCGCTCCTTGCTTCCCTGTGAACGACGCTAGTGCCGGTCGGCCAAGCGTCGTGTCGCCCGCCGGATTCCGTTCTCACCGCGAAGGTGGCTGGCAATCATCTCGCCGTGTTCTGTCTTCGTCGGGCCGGCGTGTTCGCCTCTAACACGTGCAGAAGGACCGGCTTCCATGTGGGCCCCGTAAGCGAACTGTAATCTGCCGTCACTAGACTCCGCGCTGGCCCGTGCATCCGTCCCCCCTGGAGCGCGGGCCAATCACTTCACTCACAAACAAAGAAACCCCGTGCTGGACGGGGCTTCTCTTGGAGCCAACGGTCG
>CAZMFX010000128.1:0-6593 GCA_964565625.1 uncultured bacterium
TGTTCGGCGGCGAGCCGGGTGGCCGGTTCTCGAGGTAGCGCGAGTAGTTCTCGATGCCGTTGCAGTACCCGAGGGTCCTCAGCATCTCGAGGTCGTACATCGTGCGCTCGCGCAGGCGCTGCTTCTCCAGGAGCTTGCCCGTGTTGTCGAAGTACTCGAGTTGCTTGCCGAGGTCGCGCTCGATGGCCTCGATCGCGGGTTGCAGCTTGTCGTGCGGCGTCACGTAGTGCCGCGCCGGGAAGACGGTCGTGCTCTCGACCTCTGCCGTCTCGTCGCCCGTCAACGGGTCGACGAGTGACAGCCTGTCGATCTCGTCACCCCACAGCTCGATGCGCAGCGGCTGCTCCTCGTACGCCGCCCACACCTCGATCACGTCGCCGCGGGCCCGGAAACGGCCGGGCTGAAGCTCTATGTCGTTGCGCTCGTACTGCTGCGTGACGAGCGTCTCCAGGATCTGGTCGCGCGGCACCTTGCGGCCGATGTCGAGCAGCAGGTGCATCTTCTCGTACTCGTCTGGCGAACCGAGGCCGTATATGGCGGATACGGAGGCGACGACTATGACGTCCTTGCGCGTCAGCAAGCTTCTCGTCGTCGAGTGCCGCAGCCTCTCGAGCTCCATGTTTATGTTCGCGTCCTTCTCGATGAAGAGGTCGCGCGCCGGCACGTACGCCTCCGGCTGGTAGTAGTCGTAGTACGAGATGAAGAACTCGACCGCGGCGTCGGGGAAGAACTCGCGGAACTCTGACGCGAGTTGGGCGGTGAGGATCTTGTTGGGGGCCAGCACCAGCGCGGGCCGCTGCACGGCCTCGATCACCTTGGCCATCGTGTACGTCTTGCCCGTGCCCGTCGCGCCGAGGAGCGTCTGGAACCTCAGGCCGTCGCCGAGGCCCTCGACGAGCCCGGCGATCGCTTCGGGCTGGTCACCTTTCGGTTCGAACTGTGAGACGACCTCTAGCGGCATGACCCCTAATCATATAAGGCTCGCTCGCTTTCGGGCTTTCCTGGCTTGCCAGAGGCGAGCTGGGTGGCGAAGAGGTCGCGGTAGAGGCCGGGCTTGGCGATCAGCTCGGAGTGCGAGCCGCTGTCGACGACGCGTCCGCGGCTCATGACGACGATGCGGTCGGCGTTCACGACCGTCGAGAGGCGGTGCGCGACGACTATCGTCGTGCGCCCGACCATCAGCCGCTGCAGCGCCGCCTGCACGGCCGCCTCCGACTCGCCGTCCAGCGAGCTCGTCGCCTCGTCCAGCAGCAGGACGCGCGGGTCCTTGAGCAGCGCCCGGGCGATCGCGATGCGCTGACGTTGGCCGCCGGAGAGCTTCACGCCGCGCTCGCCGACCGGGGTGTCGTAGCCCTCCGGCAGCGCGAGGATGAACTCGTGGGCGTCGGCGGCGCGCGCGGCCGCCATCACCTCGTCATCGGTCGCAGTCGGCCGAGCGTAGCGGAGGTTGTCCGTTACCGAGCCTGAGAACCGCAGCGTCTCCTGCGGGACCAGCCCAACGTTGGCGCGGAGGTCCGAGGTGCGCATGCGCCTCAGGTCGACGCCGTCGAGGGTCACGCGGCCTTCCGTCGGGTCACGGAACCTGAGGAGCAGCGAGAGCAACGTGCTCTTGCCGGCGCCGCTGGGGCCGACGACCGCGACGACGCTGCCGGGCTCGGCCAGAAGGTCCACCCCGGAGAGCGCCGGCTCCGACCGGCCAGGGTACGTGAAGCTGACGTTCTCGAGCGCGACGGAGCCTCTCACATCGCCGATCTCGACCGGCTGCGGGTCCTCGTGCAGGTCCGCCGGCGCCTCGAGGATCTCGAAGACGCGTCTCGACGCGCCGGAGGCCTCCTGTAGCTGCGCCCACAGGCCTGTGAAGGTGCCGAGCGAGCCGGCGACGAACATCGTGAGAAGCAGGAAGGCCACCAGGTCGCCGGAGGAGAGCTGGCCGGCCAGCGCCAGCCGGCCGCCGTACCAGAGGACGACGGACAGGCCGGCGAAGGCGCAGAGCAGCACGGCGGGCACGAAGAGAGCGCGGAGCCGCACACGGCGCAGGGCGGCGGCGAACGTCACGTCGATGCCGCGCCCGTAGCGCTCGCGCTCGATGTCCTCTGCGGCGAAGGCCTTGACGACCCTCACGCCGGAGACGGCCTCCTCGGCGTCGGCAGAGGCAGCCGCCAAGCTGTCCTGGTAGGTGGAAGACACCCGCCTCAGCGACCGCCCGAACACGGCGGCAGCGAGCACGACAGGTGGCACGATCGCGAGCATCACGAGGGTGAGCCGGGGCTCGAGCACGAAGAGCAGGACTAGCCCGCCGACGAGCGTTATGCCCTGGTTGACGACCTGCGCGAGCGCCTGGGATACGGCGGACTGCACCGTCGCGACGTCGGCCGTGAGCCTCGACATGAGCTCGCCCGTCTTGCGCCGCTCGAAGAACGGGACGTCCAGCCCTATGAGGTGCGAGAACAGGGCCTTGCGCATGTCGGCCACGACGGCCTCGCCCGTCCTGCCGAGACAGTACGTGCGGAGGTAGTTGAAGGCGGCCTGCAACAGCACCAGCCCCACGAGCAGCAGCACGGCGGAGTCGAGGGCGCCGCGTGCGGCGTCGGTCGCGGCGCCCGGCACGAAGGCAGCGTCGAGCAACCGGCGGACGAGTAGGGGGAACGCCAGGCCGAGCACCCCGGCAACTGCCACGCTGACGATGCCTACAACCAGCAGCCAGCTGTACGGACGCGCGAAGCGGAAGATGCGCCTCAGGGAGCCGACGTCCAGCCCGGCCCGACCGTCACCGATCCCCGACGGGCGAGAAGGTCGTCTACGGGCTCCGCGAGCGCCGGAAGCGAACACCACGCAAGGGTACACTCGCGTCGTGGACGAAGCGTTGTGGCGACTGACGGAGGAGCGCGCCGCCGCGACGAACATGGCGGCGTTCCGGCGCAGGGTCGAGCGGACGCGCGGGTTGGCGCTCCCCGGTTACGACGCGCTTCACGCCTGGAGCGTCTCTGAGCCGAGGGAGTTCTGGTCCGACCTTGCCGACTGGCTCGAGCTGCCGTTCGCATCCCGGTCGCAGCGCGTGATCTCGGGCGACCCCATGCCGTACACCCGCTGGTTCGAGGGGGCGACGCTCTCGTACGCGCGCGCCATGCTGCGACCGGTGGGCGTGGACCCGCGAGCCACGGCCGTGATAGCCGCCGACGAGTCCGGCGCCGAGTCGCGGCTCAGCTTCGCCGAGCTCGATGAGCTCGTCGCGCGGGCGCAGGACGGGCTGAGGCGTCTGAGGGTGGGGGAGGGCGACCACGTCGTCGCGCTCGCCGCCAACGTGCCTGAGACACTGGCGTTGATGCTCGCGTGCTCCGGCCTTGGCGCCGTGTTCGCCTCCGCGTCCCCTGACTTCGGGGCGCCAGCAGCTGCCGCTCGCTTCGAACAGCTCGCGCCCAAGGCGCTGTTCGCCACGACCGCGTACCGGTACGGCGGCAAGGTGTTCGACACGTCGAGCACCGTCTCGAGCCTCAGGGACGCTCTGGGTGGGGTGCCCACGGTCGTCCTCCCGTACAGCGGCGTCGAGTCTGTGGTGCCGGACGGCGCGATGCCGTGGGAAGGCTTCGTCGGCGAGGCGCGAGGCGCGACCTTCCGCGACCTCCCGTTCGATCACCCGCTCTACGTCCTCTTCTCCTCCGGCACGACGGGGACCCCGAAGGCGATGGTCCACCGAGCAGGGGGCGTGCTGCTCACCCACAGGAAGGAGTTGGCCCTCCACTGCGACGTGCGCAGGGGCGACGTCGTCCTGTACTTCACGACGTGCGGCTGGATGATGTGGAACTGGCTCGTCTCCGCGCTGTCGTGCGGCGCCACCGTCGTCCTCTACGACGGGTCGCCTGTTCACCCCCACGGCATGTCACTCTTCGAGCTGGCGGAGCGGCACTCCGTGACCCTCTTCGGCACGTCCGCGCGTTTCATCCACGGGCTTGCTGCCGAGGACGCGAGGCCGTCCGAGCGCTACGACCTGAGCAGCCTGCGAACGGTCACATCTACAGGCTCGCCGCTCTCTCCGTCGGGGTTCCGGTACGTGTACGAGCACGTCGGCGACGACGTCCACCTTGCCAGCATCTCGGGAGGGACGGACATCGTCGGCTGCTTCATGCTGGGCGTCCCGACCCTGCCCGTCTACGCGGGCGAGATCCAGCGGCCGGGGCTGGGGGTCGACCTGGCGGCGTACGGTGAGGACGGGGAGCCGGTCGAGCGGGGGCCGGGCGAGCTCGTGTGCCGCCAGCCGCTCCCGTCGATGCCGCTCAGGTTCGCCGGCGACCCGGCGTACGAGCGCTACCTTGGCGCCTACTTCTCCACCTTCCCCGGCGTGTGGCGCCACGGGGACCTTATCGAGTTCACGCCACACGGCGGCATCATCGCGCACGGGCGGTCGGACGCGACCCTCAACCCGGGTGGCGTGCGGATCGGCACCGCCGAGGTGTACCGGGCCCTCGAGACCGTGCCGGAGGTGGTGGAGGCCGCCGCTGTCGGTCGCAAGACCGGGCCCGCGTTGGCCGGCGCCTCAGGCGGGGCGAGCGACGAGGAGGTATGGCTGCTCGTCGTGCTGAGGTCGGGTCAGGAGCTGACTGAGGAGCTGCGTTCGCGGATCACGCGGGCGGTAAGGGAGGGCGCGTCGCCCAGGCACGTGCCACGCGTGATCGTGAGCGTGCCGGGCCTCCCGAGGACGAGAAGCGGCAAGCCCATGGAGATGGCGGTCGCGAGGCTGGTGAACGGTCAGGAGGTAAGCAACACCGACGTCATGGCGAACCCCGATGTCGTCAGGCAGATAGCAGGGGTGCTCGCCGCCATGGGCGAAGCGTGAGCTCGTAGATGGGTCGGGACGAGAAGGACGACGTGATAGCGCGGCTCTCGACCCGCGTCGTCTACAGCAACAGGTGGATGACGGTGCGCGAGGACGAGGTCGAGTTCCCGGGCGGCCATCGGGGCATCTACGGCGTCGTCGAGAAGCCAGACTTCGCGCTCGTGATCCCGTGGGACGGGACCCGGTTCCACCTGGTGCGTCAGTACCGCTACCCGATAGGCGGCGCGTTCTGGGAGTTCCCGCAGGGCTCGGCTGAGGACCCCGGCCACTCCCCCGAGGAGCTGGCGAGGAGGGAGCTGCGCGAGGAGACGGGCATGCGGGCCGGTGAGATGGCGCCGCTCGGCTTCCTCTATCAGGCGAACGGCTACTCGAGCCAGGGCTTCCACGTCTTCCTCGCGACGCGGCTCACGCCTGGCGACAGGAGCCTCGAGCCGACGGAGGCGGGGATGGAGACGGCGGCGTTCACTCTTCAGGAGCTCGAGCGCCTGATGCTGGACGGCGAGGTGAGAGACGGGCCGACCGTGAGCGCGTACGGCCTGCTGCGGCTCAGAGGGTCGGTCGTCTGAGGCCTGCGCCGCCTGCCGCACGTGCGGGTGCCGCCCCGGCGCTCGAGCCGGCCGGGGCGCTTGGCCCCGGCCGCGAGAGAAACGACAAGTCGCCTGGCGTTCGGGTGGCCTACCCCTTCACCGCCCCGGCTGTCAGCCCGGCCACGATGCGCTGCTGGAAGATCAGCACGAGCGCGACGAGGGGGATCGTGACTATCACGGCGGCCGCCATTATCTCTCCGAACGGCTCCTGCCGCGCTATCTCGCCGGTGAAGAGAGCGATGGCGACGGGCACCGTACGCGATGGCGGGTCGATGACCGTGAAGGTGAGCGCGAAGAGGTACTCGTTCCACGCCTGGATGAAGGCCAGCAGGCCGGTCGTGACCATCGCGGGCGCGGCGAGGGGCAGCAGGACGAGGCGGAACGACTGGAAGAGGGTGGCTCCGTCCACCTGAGCGGCCTGCAGCAGCGAGTCCGGCAGGTCGCGGAAGAACGCGGTGAGGACCCAGACCGTGAACGGGAGCGTGAAGAGCAGGTAGGAGAGGATCATGCTGGGTATCGCAGGCATGCCCAGCACGCGGATAACGGCGTAGAGGCCGGCAAGCACCGCTATCTGCGGGAACATCGTCATGGCGAGGATCACGTAAAGAGACGGTCCCTTGCCCCTGAAGCGCATCTTGCCGAGCGCGTAACCGGCGAACGAGCCGACGACGAGGCTCAGTAGCGTCACCGAGCCGGCGACTATGGTCGAGTTGACGAGGGCGCGCAGGAAGCGGTCGTTGCTGAGGACGGCGCGGAAGTTCGTCAGTACTGGGTTGGTCGGCCACAGGGTGGCGGGTGTCTGTATCAGCTCCGCCTGGGTCTTCAGCGCCGAGACGAGCGCCCAGTAGAACGGGAACATCAGGTAGACGAAGATTATGGCGATGAGCAGGTAGAAGAAGACGCGTCCAACGACGCGCCGCGTCGCCCGGTTCACGAGTTGTCCCTTATGCCGAGCATGCGGATGTAGAGCACGGCGAAGACGGCCACGAGCACGAAGATGATCACGGAGGCGGCGGAAGACAGCCCGAGGTGCCTCTGGCTGATTAGTACGTCCTGCGCGTAACTGGCCATCGAGTACCGTTGGTTGCCTAGCACCACCTGGAAGATGTCGAACACCCGCAGCGAGTCGAGCGTCCGGAATATGAGCGCGACGGCCAGGGTGGATGACAGCAGCG
>CAZMFX010000129.1:0-6471 GCA_964565625.1 uncultured bacterium
CGACCGGCATGCCGGCGCGGACCTTGAAGTTCGAGACCGACTTCTTGGCGCGCGTGACGGCCGGGCGCTGCAGCGCGATCTGTGCCAGCTCCCTGCTCGCCCGCTCCATGACCTTGGAGTCCTCACGAGCCTCGCCGAGGCCCATGTTGATGACTACCTTCTCGATGCGGGGCACCGCCATGACGTTGCCGTAGCCGTGACGCTCGATCAGCTGCTGCTTGACGTCCTGGTAGCGCTGCTTGCTTGGTGACCTGACCTGATCCATCTCGCTCACTCGTCCAGCTCGGCGCCGCTCTTGGAGGCGACGCGGATCTTGGTGCCGTCCGCGGCGAACTTGACGCCAATACGGGTCGGCTCGTTCTTCTGGGGGTCGAGCAGCTGGACGTTGCTCAGGTGGATGCTCGCCTCCTGCTCGACGAAGCCGCCGCGCGGGTTGTCCTGCGTCGGCTTGCGCGACTTCTTGATGATGTTGACGTTCTTCACGACGACGCGGCCGGTGTCGCGCAGCACGGCCATCACTTCGCCTTCCTGGCCCTTGTGCTTGCCTGCTATGACGCGGACGTTGTCGCCCTTGCGGATACGGGTCTTGCTAGCGGCCATCACAGCACCTCCGGCGCCAGCGACACGATGCGCATGAACCGCTTCTCGCGCAGCTCGCGGGCAACAGGCCCGAACACGCGCGTCCCGCGGGGCTCGTTCTGGTTGTTGATGATCACGGCCGCGTTGGAGTCGAACCGGATGGAGGAACCGTCCTTCCGGTTGACCTCCTTCTTGGTCCGCACTATCACGGCCTTGACGACTTCACCCTTCTTGATGGCTGCGTGAGGGATCGCGTCCTTCACGGCCGCCACGATGATGTCGCCCACGCCGCCGACCCACTGCTGCCCGGTGCCGAGGACCCTTATGCACTGGATCCTCCTGGCGCCGGAGTTGTCGGCTACGTCTAGGTATGTCTCCTGCTGGATCATCTCGCTCTACGCCCCTCTAGGCGCGCGCCTTCTCGACGAGCCGCGTGACGACGAAGCGCTTCCGCTTGCTTATCGGCCTGCTGGCTGCTATCTCCACGATGTCCCCGACGCCGTACTCGTTGCCCTCGTCGTGCGCCAGGTACCTCTTGGAGACGGTTACGACCTTGCCGTAGAGCGGGTGCTTGAAGCGCCTCTCCACGTTCACGGTCACTGTCTTGTCTGCCTTGTCAGAGATGACTCGGCCCTGCATCGTCTTGTGCATCAGCCTTCCGCTTTCTCGTTGGCGATCGTCAGCAGCCGAGCGATCTCCCGCTTCGCCGTCCTGATGCGTCGCGGGTTGGAGGTTTGACCGATTGCCGACTGGATGCGCAGGTCGAGGAGCTCCTGCCTACGCTTCTCCACCTCGGCGGCGATCTCCTCGCCGTCAAGGCCCCTTATCTCACTGGACTTCATCGTAGATCTCCCGCTTGACCATCTTGGTCTTGATGGGCAGCTTGTGCGACGCGAGCCTGAAGGCCTCCTTGGCCTGCTCCTCCGTCACGTTCGAGACCTCGAAGAGCACGCGGCCGGGCTTGACGACGGAGACCCAGTACTCGACGGCGCCCTTGCCCTTACCCATGCGCACTTCCTGCGGCTTCTTGGTTATGGGCTTGTCGGGGAAGATCCGGATGTAGATCTTCCCGCCGCGCTTGAAGAACCGGCTCATCGTTATGCGGCACGCCTCGATCTGGTTCGACCTGATCCAGCCGGGCTCCAACGCCACGAGGCCGTAGTCGCCGAAGGCCACGTAGTCGCCGCCCTTGGTGTCGCCCGTCATGCGGCCCCGCATCTGCTTGCGGTACTTGACGCGTTTGGGTAGCAGCATCCCTTACTCCCTACGCGCCCTGGGACGGCCGTCACGGCCACCCCTGCCGTCGCGGCGGCGAGCCTGGGGACGGCGGCGCTTCTTCTTGTCGTCGTCGGTCTTGGGACGGGGCACGACGGCGGCGCGGCGCTGCTTGTCGCCGACGATCTCGCCGTGGAAGACCCACGCCTTCACGCCGATGATGCCGTACGTCGTGTTCGCCTCTGCCGTGCCGTAGTCGATGTCGGCACGCAGGGTGTGCAGCGGCACGCGGCCCTCCGAGTACCACTCCGGCCTGGCCTGCTCCGAGCCGCCTAGGCGTCCGGAGCAGCGCACCTTGACGCCGCGGGCGCCGGACTCCATCGTCCGCTGCACCGCCTGCTTCATGGCGCGGCGGAAGGCGAAGCGGCGTTCGAGCTGCTCGGCGATACGCTGCGCGATGAGGGCGCCGTTCGTGTTGGGGTTCGGGACCTCTTGCACGTTCACGGCGACGTTGCCGCCGATGAACTTGCCGAGCTTGAACCTCAGCTGCTTTATCGACTCGCCGCCGCGACCGATCACGACGCCGGGCTTGGCCGTGTGGATCGTCACGTTCACGTTGTGGGCTGCGCGCTCGATCTCGATGCGCGAGATGCCGGAGTGACCGACATCCTCCCTTACGACCTTGCGGATCCGCTCGTCCTCGGCCCGCAGCTTCGGGTAGTCCTTCGCGCTGGCGTACCAGTGAGCGGACGGCTGCGTGTTCACCCCGAGGCGGAACCCGACGGGATTGATCTTATTTCCCACTGCGTTCCTCCAAGGTTATCGAGACGTGGCAAGTCCGCTTCCGCATCAGGTCGGCGCGGCCACGTGCGCGCGGCATGGCGCGCTTGAGCGTGGGCCCGTCCCCGACCTGGATCTCCTTCACGAACAGCCTGTCGTCGAACATGTCGTGGTTGTTTACGGCGTTGGCGCGCGCGCTCTTGAGGAGCTTGAGGATCGGCGCGGCCGAACGCTTGTCTGTGAACTTCAGGATGGACTCCGCCTGCGTGACGTCCTTGCCGCGGATGAGGTCCGCGACCAGGCGCGTCTTGCGCGGCGTGACGCGCAGCATCCTGAGTGAAGCCTTGGCCTGTGGCACTGTCACGTTCTGCACGGTCACTCTCTGCGGCTGCCGCTGTGACCGCGGAAGCTGCGGGTCGGCGAGAACTCGCCGAGCTTGTGACCGACCATCGTCTCCTGGACGAATACGGGCACGTGCTGGCGGCCGTTGTAGACGCCGATCGTGTGCCCGACCATCTCGGGAACGATGGTGGAGCGCCGGCTCCACGTCTTGATGACGCGCCTGTCGCCGGAGGCGTTGGCGGCGTCTACCTTCTTGAGCAGGTGCCCGTCGACGAACGGCCCCTTCTTCAGGCTACGAGCCATGGCTCACTTCCCCTTCCGGCGGCGGACGATGAACCGCCCGGAGACCTTGCGCTTGTCGCGGGTCTTGAGGCCCTTCGCCTGCTGGCCCCACGGGCTGACGGGCGGGCGCCCGCCGGTCGAGCGACCTTCCCCGCCGCCGTGCGGGTGGTCGACCGGGTTCATGGCGCGACCGCGCTGGTGCGGCTTGCGTCCCATCCAGCGCTTGCGGCCGGCCTTGCCGATGACGATGTTCTTGTGCTCGGAGTTGCCGACAGACCCGACGGTCGCGTAGCAGTCGCCGTGCACCCGCCTGAGCTCGCCAGACGGCATGCGGACGGTGACGTATGCGCCGTCGCGGCCCTGGATCTGCAGGCTCGTGCCGGCGGAGCGCGCCAGCTGAGCGCCCTTGCCAGGAACCATCTCGACCGCGTGGACCACGCTGCCGACAGGGATGAACCGGAGCGGCATGGCGTTGCCGGCGTCCGGCTCCGCCTCGGTGCCCGCCAGGAGGACGCTGCCGACGGTCACCTTCTCGGGCGCCAGTATGTAGCGCTTCTCGCCGTCAGCGTAGTTGAGCAGGGCGATGTTGGCGCTGCGGTTCGGGTCGTACTCGACCGCCGCCACCTTGGCTGGCACGCCCTCCTTCTCACGCCTCCTGAAGTCGATGGCGCGGTAGCGCCGCTTGTGGCCGCCGCCGCGGAACCGCGACGTTATGCGCCCCTTGTTGTTCCTGCCGCCCGACTTCTTCATCGGCTTGACGAGAGACTTCTCTGGCCTGTCTCTCGTTATCTCGCCGAAGTCCGATGTCGTCATGAACCGGCGGGAGGGGGTGTACGGACGGTACTTCTTGGTTGCCATTTCTTACCCTCCCTCCTTACGAGAGGCCCTCGAGCTGGTCTATCTTCTGACCGGGCTTGAGGGTCACGATCGCCTTCAGCCGTTCAGGGGTGCGGCCCGAGTACCGCCCCTGAGTCTTGACCTTGCTGCGCACCTTCACGAGGTTCACCTGCGTGACGTCGACGTCGAAGACGGCCATGACGGCCTCCTTGACCTGCACGCGGTTGGCGCTCGGGTGCACGTAGAACGTGTACTTGCCGTCCTGCATCGCCATCACGGCCTTCTCGGAGAGGACCGGACGGAGGATGACGTCGCTCGGGTTCACGCTGCGGCCTCACCCTCGAAGAGCACTGCGTCTGCGATCAGGTGGTCGGCTCTCAGCACGTCGTAGACGTTCAGGCCGGCGCGCGGCAGCACGTCGACCCACGGCAGGTTGCGGGCGGCGCGGCGGGCGAGCTCGTCGTCCGTCACGAGGAGCACGCGCTCCTTGCCGTCTATCCCGTTCTCCTTCGCCCATGCAACGAACTGCCTCGTCTTGCCTTCGACCCCGAACGACTCAACGAGCGTCAGCTTGCCGGCGTTGGCGCGGCTGGCTATCGCCATCTGGAGGCCTAGCTGCCTGACGCGCTTGGGCAGGGTGTAGCCGTAGTCGCGCGGGTGCGGGCCGAAAGCCGCGCCGCCGCCTACGAAGATGGGTGCCTTGCGACTGCCGTGGCGGGCGCGACCCGTGCCCTTCTGCGGCCAGATCTTCGCGGTCGAGCCGACGACCGCGCTGCGGGTCTTGGTGGCCGCCGTGCCGCGGCGCCGCTTGGCGAGCTGCCATGCGACGACCTCGTGCAGGACGGACTCCTTGGGTTCAGGCAGGTCGAGCGTCACCTTGCGGTCTGCGCCGACGACGGGGATGGTGACTGCCATCAGCTGGCCCCCCTCTTCGATACGCGCACCTCGACGAGACCACCGTTGGGACCGGGAACTGCACCCTTGACGAGGAGCAGGTTGTCCTCCGGGCGCACCTCGATCACCTCGAGGCCCAGCGTGGTCACGCGCTCGCTGCCGTACTGGCCGGCCATGCGCTTGCCCTTGTAGACGCGCCCTGGGAACTTCCGCTGCCCGATGGAGCCGGGGTGGCGGTGCTTCTTCTTGGTGCCGTGGCTGGCGGGCATGCCGCCGAAGTTCCAGCGCTTCATCACGCCGGCGGTGCCGCGGCCCTTCGACGTTGCGGTCACGTCTATCTTCTCGCCTGCAGCGAACGACTCGACGGTGACGTTCTCACCTTCGGGCTCGAAGTCGCGGAACTCGACGAGGTGACGTTGAGGCCCCACGCCGGCCTTCTTGAAGTGCCCGGCGAGCGGCTTGTTCACCGCCTTCTCCTTCTTCTCGAACCAGCCGAGCTGGACGGCCGTGTAGCCGTCCGTGGCCGGTGTCTTGCGCTGCACCACGGGGCATGGACCGGCAAGCAGGACGGTGACCGGAACGAGCCGGTCGCCCTGCCATACCTGGGTCATGCCCACCTTGGTGCCGAGGATGCCTTTCACTTCTACCGGCCTCCGACCGTCTTGATCTCGATGTCGACCCCTGTCGGGAGGTCGAGGTGCATGAGAGAGTCGATGGTGCTCTTGGTTGGCGACTTGATGTCGATCAGCCTGTTGTGCGTGCGGATCTCGAAGTGCTCGCGGCTGTCCTTGTCCACGAACGGGCCACGGAGCACGCAGAACCGGCGGATGCGCGTCGGTAGCGGGACCGGGCCCGCGACCTTGGCGCCCGTGCGCCTGACTGTCTCGACGATCTTCGTCGCCGAGCTGTCGAGGCTGCGGTGATCGAACGACTTGAGCTTGATGCGGATGCGGGGCGTCGCCATGGCTTACTTCGTTACCTTGGTCACGACGCCGGCACCGACGGTGCGCCCACCCTCACGGATGGCGAAACGGAGACCCTCTTCCATCGCGATCGGCTTGATCAGCTCGACAGACAACTCCACGTTGTCACCAGGCATCACCATCTCGACGCCATCAGGCAACGTCACGACGCCCGTAACGTCGGTCGTACGGAAGTAGAACTGCGGACGATAACCCGTGAAGAACGCGCTGTGCCGGCCGCCCTCCTCCTTCTTCAGGATGTAGACCGAACCGGCGAAGCCCGTGTGAGGGGTTATCGAACCCGGCTTGGCCAACACCTGACCACGCTCGATGTCGTCACGACCAACGCCACGCAGCAGCACGCCAACGTTGTCGCCGGCGACCCCGGAGTCGAGCGTCTTGCGGTGCATCTCGACGCCCGTGACAACCGACTTGGCGGTGTCGCGCAGCCCGACGATCTCGACCTCGTCACCCGTCTTGACGCCACCGCGCTCGATGCGCCCCGTGGCGACGGTGCCGCGGCCCGTGATCGTGAAGACGTCCTCGACGGGCATCAGGAACGGCTTCTCGACGTCACGCT
>CAZMFX010000130.1:0-6412 GCA_964565625.1 uncultured bacterium
CCACGGTGACGTGGTCATCGCGGCCATCACCTCGTGCACGAACACCAGCAACCCGTCCGTGATGCTCGCCGCCGGGCTCGTGGCGAAGAAGGCTGCCGAGAGAGGCATGCGCGCCAAGCCATGGGTCAAGACGAGCCTGGCGCCGGGATCAAAGGTCGTCACCGAGTACTACAACGACACCGGGCTCATGAAGTACCTCGAGCAGGTCGGCTTCTACGTCGTGGGGTACGGATGCACGACGTGCATCGGCAACTCCGGCCCTCTGCCGGAGCCGGTCGTCGAGGCGATACAGGAAGGCGACATCGTCGCGGCCAGCGTGCTCTCAGGCAACAGGAACTTCGAGGGCCGCATCAACCCGCACGTGAAGGCCAACTACCTGATGAGCCCGCCGCTCGTGGTCGCGTACTCGCTGGCCGGCAGCATGAACGTCGACATCGTCAACGACCCGCTGGGCGAGGACGACAAGGGCCAACCCGTCTACCTCCGGGACCTGTGGCCAACCTTCGCCGAGGTCACGGAGCAGCTCGAGAAGGCCATGAACCCCGAGACCTTCAAGCGCATATACGACGGCATCGAGAAGTCGAACGAGCAGTGGAACGCCATCCCCGTTCGCGGCGGCCAGCTCTTCGAGTGGCAGGACTCCTCGACGTACATCCAGGAGCCCCCGTTCTTCATCGACATGCCGGACGACCCGGCAGAGGCAGAGCCTATCCGCGGCGCGCGCGTCCTCGTGAAGGTCGGCGACTCCGTCACCACCGACCACATCTCGCCAGCCGGTTCGATCGCCGTCAACAGCCCGGCAGGGCAATACCTCATGGAGCACGGCGTCGAGAAGTGGGACTTCAACTCATACGGCTCGCGGCGCGGCAACGACAGGGTGATGACCCGCGGGACGTTCGCCAACATCCGGCTCAAGAACCAGATGGCGCCGGGGACCGAGGGCGGCTACACGACCGACTTCACCGACGGCGAGGTCAAGAGCATCTACGAGGCGAGTCGCAACTACATCGAGCAGGAGATACCGACGATCGTACTCGCAGGGCACGACTACGGCATGGGCTCGAGCCGCGACTGGGCGGCCAAGGGCACGTACCTGCTGGGCGTCAGGGCCGTCATCGCCAGGAGCTACGAGCGCATCCACCGGTCGAACCTCGTCGGCATGGGGGTGCTTCCGCTCCAGTTCCTCGACGGCCAGGACCCGGACGTGCTCGGCCTTACCGGTCGCGAGTCCTACGACATCGAGGTGCCTGCGAAGCTTCAGCCCAAGCAGCAGATCCCCGTGACCGCCACGCGTGAGGACGGGACGACGGTGCGCTTCGAGGTCGTCAGCCGCCTGGACACCGCAGTGGAGATCGACTACTACCTCAACGGCGGCATCTTGCACACGGTGCTGAGGAACATAAAGAACGCGGCCGCGCAGGGCGTCGCTCCCTAAGGAGACGCCACAGGAACGTCCAGGCCGGGGCGCCGCGCCGAAGATCGAGCGCGGCGCCCTTTAGTTCCGGCCTGCGTGCAACGCGGCAAAGTCCACGGCGGCGGTAGCCGGAACCGCGTTATCATCCGGCTCACATGCGCGACCTGCTGGGCTTCCTGCTGTTCCTCGCGGCCGTGTTCTTCGTCGTCGGAGAGCTGCGCGGCTGGTACCTTGGCGTCCCGACCCAGACCCCGATCCTCGTCTACAAGATGGACCACGTCGCCGAGACCTCCCGCAGGACCGTCATGCGCGACGACATGCCGGTCGGTTTCCGCGGCCGGGTGAGGCGCGGTGCGGTAACGGTCAGCGTCCTGCACGAGCGGTCTGTAAGCTTCCAGACCGGCAGGCAAGGCAGCCCCCTCACGACCGTCTTCGAGCGGACGTACAGGGTAGGCGAGACCATCGCGATAAACGAGGTGTTCGAGCTCGGCGGCGGCGTCTACACGGTAAAGGTCGCGTATCAGGACGCGACGGGCGTATTCCGCATGAGCCTGCCGGGCGGCTCGGACCTCTAGCTCATCGGGGCGCGGCGCTCCCTTCAGGATCTGCGGGGCGTCAGAGCGTCCCAGTCGTCCTCCGACAGCGCGCTGAGGGAGTTGAACTCACCGGCGTTGTAGACGCTCTCCCCACCGTCGATGTAGTAGAGCGACCCCGTGACGTACGCCGCACCGTCGCTTATCAGGTAGGTGGCCAGGTCGGCCAGCTCGGAGTGCTCGCCAGGGCGGCCGAGAGGCACCTGGGTCATGAACCGCTCCTGCAGCTCCCGCGTCGGCATCAGCCGGCTCCATGCGCCCTCCGTTGGGAATGGGCCGGGAGCGATCGCGTTGAGCCGGATGCCGTGGCGGCCCCACTCGGCCGCCAGCGATCGCGTGAGCGACACGACCCCGGCCTTGGCGACCGCCGACGGCACGACGAAGCCGGAGCCGCTCTCGGCGTAGGTCGAGGCGATCGAGAGGACGACGCCGCCCCGGCCCGCGGCGATCCACCGCTTACCCATCGCCAGGGTGAGGTAGACGGTCCCGTGCAGGACGATGCCGAGCACCGCGTCGAAGGCCCTGTGCGACAGTCGCTCCGTCGGCGAGATGAAGTTGCCTGCTGCGTTGTTCACGAGGACGTCGACGGTTCCGAATCGCTCGTACGCTGCGTCGAGCGCGGCCTCCACCGCCTCGGGGTCCCTGACGTCAAGACGCAAGGGCATGACGGCGCCGCCCGTCTCCTCGGCGAGCTCCCTAGCGCTCGCCTCCAGAACCTCGAGCCGCCGGCTGGCGATCACCGCGCTGGCCCCCAGCTCGAGGAACCGCCGCGTCATGGAGAGGCCGAGGCCGGTCCCGCCACCCGTGACGAACACGACCTTGCCTTCCAGCAGGTTGGGTACGAACATGATGCGATGTTGCCACGTACCGCAACCAACGGTGTGGGTTTGTTCCGCGACCCCGGGCCCTCACGCGGCGATACTGTCGCGTAATGCGTGCCCGCACGCAACGTCTTCTCTCCTTCGAGCACCGCGTGGGGCGGTCCCCGCTCGCGGCGGCGCTCTGCCTGCTGCTCGCCTCCGTGTGCGGCGCCGCGCATGCACAGGGCGCGCTCGTGCGCGTGCTGCTCGCCGAGAAGCCGGCCGTGCTCATCGAGGTCGCGGGGCCGCACCATGGACAGTCCAGCCGGACGGGCGGCTTCCGCACGCCTGCCTCCCTCTCATGGCCAGTCTCCGCCGTCGGCGACGCCCTCTACGTCGACGGCGTCGCGATCGGCTCTCAACTCGAGTTGGTCCCTGAGCGCGAACCGTTCTCCCTCGACGGGCACCGCTACCGCGGGTCCGCGCGCCTGAGCGCCGTCGACGGATCCGTCGAGGTCGTGAACGTCGTCAGCGTCGAGGACTACCTCCGGGGCGTCGTGCCCTCCGAGATGGCGGCCTCGTGGCCGATGGAGGCGCTCAAGGCCCAGGCCGTGGCGGCGAGGAGCTACACGATGACCTCTCTCGACCCGGCGGCCAGGTACGACATGTGCGCGACCGAGGACTGCCAGGTGTACAGGGGGGTAGAGGCAGAGCACCCGCGCACCGACAGCGCCATCGCCGCCACCGCCGGCGTGGTCGTCACGTACGACGGCAGGACCGCGCGCACGTACTACCACGCGGACTCGGGCGGCACGGTCGCGTCCAGCTCCGAGGTATGGGGGACGTGGTCGCCCTACCTGCTCGCGAGACAGGACGCTCGTTCCAACAGCCCCCACAGGTCGTGGGCCGTCCGCCTGGACGGCGCTGCCCTCGGCGCTTCTCTGGCGGCCGCGGGACTGGGCGTGGGCGACGTCGTCTCGTTGCGGGTCGTCGGCCTCTCGGAGTCTGGCAGGGTCGACGAGCTCGAGGTGGTGGGCACGGACGGCAGCCGGGTGCTGCGCGGCGCGAGGCTCACGAGCCTCGCACGCTCATGGGGTCTCAAGTCTATGGTCTTCAGGGCCCAGGGTTCGCTTACGGTCACGGGCGACGGCTGGGGTCACGGCGTGGGCATGAGCCAGTACGGCGCCCGCGCGCTGGCGAACTCGGGCTACGACTTCGGGCAGATCCTCGCCTTCTACTACCCCAACACAGGGCTCACCCGCTTCATCGCCGGCGCGCCGTAACCGCCGGACGCGGGCGCTGATGCGCCACCGCGGTAGCCTGTGCGGATGGCCGAGGGCACGGCACCAAAGGAGAGCCGGCGGCTGACGCTGGTGCCGACCCCGATAGGCAACCTCGCAGACATAACGCTGAGGGCGCTCGAGGTGCTGAGGCGCGCCGACGCGGTGGCTGCAGAAGACACGAGGCGCACCCGGGTGCTCCTTGATCACCACGGCATAACGGCGCGACTCGAGCGCCTCGACGCCCACACGATCGCCAGCCGCGGGCCGAGCCTGCTCGCCGAGACGCCATGGCTGGCGTACGTGACGGACGCAGGCACGCCCGGCATATCAGACCCGGGCAGCGAGCTCGTTGCTCTCGCTCTCGAGGCCGGCGTCGAGGTCGAAGTGCTGCCGGGCGCGACGGCGTTCGTGCCGGCGCTCGTCGGGTCCGGGCTGCCGACGGCCAGGTTCACCTTCGAGGGCTTCCTCCCCCGCAAGGGCTCCTCGCGGGCCCGCCGCCTGCGTGACGTGGCCGCGTCGCACGCCACGACCGTCATCTACGAGTCGCCGAACCGCTTGGCCGAAACGCTCGCCGACCTGGCACTGGCCTGCGGCGCGGAGAGGCAGGCGAGCGTTAGCCGGGAGCTGTCCAAGCTCTACGAGGAGACGGTGAGGGGCACGCTCGAAGAGCTGGCGGCCCGGTACGGAGAAGAGGACGCCAGGGGAGAGATCGTCATCGTCGTGGCGCCAAGGCCGCACGCGGAAGGCGAGGACGAGGCGTCGCCGTTCGCCGGCCTCCAGTCGCAGGAAGCCGCGGAGCGACTGGCGCAGGCCGGCGTAAGGGGTAGGCTCTTGCGCGGCGCTCTGACCGCGCTGGGCGTGCCGCGCAACGCGGCCTACCGCGCGGCGTTGGGCCACCCGGAAGATGACGACAGTGGCAGAGATGGCGACGAAGGAAGTTAGCACCATGCCGACGACGGGCCGCCTGCTCGGCCTGCCGAGCGTGGCGCGCCTTGCGCTGTTCGCGAGGCACGACGGACCGGCCGTTCTGCTGACTACAGAGGACCGGCTGCCGCTCTTCGGCGATGCTGCGGCCTTCGGAGCAGAAGTGACCGTCGAGCCTACGCTCGCGGACTGGCACGCCATGCGGGGGAAGGTCGTCGTGAGCCTCGACAGGGCGCTCGACCGCGCGCCGGAGAAGCCGGAGCTCCTCGCGCTGCGCCTGGAAGCCGGCGACGAGTACCCGCGCGAGGAGCTGTTGGAACGCCTCGTGCGTCTCGGGTTCGAGCGCGACGCGGCGCCGGGCTTCGCCGTGAGGGGCGACACGATAACCGTCCATCTGAGCGCCGACGACGAGGAGGGCGCGTTGCGCCTCGAGTTCTTCGCAGACGAGCTCGAGACCCTCGCCCTCGAGGGCCGGCCCGTCGAGTCGCACGTGCTCGCGCCGGTCTCGCTCGCCGAGTACGACAGGTCGACCTGGACGACGCGGGTTCTAGAGCACCTGCCTGGCACCGTGTTCCTCGACGCGCCAGAGCTCATGCCGGGCGCCGTGAGAGAAGAAGCGGGTCCGGAGGCGAAAGGTGAGGATGCGACGGAGCCGCCCGTCAAGGCTTCTACAGCGGAGCCGGGCACTTCGTGGCTGTGGCGTCACCTGTCGGGTCGCGACGTCGTCTCGTTCGGGCGCGACCCGCTCGACCTGGACAAGGCTGCCGTTGCCCTCGAGCCGCTCGGCTACTACAGAGGCAAGCTCTCCACGTTCGCCCAGGACGTGCACATGTGGCTCCGCGACGGGTACACGGTGAACCTGCTCCTCAAGTTCGAGCGCACCGGCCGCTACCTGCGCGAGAAGGTGATAGACGAGCACGAGTCCCACTGGCGCAACCGCGTGGAGGACCACCCCGGGCAGATATCGCTGCTGCTTGCGCGCGAGGCGCAGGGCGGCTACCGCGACCCGGAGCGCAAAGAGGTCGTGCTCACAGAGGAGCTGCTCTACGGCTACCAGGGAGGCAGGCGCCTGAAGCGCGCGCCAGGCAAGGCCGTCCACGACCCGTCGCAGCTGACCGTCGGCGACTACCTGATCCACCCGGACCACGGGATCGGACGCTTCCTCGGCCTGGAGCCGAGGCAGGTGGTCGGCGTCACCCGCGACTACCTCATGCTCCAGTACTCCGGCGAGGGCAGGCTCTACCTGCCGGTCGAGCAGCTTCCGCTGTTGCGCCGTCATCCCGGCACGACGGACGACCCGCCGCGCCTTTCCACCTTGGGCACAAACGAGTGGGCGAGGGCCCGCGAGCGGGCGCGCGTCAACGCCTCCGAGCTCGCTGCCGAGCTGATCAAGGCGTA
>CAZMFX010000131.1:0-6177 GCA_964565625.1 uncultured bacterium
GCATACTGCCCTCGACATGGCTGTAACGGGAAGCCCGCGCCGACTACCGCTGATAACGGCGCTGCGCAGCGCCTTCCTCGGCTACTGCCCCAACTGCCTCCTGGGGCGGCTGTTCAAAGGTCTGCTCAAGCCGGCCGACTCCTGCTCCGTATGCGGCATGCCGTTCGAGCATCACGGTGAGACCTTCACGATGACCGCGTTCATCCACTACATGCTCATCTGCTTCGTGCTGGTGGTAGAGGGTCTGATCCTCGGCCTCTCGTTCGGCATCTTCCCCGGGTTCATCGCCGTCATGGGAGCAAGTGCCGCGGCCCTCTTCCTCATCCTTTACAGGCCGGTTCGCGGCCTCTGGGTCTGGTGCCTGTGGAAGATGGGCTTCCTGCAGCAGTAAGCCGCGTCCGAGGAGCGGAGGGGCCGCCGGACGCCCTGCGCACCGGTCGCCTCGACAGAGACGTGGGTCGCTCCGGTCGGGTCGCCAGGGACGCGGGCACCTGCGTCGAGTGAGCAGTACCTCACCGGATTCCTGCACGGTCGTTAGGCTTACCTAGGGGGGCATGGAAGGGGGCGCAGGCGTGGAAACGACCTGTCGCCGGGGCTTGGCGGCCCGACTCCGCCTCCCCGCACCGCTCGTCCGGGTCGCGGCATGGGGGACCGCGAACCGATGACGGCCGTAACGACAGACATACAGGCTCGCGTGGAGCAGCAGCGGGTGATGGTCGTCCAGAGGCTGCTGTGGGTACTGCTGGCCGTTGTGATCATCAACCTGGGGCTCACCGTGGCGCGCGTTGGCAGGGAGATACTGGCCAACCCAGCTTTCGTGCCCAACATGCTCGCGATCCCCGTGATCGGCCTTGCCCTGTGGCTCAACTCCAAGGGCAACTTCAGGCTCGCCGTGCTCATCGTCATGGGCCTGACGCTGGGCTCCGCCACGTTGACGCTACTGGCGGTGGGTCTCGGCGGTTACGAGGTCAGCATCCTCTCCTTCGCCGTACCCATCGTGCTTGCCGGGCTCGTGCTGAGCCGTTCCGCGCTCGTGTTCACTACGGTATGGGCGGTCGTAACGCTGCTGCTGGTTCCGACGCTTGCCTCACTGGACCTGCTGCTCGCACAGGGCGCTTCCGGCAACCCGGAGTGGCAGCTCGCGTTCGAGAGCATCGTGTTGCTCCTCCTCATCTCGTACTTCCTTGACCGTTTCGGGATCGTCCACAGGTCGACGCTCACCGACGCGCTCGACTACCAGGTCCGGCTGAAGGAGCAGGCGAACGAGAGGGCTCGTGCCCGCGAGGCGCTCGATGAGGAACGCCAGATCACAGAGGCGATAATCCAGGGCTTGCCAGGGATATTCGGCCTGCTCGGCGAGGACGGCAAGTTCACCCGCTGGAACAGGAACTTCGACCGGGTGCTCGGCCTCTCGGACGAGGAGATGAGGGCTGTCAGCCCGGAGCAGCTGGCCACGGTCGAGGACCGCGAGAAGATCCGCGCGCACTTCGGGAAGGTGTTCGAGCACGGGAGCGCCACGACCGAGCTGAACCTGCTCACCCGTGCCGGCAAGGAGCTCCCTTACCTTCTGAACGGAGCCCGCATAAAGCTGGGCAGCAAGGTGTACGCGGCCGGCGTTGCGATCGACAGGAGCGAGCTGACGGCCGCGCGCAAGGACATCGAGGCGCTGAACGAGGAGCTGACGGAGCGGTTGGAGCGCATCACGTCGCTTCACGAGATCGACAGGGCCATCACAGGCAGTCTCGATCTTGGGCTCACCCTGGACGTCGTGCTGCAGCAGGTGACCAAGCGGCTCAAGGTGGACGCCGCCGCCATCCTGTTGCTGCAGCCGAGCAGCGAGCGGCTCGTCTTCGGCGCCAGCTACGGCTTCGGCGACGACACGCTGCGCGGCACGTCGCTGCGCTTGGGCGAGGGCATGGCGGGGCGAGCGGCGCTCGACAGGAAGCGCGTCGTCATCCAGGACAAAGACGTGTTCCGCGGCGCTTTCGGGGGCGCCGAGTCCGTCACGAGCGAGGGCTTCGAGAGTTACGTCGCGACGCCGCTCATCGCGAAGGGGCACCTGCTTGGCGTGCTCGAGCTGTTCCACCGCACGCCGCTCGACCCTACCGAGGACTGGTACTCGTTCCTCGACACCCTCGCCACGCAGGCGGCGATCGCGCTGGACAGCGCGACGATGTTCGAGAGCCTGGAGCGCTCGAACACCGAGCTCAGGCTCGCGTACGACCGCACGATAGAGGGCTGGGCGCGGGCGCTCGACCTGAGGGACGAGGAGACGGAGGGTCACAGCCGCCGCGTGACAGACATGACAGTGGCGCTGGCCAAGCGCATGGGCGTGCCGAGGGACGACATCGTGCACATACGGCGTGGAGCCCTGCTCCACGACATCGGCAAGATGGGCGTGCCCGACTCGATCCTCCTGAAGCCGGGCATGCTCGAGCCGGAGGAGTGGGAGGTGATGAAGAAGCACCCGACATACGCGGTCGAGCTGTTGAGCCCCATCGACTTCCTGCGGCCGGCCCTCACCATCCCGCTCTACCACCACGAGAAGTGGGACGGCAGCGGCTACCCGCACGGTCTGAAGGGGCAGCAGATCCCGTTGGAGGCGCGCATCTTCTCGGTCGTAGACGTCTACGACGCGCTCACGAGCAGAAGGCCATACCGGGAAGCCTGGAAGCCCCACGAAGCGCGTAGGTACTTAGAGGAGCAGTCGGACTGTCACTTCGATCCGACGATCGTCGGCTCGTTCCTCGAGATGAAGGCGGTGCAGGTCTAGGGCTTTCGCCGCGGGCACCGACATCCCGCGGGAAGCTACGTAGCATTGCGGCATGATCAACGTGCTGACCAGGGTGCTGCGCGCCGCCGCGCTCGCGCTTGCGTTATTGGCCTCGACAACGGCCCTCGGCCAGTCGCAGCCGACTTGCTCGGCTCCAGACGACGCGGTCACGTTCGCGGATCCGGCGCTGGCAACCGCCGTGCGGGCGGCGCTGGAGCTTCCGGCAGACGCGCCGGTGGCCTGCGGGGCGCTCGCCGGTCTCCGGGAGCTAATCGCGAACGGTGCCGGCATAACGGACCTCAGCGGCTTGGAGTACGCGGCGAACCTGAGGCGTCTCGACCTGAGGGGCAACACGGTAACCGACGTGCGGCCCGTGGCCCGGTTGGAGCGCCTGACCCGGCTCGACCTCTTCGACAACCAACTCGCCGACCTCGGCGAGCTCAGGGGGCACGCTTCGCTGCAGCGCGTTGATGCCAGGCGCAACCGCATAACCGACGTCGGCGTGTTCGCAACGATGCCGGAGCTCTCACACTTGGACCTACGAGAGAACCAGGTCGCAGACATCTCGCCGCTGGCGGGCAACGAGAACCTCCGCAGCCTCTTCCTCTCGACCAACCAGATCGTCGACGCGCGGCCGCTGGGCAGCATCGCGGGCCTGCGTTACCTGGACCTCGCGAACAACAGGATCACGAGCGGGCAAGGCCTCGGGGTGCTGGAGCAACTGGAGTTCCTCTCGCTCCGCGACAACCACGTGCCGGACCTTGGCTTCGTCCTGTTCCTGCTCAGCATCGAGGAGCTCGACATGCGTGGCACGGGCGTCACGGACGTCTCCCCGCTGCGCGGCCTGAAGACGCTGGAGGTGCTCCGGCTGGGGCGCAACCAGGTCTCCGACCTGACTGGCCTGGCCGCTCTTACCGAGCTGCGCACACTCGACCTGGACCGCAACGCCGTAACCAGTATCGCGCCCCTGGCCGGGCTGTTGAACCTCGAGTACCTGAACCTCAACCGTAACCAGGTGACCGACGTTGAGCCGCTCCGAGGGCTGACGGCGCTCAGCTACCTGAACCTGACGCGCAACCAGGTGACCGACGCCGGCCCGCTGGCCGGCCTCACCTCCATGGAGGAGCTGTACCTGGCGCGCAACCAGGTCTCCGACCTCTCTCCGCTGACGGGCATGACGGGCATGGTCCGGCTCGACGTCAGCTACAACGGCGTCACCGACCTGACGCCGCTGGCGGCGATGCGCGGCATGCAGGTCCTCAACATCCGTAGCAACGAGATCACGAACGTTCAGGCCCTGCGCGCGATGACGGGGCTCACATCGCTCAACCTCATAGCCAACATGGTGAGCAACCTCGAGCCGCTGGCCCAGATGACAGAGCTGGAGGAGCTCAGCTTCTCCTCCAACCAGGTCGGCGACATCCGACTGCTGAGCAACTTCGGCAAGCTCGAGACGCTGGCGATCGCCGACAACGGCATATCGGACCTGAGCCCGATCTCAGGCCTGACGTCCCTCACCGGTCTAGCGGTCGACACCAACCTGCTCACCGACCTCGAGGACGTACGAGGTCTCACGAACCTGACGTCCCTGACCGCACGCGGCAACCAGATCGTGGACGTCACGCCGGTTGCGGGCATGAGCGGCCTCGAGACGCTCGACCTGCGCTCGAACCTGATCACCGAAGCCCGGCCGCTTGCGGGCCTGACCGCCCTCGAGACCCTGCGCGTGGGTGGCAACCAGATAGGCGATGCGGGCTTCGTTGCCGGCCTCGAGGCTCTGGAGACGCTCGATCTGAGCGACTCTGGGATAACCGACTTGGCTCCGCTGTCTGGCCTCACGCGACTGGTCGATCTCAACGTCTCACGCAACCAGATCTCCGACCTCACGCCGTTGTCCGGCCTCGAGCGGCTGGAGGCGCTCAACCTCTCGCGCAACCAGGTCGTCGACGTGTCTCCGCTGACGGGGGCGCCTCGCCTGGTGTCGCTCAACCTCTCGCGCAACCAGGTCGTAGACGTCTCGCCACTCTCCCGGCTTCCCGTGCTCGAGACGCTGGACCTGTCGCGCAACCGCATCGCCGATCCTTCACCGCTGCTCGATCTCATGGGCGTGTCGGAACTGAACGTTTCCCGGAACTGCCTGGCTACGAGTGGAACCGCGGTGAACGTCTTCGCGCAGATCGAAGCCCGGGGCGTTGGGCTGGTGAGCGAGCCGCAGGAGACGTGCGACTAGCGGCGCGCACGGGCCCCCGACATGCACGCGTCAGCCGTTCCCGCTCCTGAGGACGGCCAGCAGGACGCGGAACATGAGCGTCATGGCTATGAAGAGGCCGAGCCACCCGAGCACCTCGTAGAGACCAACGGAGAACTGGGGGAACTCGACCGACCCGCGTGTGCCTATGAGCATCACTGACACGGCGCCAGTGCCGACGCTGAGCAGCGACATGACGAAGCGGTTGAGCATCCGCTCCACGAAGCGGCGGTCGTCCGGGTCGGCCAAGACGCGCGTGCGCATCGAGACGCGGCCGTGCTCGACCATCGCCGCCAGGCGGTCGATGCGCCGAGGCAGCCGGGCCAGGATCGGCGCCAGCTCGCTCCACTCCTCGCGCACGAACTCTGCGGCCGAGCTCGGCAACAGGCGCCTCTTCACCTCGTCCCCGCCCAGCTCGGCGACCTTGTCTATCACGGGGTAATCGGGGTGGAGCTGGTCCAACGTGCCCATGAGCGTCGCCAGCGCCCGGAACATGGCCCCGGTAGAAGGGGGGAGGCGCAGGCCGAGGTCGAGCGTCAGCCTCAGCAGGTCGGTGAGCGCTCTCGCCGGTGGCAGTCCAGGGCCGAGGTAGGCGGTCATGAAGCGGGCCAGCTCCCTCTCGATAGGGTCGAGGTCGTGGACGGCGAGGTCCACCGCGCCTATCGTCACCATCGACTCCAGGAGCAGCGCCGGCTGCTGCTGGCGCAGGGCAACGAGCATCTGGAGCACGGCGGAACGCTCGAAGGCGTCGAGCTTGCCGCTGAGCCCCATGTCGATGAGCCCAATGCGCCCGTCGTCGAGCAGCAGCACGTTGCCGGGGTGAGGGTCGCCGTGGAACCTCTCGCCGCTCAACATCGCGTTCACCTGCGAGGTGCACAGCGCATCGGCCAGCTCACCCGAGCGCGGGATCGACCGCTCGCGCCCCATGTTCGCCAGCGGCGTGCCAGCCAGTTGCTCCATCACGATGAGGCCAGGCCGATTCAGGTCCTCGAAGACCCTCGGGACCTTCAACAGCGGCTCGGGTGCGACGGCGTCAGCTATCTCTTCCACGCGCGCCGCCTCGACCTCGAAGTCCAGTTCTGCCCTCAGCTGATCTGCGAACTCGAGCGCCAGGCCAGCGACGCCCAGTTGCCTCGCCCAGCGGAAGCGCGCCTCC
>CAZMFX010000132.1:0-6166 GCA_964565625.1 uncultured bacterium
GCCGACTTCCAGGCGACGGGCGTCATGCTGCTCGATCCCTGGACCTACGGTCCCTAAGCACCGCTAAGGCTCGAGCGATCCGGTCGAGAATAGACCTGTTCGTGCGGGCCGAGGGAGCGGGTACGAGGGCCGCGGTGCGTCAAAACAACGAGGTTGGCAAGGCGAGGGAGTTGTACTGCTGGAACGGTTAAATGTTGGGTTGCTAGCGAGAACCCATTTCAAAACAGTCGACCGCTACTACCGCTGGTGAAGCCACCAGTTGATGTGCTCGTACAATTGCGACATGGACATGGCCGGCATCGTCTCGACCAGTTTGTGGATGATCCTGCCCCTTTTCGTCGTCGGTTCGCTCTTGCACTTCTTGTATGACTGGACCGGGGAGAAGCGCTGGGCGGCGGTGCTCGGTGCCGTCAACGAAAGCTACTGGGAGCACATCAAGATCGCCGTGTGGCCGGTGGTGGTCCTGCAGATAGTCCTCTTCGTCATGGGCGGTTATCGGATCTCGTCGTTCATCCCGGCTGCCACCGTGGCCGTCTACTCGTTGCCGGTTTCGATGATCGGCATCGTCTGGCTGTACAAGGCCGGGACGAAGCGCAACATACTGTGGCTCGACATCACAGTTTTCGGTGTGGTCATAGTGCTCGCTCAGCTCTTGTTCGTCCAGTTGCTGCAGCAACTACGGGCCGACGGTTATACCGTCGCGTTGTTCGTTCCTTACTTGCTTGGCATAGTCGGGGCCTTCTGGCGCTTCAGTCTCAAGCCGCCAACGGAGCCGGACGTGTTCGTTGACCCCATCACCGACCAGTACGGCATAGAAGGTCATTCGCACCACACCTGAGCCGCCATCGCCGCCGAAGTCATGCGAGACTATCCCTTGCATCGGCCACCGTGTTGGACTCGCCCGCATAGGCGGGCGCTCGAGGAGCGAGCAGAAGGAACCGCCATTGAACAGGACTGTTTCACTCGAAGACGGCGAAGTGCTGATGACCAAGCGTATGGAAGGCACCGATGGCGCCGCGTTCCCGAAGCACAAGGCCTCGCTCGAGTCGGCTCTCGTGGTCCTGGACGGGACCTGCACGATCACGTTCTTACATGACACCTACGAACTGAGCGCCGGAGACACTTTCATAGTCCCTGCCAATGAGGTGCACCAGGTGGTAGGCAAGCCGGACTTCACGGCGATACACATAATGCCAAAGGACATCCGCTTCGACTTCAGGTCGTAGGCCGAGGCGGTCGGCCCAAAGGCATACCGGGCCATGACACAGAGCCGTCCTCCGTTCAGTCGTTTGCCGCGCTGCTACCGCTGGCCGACCGTTGGGCCGACGACGTCCTCGACGGTCCAGACCTCTCCTCCAAGCGACGTTACGTAGGCCGAGCCGCCGATGATCTCCAAGGAGGTCGGCCTATCTAGTGGGGCCGCCAGTACCTGGAAGCCACCGTTTCCGTCTGCGCGGACCAAGGACCCCGTATCGGGCAGCGCCGGCTCCCCATCGAACTCGCCCTGCCACGTCCCCTGCGAGAGGACGAAGAGCGAGTTCCCATCGACGTACTCAACGTCTACCAGCAGTCGTGCTCCGGCCGCTACCTCTGTCGCAGCCAAGGCTCCCTCATCGAGAACCACCAACTTCCCGTTCTCCGGCTCGTGGGGGATGGGTCCGGCGAGCGTCACGTAGATCGACTGGCCGGACACGCTGAGACCGGTCGGGACGACGTTGTCGAGGACCAGTAGCTCGGTGATATCTCCCTCCAGGCTCACCGAAAGCACCCGGTTGTGATGAGCATCGGTGACCACGAACCCGTCGCCGTAGTTCTCGATCGCGTACTGGAAACCAGAGTCGATGAAGTACTCCGCGGTGGGCAGGTTCGCTTCCGACCACGTGCCGATGTTCGCGATCACGGTGTGGCTATCGGGGCCGTCTATGCGGTAGATGCCTTTCGCGTAGTCCTCGGCACCGTACTCGACGTCGACACTCGTAACCAGGGCGTACGCGGTGTCCTCTCGGAAGACCACGTCGACGACGCCGCTGCCAACATGGAAGGGGTCAGGGTCCCTGGCCGGCAGACCGCCGGCGAAGAGGGTGGTGTCACCGGTCCCGGGTTCGACGCGCCATATCTCGCCGCTCAGTGGAGCGGTGACGTAGAGGGCGCCGTCCGGTCCGACCGCGCTGCCCTGGAGCTCCCCCATGCCTTCGACCAGCAACTTGGGCGTAGCGGGAGCGAACTGAACCAAGTGTGGGTGGTGGAGCCTGGCAGGCATGCCTGGGTCCAGGACGTGGGGGCCGAGAGGATCGGCGACAGCCATGCCGAAAGTGACGGCGAGGAACGTCGCCGCAACGCAGACTCTTGCCGTTGCGAAGTACCGATATCGCGACATGTTTCCCTCCTGCTTCGGCCCTCGCCGGGCTCGAAGTGGCCGCAGGTTAGGAAGGAGGTGCTTTTCAGGCGCTCAACGGCATGGGTGCTCTTCGTTTAGTCGGCGTTTAGGTAAGGGAAGAAGCCCTACCATGTGTCGTGCTACTGCGTACCCTGGGGGGTCTCTCCCTGGAAGGGTCCAGCTTCCCTCGACCCAAACCTCTTCTCCTGCTGGCGTACCTATCCATCGAGGGTCCGGCCGATCGCGAGCGACTCGCGAAACTGTTCTGGCCCGGCCACGAACATCCGAGGCAGAACCTCGCAGTAGCCGTCTCCCAACTGAAGTCCCGTGCCCCCGGCGCCCTGTCGTCGGACGCCGGCAGGTTGATCTCTCTTGTCGATTGCGACGCGAGACGCCTCATCTCGGCCACGACGGTGCACGACTGGCGTGGCGCCGTGGAGCTCTACAGGGGTCCGTTCATCGAGAGCATCCCAGTGAACGTGGGAGAGGAGCTAGAGAGCTGGATCCTCGACACCCGTGATTACCTGGGCGGCATCTTCGGTTCTGCGCTCGTCGATGGAGCGCTCGACCGGCTCGAGAACCGTAAGACACAGAAGGCACTTGAGTTGGCTGAGGGTGCATACCGCATCTACGAGGCCGGTGTCGAGATGGAGCCGGGGCGGCTGGGCGGGCTTCACTCCGTACTCTCGTACCTCGGGAGCCCACACGCCGAGAGCCTGAGACGCGAGGCCGAGGGATTAGGCGTCGATCTGCATGTAAGTGCAGCTCCTGTCACTCCTCCTGGACATACGCCCGGCTTCGAGCCGCGCCTACCTTCGAAGCCGACCTCGCCGCTCATAGGTCGCCAAAGGGAGCTTGGAGAGCTGCGCGCTCTCGTCGAGCAGGGCACTCGGTTGATCACGGTCACCGGATTCAGCGGGGTGGGCAAGTCGCGGTTGGCACTCGAGTTCTGCCACGAGGCCCGAGAGCGGCATGCTTTCGAAGCGGTGATGTTCGTTCCGATGGAGCCGGTGAGCCACCCCGAGGCAGCGCACGGCCACCTGGCTTCCGCGGTGGGCTTCAGGTTGCCTCAGGGGGAGCCGGTCATCTGGTCACTGGCCCGGTTCCTGGATGACAAGCGAACGCTGCTCGTGGTCGACAACATGGAGCATCTGACGGCCTGGGCTTCGCATCTTGAAGAGCTCGTTTCGAGCACCGAGCGGCTCGTGGTGATCGCAACCTCTACGCAGCCGTTGGCTCTCCAAGACGAGACGCTCTTCCTACTGGGGGGCCTCGAGCTGACTTCCTCACCCGAAGACCCCCAGACGGCACACTGCGCGGCCGTGCGCTACTTCGAAGATCGGGCCCGGCGGGTGGTGACCGACTTCTCTGCCGAAACCGTGAGCGACGAGGTTTGGCGAATCTGTGCCCTGGTAGACGGGTTGCCGCTCGGTCTGGAGTTGGCTGCCGGCCTCGTAAGAGTCCTTTCCCTTGAGCATCTTGCTGAGCTGCTCGAGGGGCGTCCGGAGCATGTGGTAGCGATTGCAGAGAACGTACCGGAGCGGCACCGCAGCCTACTCAGGCTCTGCGAGCACGCTTGGGCGTACCTCGCGGAAGGTGAGCGCAAGCTGTTGGCAGCCTTGTCCGTGTTCGAGGGGAGCTTCACGATCGCGGACCTCGAGGCCGTCTCCGGACCGGTCGTCGCTGACCTTGCTCGTCTGGAACGGCGCTCCTTGGTGAAGAGGGACGGCGACCGCTACTCCCTCCACCCCCTGATAAAGCGCTTCGCTGCCGAGCGCCTGGCGGAGGACGCAGACACGGAGCTGGCGGTCCGGGACAGGCACGCAGAGCACGTAGCCCTGGCGATGAAGCGGCTTCAGACACGCGCGGACGTCAATACGGAGGGCGAGGTCGCCGGGTCGGCGGAACGAGCGTTGCCTGACGTGATAGCCGCGTGGCGGTGGTCCGTAGAGCGCATGGCGGAAGCGAACCTGGTTCTCCTTCTTCCTTTGATGAGGTCCACACTCAATGCACGAGGCCGCAACGAGTTCGCGAACGAGCTGATCAAGGCAGCGCTCGACCGGGTCGACGGGGTGTCGTCTGCGGCAGCCCATCTCCATCTCGCACTCGCACAGCAGGTCATCGAACGCGACAGAATGAAGGCGAGACAACATGCCAAGATCGCCCTCGCGGCCGCCACTTCTTCAAACGACGTCGTCGCCGAGGGACTGGCAGCGCTGACGCTGGCTGCGACAGACGAGCCATCCGTAGGCCTTACCGGCACACGTCCGTTGATCCGGGCGACGCTGCGGAGGTTGCGGGAAGCGCGGTCATGGGAGCTTGTCGCCTCCTGCTATAGACACCTGGCCCTCACAGAGTCGTCTGTGCACCGTCATGGAGCTTTGCTCGAGTTGGGCCTGAGGTGCCTGCGCCGTCACCGGCTCCTGTCACTCTCCACGGCTCTGTCCTACTACCTGGCGATACACCGCACCGATTCCTGCGGGGACCACCGTGCGGCGCTGGACGTCGCCCGAGAACACCTACGATCCGAACTCGAAGGACCGGCCCGAGCCTTCGCGCTAGTCGACATTCACTCACTCGTCGCATACCTCAGCCTCAACGCCGGCGAACTTGACGAGGCTCGCAGGCATCACGATGAAGCCACGAAGCTCACTGCCAGGCGATCCGAGGCGCCCGATCCTGTCTACTGGGCGACGGAGTACGCCTGGTCGGCCTGGGCCGCGCCTCTAGTAGCCCTTCACACGGAGGGGACGGAATCCGCTCTGACCCAGGGGCTCGAACGATTCGACCTTCCAGAAGCACGCGACCTGTTGGTGCATGTGCTGTTGTCTCGCGGCGATCACGACCATGCCGCGGCAGCGGCAGAGCGATGGCACGAGATGGAGAGCACCGACCCTGTCGTTCGTTACCGGATCTTCCGGCAGGCGATAAGCCAGCGGCTCCGAGCGACCTTCTCGACCGACGTCGAGTCGCGGCGCCGCAGCATGGCAGCCGCGCTCCGGACTTGTGCGAGGCATCACCTGGTGCCGCTGGCCCTTGACTTCGTCGTTTCTTCCTACCACCTGTTCCCGGACCTGGTACACGAAGACGAAGCGTTCGAAGCTGCCACCCACCCGTCCGCCTACCACAGCACCCCGCTGTTCCTCACGAACTTTCGTGGCCCGTCGCCTAGCAAGGTCGACCAGCCGCCGTACTCGGCCGAAGAAGTGTTGAGGAAAAGCGCAGCACTAGCCGATCGTCTCGAGTCCCGTGGCGAGAACCGTTCACGGTCGGCGCGACCCTCGCGTAACGCACTAAACGAGGCCTAAACGGCTGTCGGCTCGCCCGTTAGTGGCGGTTTAGTACCGACCTCCTAGAGTCCTTCCACTTCGCGCCCACAGTGGCCGGAGGGAGGAGGTCGGAGATGGTCGCCATGAAGCGAATACGGATGAACGTGATGCTCGCAGCTGTTCTGCTCGCCGCCGTTTTCAGTGCGGGTGCCGCTCGGGGACCCGTCAGGTTCGATCCCGGCCCCACGTGGAGCTCAGTGCGAGTGAACACATGCGCTGGGTCTTGCCTGCAGAGAACTTCCCTGCGTCTGCTGACGGGTCACGCAGCCATACTCGTGGGCGATATGGCGATCCTCCCGTAGGCCTGAACGGCAATGCAGCAGGCGCATCGCTGAATCGGCGCGCCGTCCGCAAAGGGACGGCGCGCCCATCGTTGTACGGGGACGAGCTCTTCCACGGCTCACGGGCGGTCGGCAGCTAGGCTCCGGTGCCTGCCTGGGTGAACGCCCACCACTGTCCA
>CAZMFX010000133.1:0-6066 GCA_964565625.1 uncultured bacterium
AGGTGCGTCCAGCTCGCCCTCGAGACCCCACCCGCCAAGGGGGAGCGCGTGCGCATCATCAACCAGATGACAGAGACCCACCGCGTGCGCGACCTCGCGAAGATCATCAACAGGCTCACCGGTACCGAGATCGCATACGTACCCAACCCTCGCAAGGAAGACGCCGAGAACGAGCTGCACGTCCGCAACGACTCGTTCCTCAGCATGGGCCTCAACCCCACGACGTTGGAGGACGGGCTCCTCACAGAGGTGACGGACATAGCCAAGCGCTACGCAGACCGCGCAGACTTGAGCAAGGTCCCATGCACCAGCACCTGGACGCGCGACCAGAAGCCGGGCGACCCCAAGCTCGCCGAGCGCCGGGAGACAGTGACGGCGGGCTGAGCAGACAGGCAGCGAACGGGCCGTGCGCGTAGCGTTCTTCACCGAGACGTTCCTGCCGAAGATCGACGGCATCGTCACGCGCCTCACGAGGACGCTGGAGCAACTCGCGCTTCTTGGCCACGAGGCGCTCGTCTTCGCCCCGCACGACCCGCCGGAGGACTACGCCGGTCACAGGGTCGTGCGGGTCCCTGCCCTCTCGTTCCGGCCGTGGTACCCGGAGCTCTTCCTAGGGCTCCCCAGGCCCCGCCTGGGGCGCGAGATCGACAGGTTCGACCCCGACATCGTGCACGTCGTCAACCCCGTCGTCCTCGGGCTGTGGGGCACGACGCTGGCCAAGCAGCGCAACCTTCCGCTCCTGGCCTCGTACCACACGGACCTCACGCAGTACGCGCGCCACCTCAGGCTGCCGTTCCTCGTGAGGCCCGGCTCGAGGTTCCTGCGGGACGTTCACAACCAGGCCCACGTCAACCTGGTGACGAGCAAGCCGATGATGGCATCGGCACGCGGCCTGGGCATCGAACGCGTGCGGCTGTGGCCCAAGGCCGTTGACACCGACCTGTTCCGGCCCGAGCGGCGCACCAAGGCGATGCGGGAGCGCCTCACGGACGGCAACCCGGACGACAAGCTGATCGTGTGCGTCGGGCGGCTGTCCTTCGAGAAGCGCATCGACTGGCTCTACGCGCCGGTGACGCAGATACCCGGCGTTCGCCTGGCGCTCGTGGGGTCCGGCCCGGCCGAGGAGGAGCTGAAGCGGCGGTTCGCCGGCACTCGTACCGTCTTCACCGGCTACATGGAAGGCCTCGAGCTGGCCGCGGCGTACGCCAGCGCAGACGTCTTCGTCTTCCCTTCAGACACGGAGACCCTCGGGTTCGTCGCGATGGAGGCTATGGCGTGCGGAGTGCCTGCCGTCGGCGCGCGAGCGGGCGGCATCCCCGACGTCATCGAGGACGGCGTCAACGGGCTCATGTTCACGCCGCTGGACCTTGGGGACCTGACGAAGAAGGTGAAGCGCCTGCTGACGGACGACGAGCTGCGCGAGAGGCTGGGCCGTCAGGCCCGCCTGGACATGGAGCAGCACTCGTGGAGGGCGGCCACCGAAGGGCTGCTAGCGCACTACGACAACGCCATCCGGGTGCACAGGCGGTTCGACCCGCCGAGCAGGTACTAGGGCCGCCCCTCGCCTCCGAGAGGCTTCGAGAGAAATGTCCACGGGCTAGAACCGCGGGACTATAAGCGGCCCGTCATCGGTCGAGATCGTCTCCACCCGCGTCTTGAACGTGCCCGTCAAGAGCTCCGCGTCCAGCACCTCGGTCGGGGAGCCCTCGGCCACCACCTCCCCGTCGGAGAGCATGACCACACGGTCACAGCTCCTCGCGGCCAGGTTCAGGTCGTGAAGGACCGCCAGCACACCCGTTCCCAACTGCGCTTGACGGCGCGCGTACGTGAGCAGCTCGACCTGGTAGCGCAGGTCGAGATGGTTGGTCGGCTCGTCAAGGAGCAGGTACGACGGTTCCTGGGCCAGGGCCCGCGCGAACACGGCCCTCTGGCGCTCGCCGCCTGACAGCGTCTCGATACGCCGGTGGGCGAACGCCAGCGTGCCCGTCGCCCGCATTGCCTCCTCCACGACGCGCTGGTCCTCGGCGTCCGGCGAGCCAAGCAGCCCGACGTGCGGCGCCCTGCCCATCGCCACCGTCTCGCGCACGGTGAAGCCGGTCGGCACCTCTGGCTCCTGCGAGACGAGGGCGACCTTGCGAGCCAGGGCGAAGCGACCGTAGCCGCCAAGGTCGCGGCCCTCTAGGAGCACGCGCCCCTCGGTCGGCGCCAGTTGCCGGGTGAGCAGCCTGAGCAGCGTGCTCTTGCCAGAGCCGTTCGGGCCGATAAGCCCGACGACCTCGCCCGGAGCCAGGCGGAACGACACCCTTTCGAGTGCGGCCCTCTGCCCGTTGCCGTCCCGCGTCGGGTAGCGCGCGGTGACGGCCCGAAGCTCCAGCGTCACGGCGTGACCGCCATAGGTCCACGGCGCGAGCGCCTGAGAAGCCATAGGAAGAACGGCCCGCCCGTCAGCGCGGTCACGATGCCTACAGGGACCTCGACAGGTGCGATGACGGTGCGCGCCAGCAGGTCGGCGAGCACCATGAACCCAGCCCCCCACACGATGGCGACGGGGAGCAGCCTCGAGTGGCCCGGCCCCGTGACCAGCCTGGCCGAGTGCGGCACCATGAGGCCGACGAAGCCGATTATCCCGGCGACGCTCACCGACGCGGCCGTCACCAGCGACGCCACGCCGAGCAACAGGACCTTCACGGTCTCGACCGGCAGGCCAAGGAGCGCCGCGCCGCGCTCGCCCAACTGGAAGAGGTCGAGCGCGCGGGCGAGCGCGCCGGCGAGCACCAGGGCCGGCACGGTGAAGGCCGTGAGCGCGATGACGTCTGCCCACGAGGCGAACCCGAAACCGCCGAGCAGCCGGCTCAGGATGCCGGCGCTCTGCTCCCGCGCGGCGACCAGCAGGAACGAGGTCGCGGCCGTGAACACCGATCCGACCACCACGCCCGCCAGGATCAACCTGGCGGTGGGCAGGCCACCGAGGTCCGACGCCAGGCCGGTGACCAGCAGGACGGTGAGCAGCGCGAAGACGAAGGCGACGAGCGGCGCCCCTACCGCAGCCAGCGGCGGGAACGAGGCGCCCAGCACGAACACGAGCACCGCTCCGAACCCGGCGCCGCTGGCGGTCCCGATGAGGTACGGATCGGCCAGCGGGTTGCGGAACACGCCCTGGAACAGCACGCCAGCCAGCGAGAGCCCGGCGCCGGTCAGCCCGGCGAGCAGCACCCGAGGCAGCCGGATGCGCCAGGCGATGGTCTCGAGCGTGGTGAGCTCGTCGCCCCTTGCGGCCTTGGACACGGCGCTCAGCAGGTGGCCGGCTGTCAGGTCAGCGCTGCCTACGGCGCCAGCCACGAGCGACACGCCTCCCAGCGCCAGAAGGGACAGCGGGAGCAACAGCCCCACACCGCGCCGATCCCGGCGAGGCAGCGCTTCGGCTACGCGTCCTGCCACTTGCCCCGGGACCTAGAAGAGATCAGGGTGCAGGAGCCCCGCCAGGATCCGCACGGCCTCGGCCAGGCTCGGCCCGGGGCGGCTGAGGGCGTCGGTCGCGTGCTGCGTCAGCTCTATCACCGCGTCGTTCCTCACCGCCGCGATGCCGTCCCAGCCTGGCCTGGCGCGCACGTCGGCGGCGGTCACCCCGAACGGGGCGTCGAGGAGCAGGATTACCTGCGGGTCTGCTGCGACGACGAACTCCGGGTCGACCTGCGGGAACTGGCCCATGCTCGCGGGTATGACGTTCTCACCGCCCGCGGCGATGAGCAGCTCGTGGATGTACGATCCCGGCCCGGCAGTGAACGGCGTCGGGTCGATCTCGATGAAGACCGTGGGGCGGCTCGCGCCCTCCACTAGGGCGGTCACCTCGGCCACCTCGGCCTGCAGGCGGGCGACAAGCTCTTCGGCCTCGGCTTCCCTGTCGACGAGGGCGCCCATCGTGGCGAAGTAGGCGTACGTCTCCTCTACCGTCTGCGGAGAGCCGGCGTACACGGTGAGGCCGAGGTCCTCCAGCGTCTGGTGGAGGCCGCTGTACTCGTCGACCAGCACCAGGTCAGGCTCGAGCGCGACGATCGCCTCGACGTCAGGGGCGTAAGGGTCGCCCAGGCGCGGCAGCTCGCCCAGCTCCTCGACGTTCGTATGCCGGTCGATGCCGACGATCAGGTCGCAGGCGCCGATCGCGCACAGGGTCTCGGAGTGGCTCGGCAACAGCGAGACGACCGCGGTGGGCGGGGCGGAGAGAGCGACCTCCCTGCCAAGGTCGTCGATGACCGTCTGGGCGGATGCCCCGGTGGTCGTCAGCGCGACGGCGCAGACGGCAACAGCCGTGAGCAGACGCGTCAGGTACAGGCGAAGAGTCATGCATGTCCTCCAGCCTGCGGGGTTGAAGTTGGGGGTAGGGGCCGCGGGGAGGCTGAATCGTGCGCGCTCCGCTCGGGCCTGCCCGTCCTCGTCCTCGCAAGGGGTGCAGTACTGGTCGGCGCGCGGTACTCGGACTTCGGGGCCGCTCCTGGCAGGAGGCGGCGCCGTTACCGTTGCGGGACAGTGCCGGACTCTCACCGGCTTCCCCACGCAGACGACCTGTCAGGAGTCTAACCGAACGCCAGCCTCGCCTGCCCGTCAGATGCTGCCGCGCCGGAGAACGACATGCGCTCGTGCTCCAGCAGCCAACGCTTGCGCGGCACGCCGCCTCCGTAGCCGCCAAGCTCTCCGTTCGCGTTCACGACGCGGTGGCAAGGGATCACGACGGCCAGCTGGTTCGCGCCGTTCGCCTGGGCTACCGCTCTGAAGGCGGTCGGTCTGCCGAGGCGCTCCGCCAGCTCGCCGTAGGAGATCGTCGTGCCCGGCGGGATGCGCTGCAGCTCGTGCCAGACCGAGCGTTGGAAGTCGCTGCCATGCGTCTCCAGCGGTGTCTCGAACGTCGAGCGCTTCCCGGCGAAGTACTCTGCCAGCTCGGCCTCGATGCGGTCTATCACCGCGGTGCGCCCCGGCACGATGGCGGCCCTCGTCTGCAGCCTCCTGAGCTCCGTCTCCAGTCCTCGTCTCTCGACGAACTCGAGCAGCAGCAGGGCACGTTCGTCCGCGATCGCCAGCATGGGCCCCAGAGGGCTGTCGAGCCAGGCGGCGCTGAGGGCCCGGGCGTCCGGCGAGCTTGGCGCAGTGCCGATTATGCGGTTGAAAGCGGCCCGGAAGCCGCTGTCCGACTCGTAACCCGAGTCCAGTTGAGCGTCGATCACGTTCCCTCCGTTGCGGATGCTCTCGAGCGCCATACCCATGCGGCGCGCTCGTGCGTACTCGACGAACGTCATCCCGAAGCGCCGCTTGAACTGCCTGCGCGCGGTCGACACGTCGACACCGATCTCCCTGAAGTCACGGTCGCGCCACCGGCGCTCCGGTTCACGCTCCACGGCCTCCACCAGGCGAGCTACCACCTCCGGCACGTCGTTGGGATGCGAGAGAGGCCGACAGCGCTTGCACGGCCTGTACGAGGCGTGCAGCGCCTCCTTGGCCGTGCGGAAGAACTCGCAGTTCTCGAAGCGCGGCTTCCTGGCCGGGCACGTGGGGCGGCAGAAGACGCCTGTCGTCGAGACGCCAACGTAGAAGACGCCGTCGTACTCGGGATCTCGGTCCAACAGCGCGCGGTAGTAGCTACGGTCGCTGGCCACGTGCTCGATCATCGCTCACCTCACAGGTCCACAAGGGTATCGGGCCTGGTGATTAGTCCGCCGACGAATCTCGGGCAGGTAATCCGAAGCCGCAGGGAACGGGTGGTACGCTCGCACGAGTGCCGCGACTCGTCTCCGTGAGCGACCTGCAGGCACCTGCGGCGCCCTCAGCGCGCGACCTCAGGCCCCCCAAGCGCTTCGCGAACGCCACTTTCGAGAACTACCTGCCGCAACATCCGACCCAGAGCCAGGCTCGTGAGCGGGTGCGGGAGTTCGTCAGCTCTGTCCGCCCGGCCGCGGCGAGGCCGAACCCCCTGTTCGGGTGGCTGGGTCGGCGCACCGAGCCCGGGGCCGGGCTCTACCTGGACGGCGGCTTCGGCGTCGGCAAGACCCACCTCCTGGCTGCCGCCTACTCGGAGTG
>CAZMFX010000134.1:0-6038 GCA_964565625.1 uncultured bacterium
GGAGCTCGGCTCCTTGCCAACGTGACGTGGGGCCGGTAGGTTCGCTCCTCGAACCGGAGGCCCTCGGCACGCAGCTCCCGTTCGAGCCGGCTATGCAGCGCATGAAGCGCGGGTAGCTCGCCGTCGATACCCGCCCATAGGATCTTGGCTCGCGCCGCGCTGGGGAAGGCGCCAAGGCTGCGGGCAGTCAGTTCGATGGGCGCTGCCTGAGCGGCTGCCCGGCGTATCGCCTTGCCTACGGTCTCGACAGCCCGCTCGTCGACGTCCCCGAGGAACACGAGCGTCAGATGCAGCGACTCCGGCCGCACCCAGCGCCAGCCCTCCGCGTCCGGCGCCATCACCTTCATCAGGCGCCCAGCGACGTCGTCCGGAACCGGTAGGGCGATGAACAGACGCGGCATCGGACCAGCCGCTACCGCGAGGGAAGATCCAGAGCCTCGAGCCAGACGTGCTCGCCGTGCACCTTGCGTAAGGCATCTGCCAACCACTCCCGAGCCGTGTCGTCTAGCGTGGGGAGCACGCGCGCAAAGTCCATGGCGTCCTTCTCCCTTGGGCCGCGCTCGCGGTGGTCTGCGGCGCTTGACCGGCTCTTGAAGAGCAGAACCGCCTCCGGCGCCAGGTACGGGATCACCAAGCCGCCAGGCAATGTCGCGCGGCGGTCGGCCACAGGAATCGGTAGCGAGACGCTCGTGTCGCGCCGGTACACCCAGTCACCGCCGGCCCGAGGCGCGAACAGGAGGTCGATCAACTCATCGTCCTTGCGGGCATGGACCTGATGCGTGCCGGGGCGCAGATGCTCTCCGCTCGGCCACGGGGTGTAGCCACCGTCGACCACCTGATCCAGCCGCCAGCCTTCGTCCATCAGGACCCGCTGGACGTCGGCTTGGCGACCAACGTCCACCTCGACGTCCACGTCGTCGTGGTACCGGGACGGCTCGCCCATGTGCAGGTCTAGGGCCCATCCGCTCGACACCGCCCACCAGTCGCCCAGGCCGGATAGCGCCGCTGCAGCGCGCTCCACGGGCGCGAACCCTGTCGTCTTCACGTGCCATGCGGTCGCTTCGCGCTCCAGCTGGGTTATGAGGTCGGTCTTCCCTGCTTGATAGGCGGGTCGGTCCTCACGGTACCGGGCTGCCAACTCGGTCTTAACGGCCGCGTAGCGCTTGCACGCTGACAGGTTGGCTCTCAGATAGTCGCGCAGGACCAGGTGCCGCTCCCAGTGCCCGCTCTCGAAGGACACGAGATGAAGGTGTACGTCGTGGGGCCCCTTGGTGAAGTAGGACCGTCCCGGCAGTCCGTACTCGCCTTGTGAGGTGTAGCCCAGCTCCTGCAGGGCGCGGACGACCTCGGCCGAGGGAGGGTACGGGTGGATGCGGCCCATGATGTCGATCGTTGGCTTGGCGAGTAGCCCGGACACGGATGTCGAGCCCATGTGCTCGAGCCCGTCAAGTACCCCTCCGTCGACGACGTGCCCGAGAGCTGCCATGACCTTCTCGCTCTCGGCTTGGAACGCCAGAGGCCACTCGGGGTCGTACGGCTTGAGGATCACGGGACCTCGCCGCGGGTCGGTCAGCTCGTTCAGCGTCACCGGCACAGGTTAGCCACTTGGCGGCCTCGTGACGCGCGATAGCGTTGGCATGCGTGAACAAGAAGCGCCCGGATGCCGCTGTGTCGGCCTGTGCTCATCCTGTAGGCGTCGCGAACCCGAGGAGAGCAATCATCTGAGGGTAGGGGGTTAGCTGACCTGGACGCCCCTAGGAGGACATCGTGAAGCAACGCATCAAGTACGGGGTGGTATCCAAGGACGGCATCACCGCGCTCGGCAAGGTAGAGGCGTACGTACGGCACAGCGGCCTGGAGCGCTCGCTGTTGGAGCTGGTCAAGACCAGAGCGTCGCAGATCAACGGCTGCGGGTACTGCCTCGACATGCACTCGAAGGACGCACGCGCTGCTGGCGAGTCGGAGCAGCGCCTATACGTTCTGAGCGCGTGGCGGGAGGCTCCCTTCTACACGGAGCGCGAGCGGGCCGCTTTGGAGTGGACGGAAGCCCTCACACTGGTCTCGCAGAACGACGTGCCGGACGATCTTTACGAGCGAGTACGCAGGCATTTCGACGACAAGGAGTTGGTGGACCTGACGCTCGCCATCACGACCATCAACTCCTGGAACCGGCTCGCGATAGCCTTCCGGACAGAGGTGGGGAGCTACCAGCCCAAGGGCGCCGCTGCGGAGACCGCCGTCAGTTGACATGAGAGACGGTGCGGGTCGGACGCTGATCCTCGGCCATCGAGGCGCTCCGTTTCAGGCACCGGAGAACACCCTGAGATCGTTCGATGTCGCAATGGAGAGCGGCGCAGACGGTGTAGAGCTCGACCTGCAGCTAACGGGTGACGGCGTTCTGGTAGTGCATCACGACGCGGTGGTGCGGCGGCCTTCCACGCCCGGCGACCGCGGGGGCGAGCACGAGATCGCCGAGTTGTCGCTCGCGGAGTTCCGTCGGCTGGCACCAGGCTGGCCCACCTTCCCAGAGACCTTGGAGTGGTTCAAGCGGTGGCCACGAGCCCACCTGAACGTCGAGCTCAAGAAGGCCGGCACAGATGTAGACCGGCGTGAGTCCGCGCTCGTCCGCGACCTGGGCGCCTGGAGCGGGCATGTGAAGTCCAGGACTTGGGTCTCCAGCTTCGATCCGGACGCCCTGGCCCGCCTTGCCGAGCTTCAGATACCCGTGCCGCTGGCGTTGCTGGCGGCCACCGAGGAACAACTCGGGGCGTTGCGCGGCCTGCCGGTCGCCGCCGTCCACCCGAAGCACACGCTCGTGCACCGCCAGCGCGTTGACGCATGGAGAGAACGTGGCCTGGCGATACACGCGTGGACCGTGAACGACACCGCCGAGGCCAGGCGGCTGCTCGAGCTGGGCATCGACGGCCTGATCGGTGACGACCCCGCAACTTTGAGGGCACTGCGGGACGAGATGGCTAGCTCGGGACCTCGAGGTCGAGGCCCATGATGGGCGCCAGGTCGACGAGGAGGGGAACGCTCAGGGTCGGGACCGGCGGTGGCGTCCTGGCGGAGTGCTTGTCGCCACCAACGTGAACCGTCGGCAGTCCGGCCGCGTTGCCGCCCAGGATGTCCGAGTCCAGGCTGTCGCCCACCATCACGGTCGTGTCGGGGTCCATGCCGAAGTGCTCGATAGCCGCCGTGAAGAACCGGGGCGCGGGTTTGCCGACGACCTCCGCCTCCACTCCCGTCGCCACCGTGAGCGCTGCTGCGATCGCTCCGTTGCCAGGTAGCATCCTGCCTCCCTCTACGGGCACACGCGCGTCGAGGTTGAGAGCGAGCAGCCGCCCGCCCCGGTTGAGTACGTGGGCGGCGTCCGCCAGGCGACTGTAGTCGAGCTGCGGGTCCCGGCTGAGCACGACGAGTTCGGCCTCTTCGGGGTCGTCCGTGACGTGGGTGATGGCGGCAACGTCGCTTACGACCTGAGGTCGACCGAGCACGTACGTAGGTGGCCGGGTCGCGAGGTACGGGTGGGCGTGAAGCGCGCTGATGGGCATGAACACATGCTCCGGCGGGGTCGGGACGCCCAGCCGATCCAGCTTGGCAGCGAGCGTCTCGCTCGAGCCCGTGGAGATGTTGGTAAGGAACCCGATCCGCAGGCCAGCTGCGCGCGCCGCCGCGATGAACTCTCGCGCGCCCGGCGCGAGCTCGTCGCCGTACCAGACGCAGCCGTCGAGGTCCAATAGCAGGGAGCGCGCGCCGGTCAACGTCACTGGATCGCCGCCCTGACCTTGGCTGACACCCACTCGCTTATCACGACGAGCACCAGGATGAGCAGGAAGATCACGGTCGCGCGCGACCACTGCAGCGCCGCGATGCTGGCGTCGAGGGGTAACCCGATGCCGCCGGCACCCACCAGCCCAACGACGGTGGACTCGCGGATGTTGATGTCCCAGCGGTAGACGCTGATGCCCGCGAACGCGGGAGCGACCTGCGGCACGATCCCGTAGGCGGCCACCTGGGAGCCGCTGGCCCCTGTGGCGTCCAGCGCCTCGATGGGCCGGAAGTCGATCTCCTCGATCGCTTCCGATAGCAGCTTCGCGCAGAAGCCGACCGACCGCAGCGCGATGGCGATGATCCCAGCCAAGACGCCTGGCCCGATCACGCTGACGAGCAGCAGGGCCCAGATGAGCGAGTTGACCGAGCGCGAGCTGACGATTATGAGCAGGGCCAACTGCCGTAACACCGGGTGCGGCGTCGTGTTGCGCGCCGCCATGAAGGCGACGGGCACGCTTACGACGAGCGCGATGAGGGTGCCGAGCGTCGCGATGTTCAGCGTGTCCCACAGCGGTTCCCACAGCCGCGAGAGGTAACCCCACTCGGGCGGGAACATCCTGGAGACAAGGTCTGCGGCCTGTTCCGGCGCGTCGACGACGAAGAACCACAGGGTCTGACCCGATATGTAGCGCAGCGCTGCGGCCAACGCCAGGGCGCCCAAGAGGTAGCCGACGAACGAGATGATCGTCTGACGCGGGGTGCGCTTGCGCCAAATGCGGCTCTCGCCACGGGCGAGCGTCGGCATCTACTGCACCCGCTTCCGTATCACGCCGCTGGCGTACTCGCCGATGAACACGATGGCGATGATGATGATCAGGATCGCCGCGGTGACCGAGTACTCGTAGCGCGAGATGCTCGTGTTCAACGCGCCGCCGATGCCGCCCGCGCCGACGATCCCTATGACGGACGACTCGCGGAAGTTGATGTCGAGGCGGTAGACGGACAGCCCGACGAACCGCGGGTAGATCTGAGGCACTACCCCGTACGCCATCTGGCGGGCCCAGCCGGCGCCCGTGGCGCGGATGGCCTCCAGGGGTCGCGGGTCGATGTCCTCTATGTCCTCGGCCAGCAGCTTGCCGAGGAACCCGATGGTCGCGAAGGCGAGGGTGAGCGCACCGGCCAGCGGGCCGAACCCCACCATCACGACGAAGAAGATAGCGATGACGATCTCTTGGAACGAGCGGGATATGGCGATGAACGCGCGGCAGGCCAGGTACACGGGTGCCGGCGAGATGTTGCGGGCAGCGCCGAACGCGAACGGCACCGAAAGCACGATGCCCAGGGCCGTGGCGGCCACCGTCATCGCCAGGCTCTCCAGTATGCCGATGCGGATGAACTCCCAGCGCGACGCGAAGTCCGGCGTGAGGAAGCCTCGGAACAGGGTTCGCGCGCGCTCGAGCCCCTGCGCTACACGCTGCCAGTCGACGTCGACCGAAGCTCCGGCCGCTATCAGGTACCCGAGGGCCAGGAGAGGCACGGCGTACCGCAGGTAGGGGTTTCGGATTAGCGGCCGGCGGCGCCACGGCCGGCCCCGGAGCTCCGCGGCGCTCATGCGCGAAGTGATGGGTCCAGGCGCCGAGGCGTCGGTCACCTGAGCTCCAGGTCGTCCGGGAGGCGAACACCGGGCGCGACAGGTTCGGCGGGGTCTTCTTCCTCGACCTCGGAGGCGTTCCAGTCCTCCTCGCCGTAGATCTCGGTGAGCTGCGCGTCGTCCAGCCTGCTCGGCGGACCGTCGAAGACGATCTCGCCCATCCGCAAGCCGACGATGCGGGGCACGAACAGCTTCGCCAGCGCGACGTCGTGGATGTTGACTATGGCAGAGAGCTCATGCTCCTTCGCCAGCTCCATGAGCAGCCGCATCACCTGACGGGAGGTCTTGGGGTCCAGGCTGGCCGTGGGCTCGTCCACCAACAGGATCGACGGGTCCTGCAGCAGCGCCCTGGCGATTCCCACCCTCTGGCGCTGACCGCCCGAGAGCTGGTCGGCTCGCTTGTCCAGGTGTTCGAGGATCCCCACCCGTTCGAGGATCTCGTACGCCCTGTCCATCGTCGGCTGTGGGAACCTGCGGAACCAGGAGCGCCAGAAACCGACGTACCCCAGCTGTCCAGACAGCACGTTCTCCATGACGGTGAGCCTGTCGACGAGAGCGTGCTCCTGGAAGATCATGCCTATGTCGCGGCGCGCCCTCCTGAGCGCGCCGCGAC
>CAZMFX010000135.1:0-6005 GCA_964565625.1 uncultured bacterium
GATGAGCGGCCAGAGGAAGTCGTTCCAACGCCACATGACGGAGAAGATCGCCAGCACCGCAAGGGCCGGGGTGGCCAGCGGCATCACGACCTGCCAGTAGATGCGCCACTCGGACGCGCCGTCTATGCGCGCGGCGTCCAGCAGTTGGTCTGGGATGGTGAGCATGTACTGCCGTAGCAGGAACACGCCGGTGGGTGTGGCCGCGCCGGGGATTATCACTCCCCACAGGTTGTTGACCCAGCCGATCTGCGTGATTACGAGGTAGACGGGCACCAGGATGACGCTGAGCGGGATCATCAGGGTGCCGAGGATCACGAGGAAGACGGCGTTGCGGCCCCTGAACCGGTACTTGGAGAGCGCGAAGGCCGCCATGCTGTTGATGATCAACGTGATGAGGGTGGCCACCACCGTCACGACCACGCTGTTCTTCAGGTACGTAAGGAAGTTGAAGCGCTGCAGCGGCTCCGTGTAGTTCGAGATCTGCAGGCGCAACGAGCGCACCTCGGTGCGGGAGGAGACGGGCACCCTCACGATCTGGCCGGGGTCTTCCGGGTCGATCATCTGCGCCTCGAGCCCGATCCGCCTCACCTGGGCCATCCGCCGTGTGCTGCCGTCCTCCAACTGCACGTCGAAGAGGGGGAGAGGGGAGTCGTAACCGTCGACCTGCACCTCTACCGGCGACAGCGGCAGCAGGGTCGGCGGGAACTCGACAAGGCCGGCCTGAGTCTTGAAGCTCGATAGCACCAGCCAGGCCACGGGCCCGAACATCACGAGGACCCCTACGGCAAGGTAGACGTACGTTAGCCAGTCTGTAAGGTCGGGTCCGCCCCGTCCGCTCCTGCGTGAGAGGAATCGCGCGACGCGGCTCACGCCAGGTGCCCCTCTGTGTTCCGGCCCAGCCGTAGCTGCAACAGGGTCGCGACGAGCAGGACGAGGCCGAGCAACACGCTGGCTGCTGCGGCCAGCCCGAAGCGCTGCACCTGGGTGGCGAACCCGGTCTGGTAGATGTACTGGACGATCATCATCGTGGCCGTGCCGGGCCCGCCTCCGGTTAGCACATAGACCTCGTCGAACGTCTGCACGGCCCTTATCAGCGCGAGGATCAGGACGACCATCATCGTCGGCATCAACAAGGGCAGGGTCACGTTCCGGAAGCTCTGGTAGTCGCCGGCGCCGTCTATCGCTGCGGCGTCGTACAGCTCGGCTGGGATGCTCTGCAGGCCCGCGAGGAGGATGAGGGTGTAGAAGCCCATGTGCGCCCAGATGCTCACGACGATCACCCACGACATCGCCCACGTGCCGTCGAGGAGGAAGGCGATGGGCTCGAGGCCGAGGTTCACGAGCACGCCGTTGAGGGCGCCCTGTCGCTGGAGGATCCACTTCCAGATGAGCGCGACGACGACGGGCGAGAGCAGCACAGGGTAGAAGTAGACGCTCCGGAAGAACGCGCGGAACCTGATCTTCCTGTTCAGCACCAGGGCCGTCACGAGCGAGACCAGGACCATGCCGCCCACCTGGAAGAAGACGAAGACGCCGGTGTTGCGCACCGAGCGCCAGAAGCGGTCCTCGAGGCAGCTGTTGGGGTCTGAGAAGTCCTCGCACGAGAACAGGCGCTCGTAGTTGTCGAGGCCGACGTACGGCCTGTCCTGTGGGAACAGCTCGGTGCCGCCGGTGAGCGAGATGTAGAGGTTGAGGAAGACGGGGAAGAGGATGAACAGGCCGAAGATCAGCAGGTTCGGCAGCAGGAACAGCCACGGCATCCTGCGGACGCCGATGACGCGCTGCAAAGGCTCCATGACGACGCCGAGCAGCGACATGACGACCGAGTAGAGCGCCGACGCGCCGCGGCCGAAGAGGCCGCTGCGACCGCTTCTCTCGTCTTCCGTCATGCGATTCGGAGCCCGCGGCGGGCCGAGCGCCCTAGAAGGCGCCCGGCCGCTGCTCCGCGGGCGTCACGTGCGGGGCCGTTTCGAGGCCTACTGCTGGGCCTCCGCGATGCCTGCGTCGATGTCCGACTGCATGCGCTCCATCGCCTCGTCAAGCGTGAGCTCGCCGACGAAGACCTGAGTGAGGCGGTCACGCATGGCGTCGAAGACGAAGCGGTTGAACGGGTACGCCTGCAGGTCGTAAGCGATAGGGTCGAGCTTGCCGACCTGGGCGGCGAAGACGTTGAGCGCGTTGACCGCGGACTCGGAATCGCTCTGGTAGTCGACACCCTTGTCGGCCAACCCGAGGTGGCCGGGTATGAAGAGCGTGCGCCCGTAGAACTCGGCTAGCACTTCCTCGCTCGCCAGGTACTCCATGAGTCTGGCGACCTCTTCCGGGTGCTCGGTGTCCGCGATCCCAACGACGGCGGCACCGCCCGGCATGCCCGTGCACGCGGCGGGGCCGCACGGGTTGGGCACGACCTGCCAGTCGAAAGCGTCGCCGATGAGGTTGTCGAACTGGCCGACCTGCCAGCTGCCCGACATGTACAGGACCACCTGGCCGTTCACGAAGAACTCGTTGCCGGCAGCGTATGTGCCCTGCGAGCCGATCCAGACGTCTGGGTTCATCGTGCCGTCAGCATGCCAGTCGACCATCAGCTGCATCATGCGGCGCATGCCCTCGTCGTCGATGACGACGTTGCCTTCGGCATCGAAGATCTTGGCTCCCATGCTTATCGCCGGCCCAGCCAGACGGTGGCCGGTGCGGTCCATGACCATCGCATGCGGCGTGCCGGTGGCCTCCGCGACCTGGCGCGTGAGCTCCGCCCACTCCTCCCACGTCGTGTCGCCGGTCGGGATCTCGACGCCCGCCTGCTCGAAGAGGGTGGCGTTGATGAACGGGCCGGTCACGGTGAGCTGAGTCATGAAGCCCGGGATGGCGTCCGAGTCCGCGGGGCGCATCCAGTCGAGGAACGGGCCGAAGTTGGTCTCCCAGTAGCCAGGGTCGGAAAGGTATGGCCTCAGGTCCAGGAAGTACTCGGCGAGGCCCCCTAGGTCGGTGACGCGGGCTATGTCAGGGCCCTCGCCGGACGCCAGCTGAAGCGGCAGCGACTGCAGGATTCCGCTCGCGTACGGCACCGTGTCCACGACGACAGTTATGTCGGGGTTCTCGGACTCGAAGCGGTCTAGCAGGTCGCGTAGGACCTGGCCCTCGTTGCCGTCGTCGTACCAGGTGATGCGCAGCTCGGTCTGAGCTGCGGCCGTGGCCATGGCGAAGCAGGCTGCCAGCGCGAGCAGTAGCCTCGGCCAGCGCCGTGGCGTGCGGGTCTTGGACATGCGGCCCTCCTCGTTGTGTCTGCCGGACGCTGCCGGCCGTCTGGGGTCATGCGCTCTGTGGCGCGGTGGCGTCGCACCCCGGTCTCTTGCTGCGACCGGTGACTTGGTGGGTACGTCAGCGAGTATACGGGCGGCCCATTGAGGGGTCAACGAACGTCTGCTTGCGTGTGACACGCAACCAGCGGTCGCCGCGAGCGTGTCAGGATGGCGCATGCGAGACGGGCACATAGAGCGGGTGGCTGAGCTCATGCGGCCGGGGCGCACGCTGGTCCTGTCGGGCGCAGGCATAAGCACCGAGTCAGGGATCCCGGACTACAGGGGTCCCGCCTCGGCGAACAGGGGCCGCAGCCCCATCACCTACCAGGAGTTCGTCGGCAGCGAGCACGTAAGGCAGCGCTACTGGGCCCGCAGCTTCGCGGGCTGGCCGTTCATGGACGCTCGCGTGCCCAACTCCGGCCACTTCGCGGTCGCAGCCATGGAACGCGGAGGCAGCGCGAGCGGCGTCGTCACTCAGAACGTCGACGGCCTGCACCAGGAGGCGGGCAGCGTGACGGTCGTCGAGCTGCACGGCAACCTGCGAACCGTCGTGTGCCTGAGGTGCGAAACCCCGGAGGAACGCGCCTCGCTGCAGGCGCGGCTGGCCGATCTGAACCCGGACTTCGTCCCGTTGGCGCCGCGCTACGCGCCGGACGGCGACGCCGACGTTCCGGACGATGCGGTGGACGCGTTCCGCGTCGCGCCGTGCCGGGTGTGCGGCGGCGTGCTGAAGCCAGAGGTCGTTTTCTTCGGCGAGAACGTGCCGGCCAAGACGTACGAGAGGGCGAAGGGGATGCTCGAGGACGCTCGGGCCCTGCTGGTGGTCGGTTCGAGTCTGGCCGTCAGGTCAGGGTACCGGTTCGTCGTGCAGGCGAAGGCGGCGGGCAAGCCGGTGGCGATAGTCAACGACGGGCCAACGCGTGGCGACACGGACGCCGACGTGAAGGTCACGGGCCGCCTTGGCGACATGCTTCCTCGCCTGGCGGAGATCCTGGGTTGAGGCGATTCTAGGCTTCAGCCTTCGCCTTGGCGGCCCCTACCGACCGCACCGCATCGGCCACCAGGTTCGCGATCTCGGAGACCTGGGACTGATCGGGGCCCTCGACCAAGACCCGCACCAGGGGCTCCGTGCCGCTGGGGCGCAGCAGCACCCTACCGGTCTCGCCCAGGCGGTTCGTGGCCGTAGTGACGGCGGCCGCGACCTCGGGGTCCTCGGCCACGTGGGCCTTCAGCTCGGTGGGGACCGGGACGTTTATGAGTTCCTGCGGGTACAGGGGTATCTCGTCCATCCACTGCTCGAGCGGCTTGCCAGACTGCCGCACTGCCGCGAGCAGCTGGAGCGATGTGAGTATGCCGTCGCCGGTGGGGGCCTTGTCGAGGAACAGCACGTGGCCGGACTGCTCGCCTCCGAGCGACAGCCCGGAGCGCTTCAGCTCCTCGTACACGTAACGGTCGCCTACCTGGACACGGCGCACGCCGACGCCGTGCGACTGCAGGTAGCGCTCCATGCCAAGGTTCGTCATGTGCGTCGCGACTATCTCGCGCTCCCCGCGCGCGACGGCGCAGATCGCCATTATGTGGTCGCCCGTGACGATGCGGCCCTTGCGGTCGACGAGCAGTGCCCTGTCGGCGTCGCCGTCGAAGGTGACGCCGACGTCGAAACCGCCTGACACCACGCGCTGGACGATCCCATCGGGGCTCGTCGAGCCGCAGCCGACGTTTATGTTCTCGCCGTCCGGCTCGGCGTTCATGACCTCGAGCCTGGCGCCTATCTTCGCGAACACCCGCGGGGCTATCAGGTGCCCGGCACCGTTGGCGCAGTCGATGACGACCTTCATGCCGTCCAGGTAGGGCGCGTTGGCCAGCAGGTGCGTCGTGTAAGCGTCCGCGCCCGGCAGGTCGGACCCGTGCCTTGGGAGGCGCTTGGACCTGCCTATCCCCGCTCCCATGACGGGGCCAAGGTCGGGGTGGTCGCCGGCCTCCAGCCGCGCGAGTATCTGCTCGAGCTCCAACTCCAGCGCGTCGTCCAGCTTCTCGCCATCGGCGTTGAAGATCTTGATGCCGTTGTCGTCGAACGGGTTGTGGCTGGCGGAGACGACCACGCCGGCGTCGGCGCGCAGGGTGCGGGTCAGGTACGAGACCCCTGGCGTCGGGACAACGCCCAGCTCGGTCACGTCGGCGCCGCGTGACGTGAGGCCGGCGCCGAGCGCCTGCGACAGCATGGGCCCCGACCGGCGGGTGTCCATCCCGATGACGACGCGCGGCCGCTCCCCTGAGGAGCGCTTGAGGAGCTCTGCAGTCGCGACGCCCAGGTCGAGGGCGAAGGCTGCTGTCATGGGGTGCTGGCCGGCGACGCCACGCACGCCGTCCGTGCCGAAGTAGCGCCGATCGGACATGGCTCCGAATATACCGAGCCGGAAGTGCCGCCGGGGTGGTAGCGTCCTGCAACGTGACGCTCATGTCGCAGAACGTGGTGCCGAGCGAGGCCGTCGCCTACACGCTCGACTTCCGCGTCGAGGGCCTTATCCACGTCAGGAAGGGGACTCCCATCTCCCGCTACCTGAACCAGCGGGAGCGCACGTACGTGCCGATGACGATGTGCCGCGTGTTCCGGCCGGAGCTGGAGGAGCCGCCTGCCGAGTCCGCGCTCCTCTACGAGACCGACTTCGCTGCCCTCCCGAAGGGGCGCCTCGCCTTCCTCGTCGG
>CAZMFX010000136.1:0-5552 GCA_964565625.1 uncultured bacterium
AACCCCTCCACGAGGGTTCGGCCAAAGAAGTGCGGTCACAGCTCGTTCATCAGGTTAGGCAGGTCGCGCGCCAGGCTGCGGACGACGTCCGAGCCGTACACGTAGCGCATCCGCCCCTGCCGATCCAACACCGTCACGTACTCGGTGTGCACGGTGTCGACGCCCGCACCGCCGTAGCCGACGAAGAACGTCTTGGCGGCCGCCGCGATCTGCGAGTTCGTGCCCGTCAGGCCGATGAACGAAGGGTCGAAGCGTTCGACGTACCCGCCAACCACCTCCGGCGTGTCGTGCTCGGGGTCCACCGTCACGAGCACCACCTTGAGGTCGTCCGGCTCGCCCAACTCCGAGTAGACGCTCGAGAGCTGGGCCATCGTGAACGGGCAGACGTCAGGGCACCTGGTGAACCCGAAGAATACGAGTGCCACCTCGCCCTCGAGGTCGTCCGCCAGGTCGAACGTGTGGCCGTGCTGATCGACGAGCTCTAGACCCGAGACCGGCACGGGCTCCGTCAAGGCCGTACCCGCGGGCTGGGGTTGCGGCCTCAACGACGTACCCAGGACGTAAGCGCCCACCCCGGCGACGACCAGGAGGGCGAAGATCGCGATGAACCTCAGCGGGCGGGGCACGCGGGCCAGCATAGCCTCGGCCGGAGCTACTGCTCGTTGTCGATGAGCTCGAAGAACGCGTCAGCGACCCGCGGGTCGAAGTGCGTCCCTATCCCCTCCCTGATGTGGGTGAGGGCTTCCTCCCGCGTCCACGCCTTGCGGTACGGGCGGTCGGAGGTCAAGGCGTCGAACACGTCGACGATCGCGAAGATCCGCGCCGCCAACGGTATCTCCTCGCCCTTGAGGCCTCTCGGGTACCCGGTCCCGTCCCAGCGCTCGTGGTGGCTGTACGGGATGTCGAGCGCGGGCCGCAGGAACTCGATCGGGCCCAGCAGCTCGTACGCGTAGACGGGATGCTGCCGCATGACGGCGAACTCCTGGTCGGTGAGCGGTCCGCGCTTCAGGAGTATCGAGTCCGGTATCCCCATCTTGCCGATGTCGTGGAGCAGTGCGCCGCGCTGGACATGCACGAGCTCCTCGGCCGCCATCCCCAGGCGCCGAGCCAGCCGCACCGTCATGTCTGTAACGCGCTTGCTGTGCCCTGCCGTGTCCTCGTCCTTGAGATCGAGAGCGTTCGCCCAGCCGGCTATGGTGCGGTCGTACGCACGCTGAAGGTCGACGTTGGAGCGCTCCAGTGACCGCAGGAGCTGCGCGTTCTCGATCGCGATGGCTCCCTGGTCGGCGTACGTCTCGAGGAACTCGAGCCACTCGTCGTTCGGGTCGAGGACGCCGCGTGTGTAGAGCTCTATCACGCCCTGCAGCTGGCCCTTGGCGAACATGGGCACCGCCATGTAGCTCTTGAAGCCCTCCTGCTGCGCCTCCGCTATCGCCGCACCCTTCTGCGGCTCGGAGCCGAGGTCAGGCAGGAAGACAGAGCGCTGCTCCAGCGCCGCCCGTCCCGCGGGGCCGTCGCCGAGGGCGAGGCGCAGGCGCTGCCTCAGCTCGGCGGTGAAGCCCCGGCCGACGGACGGCCGCAGCACCTGCCCTGCGGGCTCGTAGAGCAGGACGGCGACGGCGTCCACCCCCAGGTCCTGCACCAGCTGGTCCATGAAGATGTCCAGCACGAGGCGCACGTCTACCGAGTTGGTGATCGCCATGTCGATGCGCCTGAGAGACTGCACGTGGTCCAGGCGGCGCTTGAGCTCGTCGTTGAGGTTCTGGATCTTCTCCATCGCCCTAACGCGGTCGCTTATGTCGCGGAAGTTGACGACGAACGAGCGCACGTCCGGGTCCTCCAGGAGGTTGGTGATCGTGCCCTCGAGCCAGCGCCACTCGCCCCTCGAGTCCTTGAACCTGTACCTGACGCTCTCGGACGCGCCCGGTACGGCCTCGGCCATGTCCAGCGCGTCGGCGAACGCGTCCAGGTCGTCCGGATGTATGTACTGCTCGCGCAGCGGGCCAGAGTAGAAGTCGATGGGATGGCCCAGCATCCTCACGACCGCCCCGCTCGCAGAGCGCACGCGCTTGTCCCTTCCCAGCAGCACGACACCCTCGAGGCTCTTCTCGAATATCGCCCTGTAGTAGGCCTCGCTGAGCCGCAGCCGTGCGGCGGACTCCTCGCGCTCCGTCACGTCGCGCACGTTGAGGACGATGCCGCGCACGTCAGGGTCGTCGCGCAGGTCGGCGGCGACGGCCTCGACCCAGCGCCACTCCCCGCGCACCCGGTAGCGGAAGCGAGACACGCGCGGCGGCAGGTGGGCGGCGGAACCGGCGCGGGCGGTCTTCAGTTCCAGCATGTCGGACTCGACCCTCGCCCTGTCCCTCGGGTGGATCACCCTCCAGAGCTGGCTCTCCGTGACGATCTGCTGATGGACGCCGAGCCGGGCGATCGAGGGAGAGACGTAGCTGACGCCACCGTTACCGTCTAGGACGACCGTGACGTCAGAAGAGTGCTTGACGAGCGCCATGAACCGGCGTTCGCTGCGCTCGAGCGCCTGCTCTGCGCTGCGCGCCAACGTCGTGTCGCGGCACAGCAGCAGCGTCGACCCTCCGCCCAGGCGACGGGCGAGTATCTCAACCGGCACGAAGCCGCCGTCGCGGCGTTCCAGCTCGACCTCGAGGCGTAGCGGCTCATCGGCGTCCTGCACCTTGAGAAGCGCGAGGAGCGGCGACCCCATGGGCACGAGCTCCTCGAGCGACAGCCCTATCAGCTCACCCCTGCGGGCGCCGAGCGTGATCTCAGAACGTGGGTTGCAGTCGACGACGCGGTCGTCACCGTCGAGGACCAGCACGGCCTCGCTCGTGTGCTCGAGCAGCTCCTGGAGCAGGCGCACGGCACGCGTAGCAGCGCTTACCGACTCTGCGTGCTTCTCGGGTGCTACTCCCCTGGTGCTCACGGCCATGCCTCCGGAGGATGCCCGGCCCGCGCGTCTTCCATGGTCGGTGCACGGACGCCTGGATCGGCCGCCACCGCGACGTGGGTCACCGTCCGAGGATACGGCTTGAGCGCCGGTCGTTGCTGATAGACATCCCACTCACGTGTACGCTCACGACGGCGATTCGCCTCGGTCCTCGCGCCGTTGCGGAAGGCTACCCTTACTGTTACGTTGCTTCGACCGTTCGGCATACCGGCGCGAAGGCGAGCCGGGTGCGCCGCCACGGTGACGTCATGGAGGCGCGATTCGATGTGACCCGAGCGGAGACGGTTATCAGGGAGCAGCGGCTTGTTGCCGTGCTGCGTGGCGAGTTCACATGGGACGAGCTCACGCGCGTCGCCGAGGCGATGCTGTCGAGGGGCTTCGGCGTCCTCGAGTACACGCTCACCGGCTCGGACGCCCTGGCCATGATAGGGCGCCTCGCAGAGAGCTTCGGCGATGACCTCGTCGTGGGCGCGGGAACGGTCGTCACGGCAGTCGACTACCGTGACGCGCGCGCGGCCGGCGCCGAGTTCCTCGTCTCGCCGTGCTTCGGACCGGAACTGGCCGAAGCCGCCGGCGGCGACGACGCGCTCTTCCTGCCAGGGGTGTTCTCACCCACCGAGGTGGCGGCGGCACGGCAGTCCGGCTGGCGCCTTCAGAAGCTCTTCCCCGCCGGTACGGGCGGGCCGCAGCACCTGAAGGCCCTGTCCGGCCCGTTCCCAGACGTCTCGTTCGTGCCTACCGGCGGGGTCGACCTCGAGAACGCTGGCGCATTCCTCCGTGCGGGCGCCGTCGCCGTCGGCCTCGGCTCGGCGCTGATCCGACCGGGTACGCCCACTGCCGAGCTCGAGAGGCGCCTCGACGGCCTGAAGGCCATCTTGCAGGGCCCGGCGTCGTCGTGAGCAGAGCGGAGCAACCGGCAAGCGGCGAACCAGCGCGGCGCTACGACGTCACGAGCGTCGGCGAGACGATGCTGCGCTACAGCGTCGCCCCGGGCGAGAGCTTCACGACGACGAGCTCTTTCCGGGTAGACGTCGGTGGCGCCGAGAGCAACGTCTGCGCCGCCCTCGCGCAGCTCGGGCGCCGCACCGCGTGGGGGAGCGCGCTGCCCGACACCGCCCCCGGGGCCATAGTGCTCCACCGCCTGAGGGGAGCCGGGGTGGACACCTCGGGAGTCAGGCTCCTGCCCGACACGCGCCTTGGTACCTACTACCTGAAGTCCTCTCCCGTGCGCGGCACCAGCTCCGTCGTCTACGACAGGGCGGGTTCGGCGTTCACGACGCTTGGGCCAGGCGACCTCGACCTCGACACGCTGACGGACACGTACGTCTTCCACTCGACGGGCATCACGGCCGCCGTCGGCGACGGGCCCAGAGACCTGTTGAGGCAGGTGATGCTTACCGCCCGCGAGGCACGCGTCACCGTCTCGTTCGACGTGAACCACCGCGCGAAGCTGTGGGAGGCGTCGACCGCGCGCTCGGCCCTAGAGGAGTTCGTCGGCATGGCAGACGTCCTGTTCTGCAGCGCCCGCGACGCGAAGCTTCTGTTCGGCGCCGAGCCCACGGGCCCCGGCGCGGTGGCAGCCCTCCGCCCGATGACCGACGCGCGCGCGATCGTCGTCACGCTGGGCGAGCAGGGCGTCTTCGCCCGGTTAGGCGACGACGAGGTAACGGTGCCAGCCGTGCCGACACGGGTCGTCGACCGCCCCGGAGCCGGCGACGCGATGATCGCCGGCGTACTCGACGGTCTGCTCGATGGTGACGTGAGAAGCGGGTTGGCGCGGGGAGCCGTGCTGTCTGCCATCGCGCTCTCCCACCACGGCGACATGATCGACGTGACGCGAAGCGAGCTCGACGCTGCCCTCGGCGGCTCAGCGGCCGACATAGCGCGCTGAGGGCTCGGGCCCTGCGCTGCGCCCCGCTTCGGCCCCGTCCTGCCCCGGCTCAGTCCCCGGCGGACTCCAGGCGTGATTGGATCGCGTCGAGGCGCGACGCCACGAGTTGGGCAACGTCCAGCACCTCCGGTGCGCCCTCTGCCTGCGAGCCCTCGCTGGAGCCGAGCATCACCTTGCAGAACGGGCAGCCGGTCGCCACGACCTCGGCGCCTGTGGCGACAGCCTGTGAGAAGCGCTCCTCGGAGACGCGCCTCTCGCCCGGCTCCTCCTCCTTCCAGAACTGGGCGCCGCCCGCGCCACAGCAGAAGGAGTCGTTACGGCTCTTCTCCATCTCTATGAGGTTGGTGCCGCCGCCCGCCAGCACCTCCCGCGGGGCGTCGTACACGCCGTTGTGCCTGCCCAGGTAGCAGGGGTCGTGGAACGTGATGCTGCGGGTCTCCGCCAGCGGCGGCAGGCGACCCTCCGCAGTCAGCTTCTCGATCAGCTGCGTATGGTGCACGACCTCGTACTCGCCGCCCAGCTGCGGGTAGTCGTTGACGAGCGCGTTGAAGCAGTGCGGGCACGTCGTGAGCACCAGCTTGCTCTTGCCCTCGTCAAGGTTCTCGGCAAGCAGGGTGGCGTTGAGCGTCTCGACGTTCTCGGTGGCCAGCTGGTAGTAGAGGTACTCGTTGCCGGCGCGGCGCGCGGGGTCGCCGG
>CAZMFX010000136.1:5562-5972 GCA_964565625.1 uncultured bacterium
AGCGCTCCGCCTTGCCGAGGACCGCGTAGTTGACCTTCGCATGCTCGAGGATGCGCACCATCGCCTTCGTCGTGCGCTGGGCCGCAGGGTCGTAAGAGCCTGCGCACCCGACGAAGAAGAGGACCTCGAACTCCGGGTTCTCTTCTACGGTCGGAACGTCAAGGCCGTCTGCCCACTCCATGCGCTTGTCCTGCGCGATGCCCCAGGGGTTCCCGGTGCGTTCCATGCCGCGGAAGGCGTTCTGGAGCTCCGCAGGGAACTCGCCCTGCATCATCACGAGGTCGCGCCTGATGTCGACGATGTCGATCATCTGCTCGCACCCGACGGGGCACACCTCCATGCAGGCGCCGCAGGTGGTGCACGCCCACACGGCCTCCGGGGAGATCGCGAAGTCGATGAGCGGCCTCGGG
>CAZMFX010000137.1:0-5703 GCA_964565625.1 uncultured bacterium
GGCCCTGCATGAGCTTCTCCAGGGCGTCCTGGATCAGCTCCTCCGTCTCGGTGTCAACGTTGGCGGTCGCCTCGTCGAGCACCAGGAGGATGTCCGGGTTCTGTACGAGCGCTCTGGCGAACGCGATCAGCTGCTTCTGGCCGGTGGAGAACCCGGCGCCACGCTCGCGCACGACCGTGTCGTAACCGTCCGGCAGGCGCGAGATGAAGCCGTGCGCGTTGACGAACTTGGCTGCCTCTATCACCCGCTCCAGCGGGATGGTCTCGTCGTCGAGGGTGATGTTGCTGCGGATGGTGCCCGAGAACAGGAACGGGTCCTGCAGGACGATGCCGACGTGGCGCCTGAGCGTCACCTGGTCGTAGTCGCGCACGTCCTTGCCGTCTATGAGCACCGCACCGCGCTGCACGTCGTAGAAGCGGCTCACCAGGCTGATGATCGTTGTCTTGCCGGCGCCGGTGTGGCCGACGAACGCTACCGACTGGCCAGGGTCGATCTTGAAGTCGACGCCGCGCAGCACCCACTCATCGTCGTCGTACGCGAACCAGACGTCGCGGAACTCCACCTCGCCGCGGAAGCCGGAGTCGAAGTCGGTAACGTCGTCCTTGTCCGTGATCTTCTCCGGCGTGTCGAGCAGGCCGAAGATGCGCTCCGAGGACGCCATGGCCGCCTGCAGGATGTTGAACTTGTCAGACAGCTCCTGCAGCGGCCGGAAGAACATCGACGAGTACTGGATGTACGCGACCAGCATGCCGATCGTGACGACCTCGGTGAACGGGTCGCCGATTATCAGCCGGCCGGCGTAGAAGAGGATGAGGCCCGTGGCGATCGCGGACGTGAGCTGGACGGTTGGGTGGAAGAGGCTGAACCAGCGCACCTGTTCGAAGTTGGCGTCCAGCAGGTCGAGGTTCAGCTTGTCGTAGCGCCTGGCGTTGCGCTGCTCGCGGTTGAAGAGCTGGACGGTGCGCATGCCGGAGAGGTTCTCCGCCAGGTACGCGTTCGAGATCGAGGTCCTCAGCCGCACCGCCCTGTAGGCCGTGCGCTGCTGCAGGCGGATGAAGTTGAGCGCGAAGAACAGGACAGGCATGACCGCAAGGGTGATCAGCGCCATGCGCCAGTTGATGGAGAACATGTAGACCGTCAGACCGATAATCAGGCCGACGTCGGCGACAAGGCCCACGAGCCCGTCCGTCATCATCGTCTGGATGGCCTCGACGTCCGAGGTGATGCGCGTGATGAGCCTTCCGACGGGCGTACGGTCGAAGAAGCCCATGTGCAGGCGCTGGATCTTCTCGAAGATCTGACGCCTTATGTCGAAGACGATGTGCTGGCCCAGCCACGCGACGACGTACGTGTAGCCGTAGCGCAGCCCGAAGTTGACGAGCCGCAGGCCAAGGTAGCCGAGCACCACCCACAGAAGACCGTTGAGGCGCTCGTCCATCGACAGCGACGCGAACGGCTCCTGTGAAGCGACGACGTAGCGGTCGAGCGCCAGCGCGATGAGGGCAGGGAAGGCGGGCACGAGCACGCTGTACACGAGGAGCAGGCTCACGCCCAGGATGAACTGGCGGCGGTACGGCTTGAGGTAGGTGAGCAGCCGCCGCATCATGCCCTGGTCGTAGTCCTTGATCACGGCTTCGCCCTCTTCGTCGAGGACGCTGTCGCGCTTCATGCGCTTGCGGGCGGCCCGCTTGTTCTCCTGACGCTCGGCCTTGGCCTGCTCGACCGAGTAGTCCGGTAGGTCCATGTCGGTGAGGCGCTTGGGCCGCTCCGGGATCCGCGGCGCCTCGGCGGCGGATGAGAACTCGGCTCCCGGCGCCATCTCGCCGTCTCTGCCTATGCGGTGCTCGTCTGACATCAGGCGGCCTCGAGATCCTCTTCTAGCTGCTGGCGCCTGTCGATCTCGGCGTACCAGCCGTCCAACGCCACCAGCTGCTCGTGCGTGCCCTGCTCTACTACGCGCCCGTCCTCCAGCACGTAGATGCGGTCGGCGCCCTTCAGCGCGCTCACGCGGTGGGCGACGATTATCGTCGTGCGGCCCTCGTGCACCTTCTCCAGCCCCTCGAGGATCGCCGCTTCCGTCTGCGTGTCGACTGCGGAGAGCGCGTCGTCGAAGATCATCAGCGGGGCGTCCTTGATTATCGCCCTGGCGATGGCCGTGCGCTGACGCTGGCCGCCAGACAGGGTCACGCCACGCTCGCCGAGGCTGGTCTGATAACCGGCAGGGAAGTCCTCGACGTCGCCCGCCAGCTGCGCTATGCGAGCGGCCTCCTCGATGCGCGGCATGAGCTCCTCGACGGGGGCCTCTGGGATGCCGTATGCGATGTTCTCTGCGATCGTGTCGGAGAACAGGTACGGCTCCTGTGGCACCACGCCGATGTAACGCCTCAGCACCTCGACCGGGTAGCGCCTGGCGTCTATGCCGTCTATGAGCACCTCGCCCTCGTCGGGGTCGATGAGCCTGGCTATGAGCCTGGCGATGAGCGTCTTGCCGGAGCCGGTGCGTCCGGTGAGCCCGACCGTCTCGCCCGGGAGGATCGTCAGGCTCACGTCGTCCAGCGCTCGCACGCCGTCGAACGAGACCGAGACGTTGCGCAGCTCGATATGGCCCTTTATGGAGGTCAGGGAGTAGTCGGTCCTCTCCGAGTCTGTGACCTCGGCCCTGCTGTCGAGGATCTCGCGGAGCCTGTTCCACGAGGTCGTGCCGCGCTGGACGATGTTGCCTATCCAGCCAAGTGCGATGAGCGGCCACTGTATGCCCTCGAAGAGGAAGACGAAGCTCGAGAACTCGCCGATCGTGAGGTCGCTGCCCACGCCCAGCACCAACCGCCCGCCCACCAGCAACAGCAGCGAGATCGTGAGGCCGAAGAGGAACTCCATGAGCGGGAAGAGCGGGCCGTCGACCCTGGTGAGGGAGAGGTTGCGCCTCACGAACTCGTCGTTCAGGCGACCGAACTTCTCCAGCTCGCGGTTCTCTATGCCGAAGCCCTTCACGACACGGATGCCGCTGAAGTTCTCCTGCGCCATCGCCGCGATGTCGGAGAACTGCTCCTGAACCTTCTGGTAGCGCCTGTGGATTATGCGCAGCAGCACGTAGAAGGAGATCGTTATGAAGGGAACCACGGTCAGCGTCAGGAGCGTCAGTGTGCCGGAGAGCGAGAACATCCGGTAGAGGGTGAACGCGAGCAGGAGGGTGGTGTTTAGCCCCTGCATCACCCCGACGCCTATGAGCATGCGCACGGCGTTCAGGTCGGCCGTGAGCCGGGCCATCAGGTCGCCGACGCGCGTGTTGTCGTAGTAGTGGGTGTCCAGGCGCGTGAAGTGCCTGAATATGTCGTGCCTGATGTCGAACTGCGCTTCCCAGCTCGCGCTGAGTATCAGGCGCCTCACCATCGTCATGGCGCCGGCCGCCATGAACGTCACGAGCAGGAGCAGGCCCACCTCGCGCAGCAGGAACGGCATCGTCATCGTGCCCGTGGCAAGCGCGTCTATCACCCTGCCGGGGATCAGCGGGGCGAACGTTGCGAGGTACCCGTTCAAGAGCACCAGCGCGAGACCGATGAGGATCTGGACCCGATGACGACGCAGGTACGGGGCTAGGTCACGGAAGGTACTGATCACTCAACTCCTGTGTGTGGGTGTTAGGGGGACGGGCACGCTCACCTGCCGAAGGCTTCCAGACGCCCCTTCCGGCCGGCGCGCACATAGGCGGCCGCCAACATTGCCAGCGGCCACTATAACCGGTCAGGGCACCAGTAGAGGGTCGCCGTACGGCACGTCGCCGAGGTACAGCTCGAACGTGAGCGGGCCAGGGTCCGACGTCCGGTACGTGCCCCTAAGGATCTCGCCGCCCTCGACGGAGTGCGTCGCTACCAGGGTCCTGTCGCCGTCCAGCGTCCTCACCCATACGTGCGCCTGCGTGCGGCCGATGCCGGGGAGGATCGTCCAGGCGTACTCGAAGTCGCGCGGCTCCGGGGACCTTAGCAGCGCCCTCACACCCGGGTTGATGAGGGGGACAGGGTGCACGTTGAGGACGAGCAGCAGGCTGCGGTCCTCGCTCGCCGCAGCCGGTGGGGGAGACTGAGCGACGACGATCCCGTCAGGCAACGCGCGGCTCGACATGCGCTGCACTTCGACGCTCCAGCCCTCCGCCTCCGCGACCTCGGTCGCTTCCTCGCGACCGAGACCAACGACGTCCGGGGTGCCACCGGCCTCCGTGTGAGGCGTACCCGCGCTGACGACGAGCCTGAGGGTCGTGTCGTCCACCGGTATCGGCCTGTGGGCAGACGGGGACTGCGTGAGGACCTCACCCGGGAAGCCGGTGCCGGACGCCACCTCGTCTACGACGATGCGACCGGGGTCGATCCCGGCCAGCTCCGCCAGCTCGCGCGCGTCGTCGACGCTAAGCCCCACGAGGTCGGGTAGGAACGTAGATGCCTCGGGTGGGCCAAGGGAGACGAGCACGTCTACCGCGCCGCCCGCTCCGACCGTCCCACCCTCCTCGACGGACTGCGCCAGGACGACGCCCGGAGGCGCGGATGCCGCGACGCGCGCTACCTCGCCGATGACCAGCCCGGCGTCACGCAGCGCGCCCTGCACCTCGTCCGGGTAGCCGAGACCGATGAGGGCGGGCACCTGCGTCTGCTCCAGGAGGCCTGCCGCCAGGGCGTACCCGAGCCGCACCGTTCGGCCCGGCCTGAGCTCCGAGCCGACGTCCGGGTCGACGCTGACAACGCTCCCCGGCGCGGCCTCCGACGGCACAGCGGTCACCTGCACCCCGAGCCCGAGCGATGAGAGCTGGTCTATCGCCTCCCGCACGTCTGTGCCCATCACCTGGGGTACGGAGACGGCGCCGTCGACCACGTGCTTCCTGAAGGCGCCGTAGCCAACGAAGAGCGTTGCGACGACGAGCAGGCCCGTGATCACCCAGCTTAGGGTCGTCGTCGGGAGCCTCGTGAGCGGCAGCTCCCGCGTTCCCGTCCGCAACGGCCTTGCGGGAGCGGTCTCGCGCTCGTCGATCGTCGCCGTCGGCGCCGTAGTGCCGTCGAACCCGAGGCCGTAGAGCATGCGCCTTCCGCCACGTCCGCGCACGTCGGCGGCGGAGGGAGGGTAGCCGTTCTCCAGGAGGAGGCTCGTGAGCGCGCCGTCCTCCGTCTTGGCGAGGCCCGGCTCCGGCTTGTGCCACGCCACGTACCGCGCCCCCGGCCGAGAGATCACGTCGTGAACCGCCGCCATGTCGTCCCGCTTGAGGCGCTTGAGCAGCCGTCTGTAGCGCTCGAACGCCGCCTCTTCGCCTGGGGGGAGGTCGAACCACTCCACCCTCACGGGCGTGCCGTCGGGCGCTATCGCGTCTATCAGCGTTCGCCCGCCGCCAAGCTCCCTCTGACCCAGTACTTCGTACCTACCGTCGAGCAGCGGCAACCGTTACCCCTCTTGCCTCAGGGTAGATCTTGCGTCTAGGCCCCCGGCTCGCGCGCGGGCCTTGGCTCGATGCCGGTGCCGGTGCCTGTGACGCCGCGGCCGGCGCCCTCGCTGCGGCGGGCGCGCTCCTCCTCGGCCGCGCGACGCTCGCGCTCCTCGGCCTCCTGGAGGCGGCGCTCGGCCTCGAGGGAGGTGTCGACGATCCAGTCGACGATTTCCTCGACGGGCGTGCCGTCCTGCGCCATCTTGAACGCCTTGTGGACGAGCTTGCCGTCGATCGTCTCG
>CAZMFX010000138.1:0-5571 GCA_964565625.1 uncultured bacterium
GCTTGGGGCAATCCGAGGCGGCGTCGGGCCAGGCGGCCGGCACGTCGACGACGGTCAGGCTCGCCGGGCTGACGGGAACCAGCCTGTCAGGGTAAAGGTCGAGCAGGATGGCAAGGGCGGCCCGCACCACTCCGCCATGGCTGACTATCAGCACGGGCCCGGGGGCAGCCACTATCTCCCGCAGCGCTGGGCGGACCCTGTCGACCAGTACCTCGAACGACTCTGCGCCCTCTGGGGTCAGCGTGCCGGCGCGCCACGCGAGGTAGTCTGCGGCCCTCGTCGCCATAAGCTCTGTGGCGCTGATGCCTACCCACGCGCCCAGGTCTGCTTCACGCAGCCGAACGTCCGAGCGGCAGTCGGCGTACCCCAGCGCCTCTGCCGTCTGCCTGGCGCGCGCCAGGTCCGATGAGATGACGGTAGCCGGCGCGAACGGACGCACGACGGGCGCCAAGGCACGGGCCTGCTCCAGGCCACGCTGCGATAGGGGTATGTCCTCCTGGCCCTGCAGGCGGCGCTCCTTGTTCCACGCGGTCTCACCGTGACGCACGAGCAGCAGGCGCCTCACGCTAGCCGCGCCCCCGTCTCGTCGTATACCGCAGCAGGCGTTGGCGGTAGCGCCAGGTGGACCGTCGACCCGAGCGTTGCGTCTGGTACCTGGTCGCTGACGGCGGTCAACCGCTTCCCGTCATGGAAGCCCGTTATGACGTAGCGGCCGGCCATCGGTGTGATCTCTGCGAAGTCCATGGGCAACGTGCCGCTACCCGGTTGGCCAACCGACAGGTCCTCCGGCCTGAAGAGCAGTTGGACCCCGGCACCTTCGAGGGGGCCGCCATCCCCTGGTGCTCGGACGATCGCCGGTCCAACGTCCAAGTCGCCGAAGAGGTACCGACCGCGTTCGACGCGCACCGGCAGAAGGTTGCCGGGCGGGGTGCCGATGAAGGTGGCGACGAACGCGCTTGCCGGCGATGCCAACAGCTCGTGTGGCGAGCCGAACTGCTCCAGCACACCGTGGTTCATGACGGCCACGTGACTCGCCATCGTCATCGCCTCGATCTGATCGTGGGTGACGTAGACGCTGGTTGCGCCGGTCGCCCTGTGCAGGCGCAGCAGCTCGGCGCGCATCTCGACGCGCAGTTTGGCGTCCAGGTTGGAGAGCGGCTCGTCGAACAGCAAGACCTTGGGCCCCGGCGCGAGAGTGCGGGCTATGGCCACCCGCTGCTGCTGCCCGCCCGAGACCTCGTTCGGGTAGCGCTCCGCCAGATCCTGGATGCCCAGAAGCTCCAGGACCTCTTCCACGCGGCTCCCACGCCTCGCCCTGTCCCAACCCGCGACCTTGAGGGGCCACTCGACGTTGCCACGCACGGTCATATGGGGCCAAAGCGCGTAGCTCTGGAACACCAGGCCGGCGTTCCTGCGTGCCGGATCCAGGGTTCCACCGGGGCCCGCCACCTGCGTGTCGCCGAAGCGGATCTCCCCACCGGTCGGATGCTCGAGGCCGGCAAGCATCCTGAGCATCGTCGTCTTGCCGCAGCCTGACGGCCCCAGGAGGACTAGGAAGGCTCCCTCCGGCACCTCGAAGGAGACGTCGCGGACGGCCCTGACCCCGCCGTCGAACGTCTTGTCTAGACCTCGGATAGCTATCCCGCCGCCCCGGGTAGGCGGCGCTACGGCCGGCTCCGAGGCCACGGTCACCGCTGCGCCCATGGCTGGCTCCTCTTCTGAAGGTACTGCGCGAGCAAGGTCATGACGACCGAGACGGTCGCGATGATCATGGTGATGGCGTTGGCGAACTGGAGGAAGCCTTCGTTGGCGTAGCGGAACGCGGTGACGGACAGCAGAGGGGTTGCGGGCGTGTATAGCAGCACGACGAGCGACAGGTCGCGGACCATCTTCACGAACACCAGGACTCCGCCGGCTATGAGCCCCGGCGCTGTGAGCGGCACGAAGATGTCCCTCAGTCGACGCGTGAGCCGCGCCCCCGTCATGCGGGCTGCTTCCTCCAGCTCGCCGGATACCTGCCGCATCGCCGCCGACCCCGCCTGCGACGAGAAGGGGAGGTTGTACGCGGCACCGGCGATGACCAGCAGGGCGAACGTCCCGTAAAGGGCGGGCATGGGACCGATGCTCTGGCCGAACAGGGCGATATAGGCAGCGCCCAGAGCTATGCCCGGGATGAGTATGGGCATGTAAGCCAGCTGTCCTATCAGGTCACCCAACCAACCGCCCTTGAGGCGCGACGTCGCGTAGCCGAGCAGCAGGCCGATGAGCACGGCGACCACGGCGACGGCCAGGCCGAGCGCCACGGTGGTACCGAACGCGGACAGGACCTGAGGGTTCCTGAGCACGCCCGCCTGCCCCTGCGCTATCGAAGGGTCGGAAGCACCGAACCAGTAGTGGAGCGTGAGCCCGGAAAGGAGCGAGCCCTTCTTGAGCGAGAGGCTCGAGAACAGCAGCGCGATGCCCGGGAGCACCGTGGTGAACAGGCAGATCGTCATCGCGACGCCGAACAGGGGCCAGCGCCACCTGCCGAGCGCGAAGCGCCGCGTCCGCGAGCCCTTGCCGGTGATCGTCGCGTACGACCTGCGGCCGCTGACGTACCTGTTGCCCGCCCACAGCAGGGCAGCGGCGATGACGATGAGGAGTATCGAGAGCACGTAGCCGCGCTCCACCTGACCGGTCGAGATCATGCCGTAGAGACGCGTGGAGAGCGTGTGGAACCGGACTGGGAGCCCGAGCAGGGCGGGCGTGGCGAAGTTGCCTACGCCCTCGGCGAACGCGAGCAGCCCTCCAGCCAGGATCGACGGCAGGATCACCGGCAGCGTGATAGAGCGCAAGATACGGGTGCGGTTGGCGCCGGTGAGCTCCGCCGCCTCGATCATGTCGGCGCCGACCGACGTGAGCCCCGCCGAGATGAGCATGTACGACAGCGCGAAATAGTGGGTGATGAGCACGAGGACTATGGGCAGGAAGCCCCATGCGAGCCAATCGGGGACCTGCATGCCCAGCTCGGTGAAGATTCCGACGGTCCCGCCGACTCGCTCGTTGCGGAAGAAGACCTGCCATGCGAGGGCGATGGCGAAGCTCGGGATGACGAACGGCAGGCTCGCCATCGTGCCTATCAGCTTGCGGCCGGGGACGTCTGTAAGCACGACCAGCCAGGCGAGGAACCCGCCTATAAGGCTCGAGCCAAGGCCGACGAGGAGCCCTATCACGAGCGTGTTGCGTAGCGGGAGCCAGAAGAGGTTGCGCGCTATGCGCCCCGTCAGGACGTCACGCCAGACGCTCAACCCCTCCCCATCTACCGTGACGAGCAGGATGCGTACGAGCGGTACGACGACGAGCAGCACGAGTAGGACCGCCAGCCCGAGGCCGAGCCAGAAACCTGGCCGGCCCCGGAACAGAGGCTTGGTCGTGGCGGTCGCGATCACTGCTGGCCGGTGTCCTTACTGCAGCGTGAGAATGAGGTCGCCGACCTGCTGACGGATCTCGGCGCTGGCGGTGGGGTCCATGCGCCAGGCGTTGAACTCGTCGAGCGGTATGGCGTCGGGGTGTGGCGCGATGTCGGTCCTCGTTAGGTAGTCACCCGCGACGTAGAAGGGCGCTGTCGCCTCGCCGCCGGTGTCGGAGTCGTCACCCATCATGTAGGTGATGAGCAGGCGCGCCGCCGCCGGATGCGGAGCGTTCTGCAGGATGCCGAGGTACGCGGGGAAGATGATCCCTGGCGAGGGCAGCGTCTCGTTGGAGACCTGAAGGGCCCAGCCTTCGTCCTCGTTGTCGCGCCGGTCGCTGTAAGAGGTGAAGCCGACGGGCGGGTCGTCCTGGCCGATGGCGCCGACGGCCGCGTTGACGGCGTCGGTGTTGTTGACGAGCACGACGTCGTTGGCGAAGAGGTCGATGATGAACTGCTCGCCGGCGTTCTGCGCGCCGTCTGTCAGCTGGATCGGCTGGCCGAACTGCGCCTCGTACGCCGCGGCCATCTCGTCGGCCCGCAGGACGATCTCCGTCATGAGGTCGAGGTAGTCACCGCGCACCAGCGGGTCGACCATCACCACCTTGCCGCTCCACTCGGGCAGCGTGAGCTGCCACAAGTTGTCTATCGGGCTGCCGTCCGGGTACGCCTCCTCGTTGTACATGAGGACCTTCGTCGAGAGCCGGTGGCCGAGGAGCGGCTCCTGGAACTCGGCAGGGATGCGGTCGGCGAAGGAGGGCGGCACGTAGCCGACGAGGTAGTCGTTGGCGACGAGCTCGGTCAGGACCACCGGAGCGTCGGAGATGTACGCCACGTCGGCGTTCTGGACGCCTGCGCCCATCTCGGAGCGGATGCGGGCGATCTGTTCGGTCGAGGATATGTCGAACGGCACAAGGTCTACGCCAGGGTACGCAGCTTCGAACGACTCCTCGACGCTGAAGATGCGGCTGGTGAACGAGTAGACGACGACCGAGCCCTCCTCCTGGGCGGCCGCGTAGAGCTCGTCGACGCTCATCGCGTCGAAGTCCTGCGCCGCGGCGAGTCCGAGCATGGCGGCGAGCAACGGGATCGTGAACCTTCTGATCATGGCTTTCCTCCTTCGGGATCCGACCCGTTCCCTTCGTCCTTCGTGAAGCGCTCGATTAGGTCGGCGGATCTGTCGAGCGCTCGCAGCGAGCGGTTGTCGTCGAGCCTGGCTATCGTCAGTACCAGAGCGTTGAGCAGCGCCATGGGCACGCTGAGCGTCTGGAACTCGGCCTCCTCCCCGCGCGGCGCCGACAACAGCAGCGTTGGCTGGGGCCTGAGGAGCAGCCCGATGAGGTCGCTTATGACAAGCGTCTTGGCACCTACCTCCTCTGCGTGCGCGAGGAGCGGCAGTATGCCGGGCGGGGTGCGGTGGAACGCGAACGCCATGACGACGTCGGAAGGTCCAAGGGTAAGGACGTGCTCGGCCAGGTCGCGACCCTCGAACGGGACCGGCCTGCTGTCGAAGCCGGAGCGCCGCAGGCGGCGGTCCATGAGGTTCGCGAGCGCCGTTGCGTGACCGCGCGCGAAGATCAGCACCCTTCCCCCGCTTATGAGAAGGCGTGCCGCGTCCTCCAACTGCGACTGTGAAACGTGGTTGGGGAGGTCCAGTAGCGCCTCTGCCTCGCTGTCGACCAGCTGACGCAGGACGTCGTTCTCCATGTGGCTAAGGCGCTTGCGTACGCGCTCGGAAGGCTCCTTGGCGCCAACGAGCTCCGCCTGAAGGGCGGTCCGCAGCTCCGGGTAGCCGGAGTACCCGAGCTTCTGAGCCAGCCGCACCGCCGATGCCTGGTGAACGCCGGCGCGCTTCGAGAGCTCGGCCGCTGAGAGGAAGGCGGACTCCGTTGGGTTGGCCAGCAGCACGCGCACCAGACGCTCATCCGCTTCCGTGAGCGCGTTGGGGTAGTCCGCTACCGCCTGCTTGAGCGTTGCCGACATGCACCACCTCTCGGGTTGAGAGGATGCTATTGCACGAAATGTTGCAAGTCAAGTGCGCTGTGGCGCGATGACTTGCAGCCGTCCTGGTGCATGATGTCTGGCATGGACGTGACCGAAGCCCTCGCGATGCTCGAACCGCT
>CAZMFX010000139.1:0-3953 GCA_964565625.1 uncultured bacterium
GAGCTGGAGATCATTCGGTTCTGCCAGAGCTTCATGACCGAGCTTCACAGGCACATTGGCGAGTACGTCGACGTGCCGGCTGGAGACATCGGCGTTGGCGAGCGCGAGATCGGGTACCTGTTCGGGCAGTACAAGCGGATCACGAACCGCTACGAGGCCGGCGTGCTGACGGGCAAGGGTCTCGACTGGAGCGGCTCGCGCGTGCGCAAGGAGGCGACCGGCTACGGCTGCGTCTACTTCGCCCACGAGATGCTGGCTACGCGCGGCGAGTCCCTCGAGGGCAGGACATGCGTGGTCAGCGGCTCGGGCAACGTGGCCATATACACGATCGAGAAGCTGCAGGAGCTGGGAGCGCACGTCGTCGCGTGCAGCGACTCCAGCGGGCGGATCTACGACCCTGACGGCCTGGACCTCGCCGTGATCAAGGACCTCAAGGAGGTGAGGCGCCGGCGCTGCTCCGAGTACGTCCAACACCGGCCCAAGGCGGATTTCAAGGAGGGCGCGAGCGTGTGGGAGGTGCCGTGCGAGGTGGCGTTCCCCAGTGCGACGCAGAACGAGCTCAATGGCGCGGACGCGGAGATGCTCATACGGAACGGCGTCGTCGCGGTGGCCGAGGGCGCGAACATGCCGTGCACCCCGGAGGCCGTGCGAGCGTTCCAACGCGCCGGGGTTGCGTTCGGCCCCGGGAAGGCCGCCAACGCCGGCGGGGTGGCGACGTCGGCGCTCGAGATGCAACAGAACGCCAGCCGGGACCGCTGGAGCTTCGAGAAAACGGACGAGAGGCTTCAGTACGTGATGCGGAACATCCATCGCCGCTGTCGCGAGGCGGCCGAGGAGTTCGGGGCACCAGACGACTACGTGATGGGCGCCAACATCGCTGGTTTCAGGAAGGTCGCGAGGGCGACGAGGGCGCTCGGCATCGTGTGATGCCGTAAATAGCGGCCGCAGTGCCGGCGAGCACGCCAGGAACGACAGCGGATATTAGAATGAGATGAGTGAGATTAAAGACTTTAGGCGGCCTCGTCCTCGAGGGCGCCGCGTTCCGGCGTAAGAAGCCGCTTCTGCTGCTTGCCTATCTGACGCTCGAGGGGCCGCGTTCTAGGCGTCAGCTCGTGGACCTCTTCTGGCCTTTCGCTGCCGACGGCCGCGACAGCCTGCAGACGACGCTCAGGCGGCTCAGGCAGGTGGGTACCGGCCTCGTCGAGGCGAACGGTGACCGCGTCGCCGCGACCGTGACGTGCGACGCATCCGAGTTCGAGGAAGCGGAGCGGAACGATGACTACGCGTCTGCCGTACGACTCTACGCAGGCGCCTTCCTTGACGGTGTGGATCTACCGCTGCACGCCGAAGTCGAGGAGTGGCTCTACGCCACCAGGGAGCGCCTTGCCATGCGGGCCAGGCGCTGTCACTCGCGCCTTGCCGAGTCGGCCCTTCGTCACCGAGACCGCTCCTCCGCCAGGAAGCACGCCGAGAACGCGTTCGCGTTGCAAGGCTGCCCACCGTGGACGGGCGCCGAACTGGAGCGCCTACTCTGGGTCCTCGAGACGACAGAGAGCCCACGCGCGGAAGAGGCTAGGCGAGAGCTCGCCGAGCTGGGAGAGACGGAGCACCTTCCGTCACGTCGTCGTCGAAGTCTTCCCTCGTACGGAAGCACCTTCGTTGGGCGAGAGGCCGAGCTGACCCTGATCGACGAGCAACTCTCCTCCCCGCACGTCCGGATGCTGACGATTCACGGTCCGGGGGGCGTCGGGAAGACCCGGCTGGCGGTCGAGACCGCGTACTTGCAGACGACCGCCGAACGCTTTCCCCACGGCGTCTACTACGTGCCGATGGAGACCGTCCCAGACGGCGCGGCCGCGGTAGAGGCGATCGCAGACGCCATGCGGCTCGGCTTGGCGGCGCCAACGCCGCCGACCGAGCAGGTCCTCGAAGCGATCGGCGAGAGGAAGTTGATGCTGGTGCTCGACAACTTCGAGCACCTGGTCGGCGCCACGACCCTACCGGCGGACATCCTGCGTGCCTGCCCGAACGCGAAAGTCGTCGTTACGTCCCGCAGGGTCATGAACCTGGCGGAAGAGCACGTCCTGGCGCTTGGCGGGCTCGAGACGTCGAGCGCCACCGGAGACCCTGCGGCGGTGAAGCTGCTCGTCGACAGGCTCGCTCGGCATGCGATAGGCAAGGAATTCGGGCACGAGGACGAAGCCGCGGCCACGCGTGTCTGCCAGACGCTAGATGGCAACCCACTGGCGATCGAGCTCGCCGCCGCGAGCGCGCGCTACCTGACGCTCGAGGACCTGGCGGAAGACCTCTTGGTTGGTGGCGAGGCGCTCGTGAACCGCGACCCAACCGCCCCGTCAAGGCACAGGAGCCTGGACGAGACGCTGCGTGTGACCTGGGACTTGCTCGACGGTCCCCAGCAGGCGGCGCTGGCAGCGCTCGCCAACTTCAGTGGTGGCTTCGACCGGGAAGCCGCGGCTGCGGTCGCGAACCTCGACGCCGCGATGATCGAATCGCTCGTCGACTTCGCCCTCGTCCGGATGCTTCCGTCTGGTCGGTTCGAGCAGCACGCTCTCGTCCGTCAGTTCATCAGCGACAGGTTGTCCGAGCGGCCCGACCTCGAGCAGTCCTCGCGGCAACGCCATGCGCGCTACTACCTGTCGAGGCTGGCCGACCTCGGGCACGCGGTGCTCGGCGGCGATACGACGAACGATGCGCTCAGGTGGATCGAGGTCGAGCTACCCAACATCGAGCGCGCCTGGAGTCGGGCGACAGAAGCGGGGGAGCCCCCGCTGCTCGAAGGTGCGGTGTGGACGCTTGCGCACATGGGCGAGCTGACGGGGCGCTATCGCGAATCGATAAAGCTGATCACATCGGCGTCCGACGCCCTGGCCGCAGAGCCCAGCGGTGGCCGCGCCCTCGGGCGCTTGTTGGGCTGCCTTTCCTTCCTCTACTTCCGTGTGGGTGAGATCGAGAAGTCGATACTGGCGGGTGAGCGTGCCGCCGAGATACTCGAGCCGCTGCGCGAGCCGGTCGGAAACTGGGGGCTTTGGTCGGCTTACCAAGGCATGGCCATGTCCAACCTCTCGCGGTCGGATGTGGCTGCTGCCCGTCGGTACCTCATGGCCGGGATCGAGCTTTCGGAGAAGGATAGAGCGAACTCGTCAACGGACGAGGCAGCCGCGAGGAACGCCGACATCGCGACGGGGATCTCGGTTCAGACGCTCGCTTTCCTCGCCATCGCCGCCGGAGAACACGGTGAGGGGATAGCACTTTTGGAGAGAGCCACCGAGAGCTTCGAGCCTCATAAGGCGCCATATCTGAGCTACGTGTACTGGCAACTGGGTCGCGTGCACCTCGAGATGGGCGCCGTGGAGAGAGCACGCAACTGGTTGGAGCGAGGCCTGGACTTCTCGCAGGAGATCGGCTTCACGACTCTTGTCGGGCACACCCTGGACAACATGGCGAGGGTAAAGCTTCGCCTCGGCGAAACACAGGCGGCTCTCGATGCCTGCGAGCGGGCGCTGCCACGCGCCAGGGAGAGCGGGGACAAGTGGCTCCAGAGTCGCCTCTTGGCCGCCAAAGGAATGGCGTTTAAGGCGTTAGGCGACCTATGGGGAGCGAGGGAGGCGTTCCGAGAGAGCCTAGAGATAGCGCGCTCGTTCAACGGGCTCGGCTTCGCGATGGAGTCGTTCGTCGGACTAGCCGACCCTGCCTACCACGGGGACCGGCCCGACAGGAGCGTCGCCATACTCAGTTGCGTAAGCGCTTCCACTCTCTCTCCCGAGATCGTTGCCCGTGAGGCACGAGAGCATATGGATCAGCTGGCAGGGGTTCTCAGTAAGGAATCTCTGGCAATTGCTTCGGAGCGCGGTAGATCGATGAGCCTGGAAGAAGCGTTCGCGATCGCATACGAGGCTCAGCTCCCAGCCACCAGCGGGGTGCGGCAAGCCGAC
>CAZMFX010000139.1:4053-5486 GCA_964565625.1 uncultured bacterium
GCGGGACCCACCGTCTGGAAGGTCGTCAACGACGGACCGCAGCCGCACGACATGACTGTCGTCAAGCTCGATGACGGTGTGACTGTCGACGATTTCATCGACTACGTTACCCAGAACGGGCCGGCAGACATCCCGGGCACATCGCTCGGTGGCGTGCAAGGCCTTCAGGAGGGCCTCACGGCGTACCTCAGTTACGACCTGGAGCCCGGCGAGTACGTCGTACTCTGCGACGTCCCCGACTCCGAAACCGGGATGCCGCACTTCATGCTCGGCATGGTCGCCGGCTTCACGGTAGGAGACGCCAACTAGAGCTCTTCACGATTGAGGGCCGCCGGTAGCCGCGCGCTGCCTGCGGCTCTCACCTCCAACCAAGGGCCGGTGCGACGTGCGTCAGTACGGCCTCTATCGTGTGCGCGCAGGAGTCGACACCCAGCTGGTTCGGGACGGTGAGCAGCAGCGTGTCGGCCTCGGCGATGGCCGTGTCCTGGCGCAGCTGCTCGATGAGCACGTCGGGCTCCGCCGCGTAGCTGCGACCGAAGACGGCCCTCGTGTTCTCGTCGATGAACCCGATCTGGTCCGACTCCTGCTGCCCGCGTCCGAAGTACGCGTGGTCCATATCGCTCACCAGCGCGAAGATGCTGCGGCTGACCGAAGCGCGGGGCTCCCCTGCGTGGCCGGCGTCACGCCACGCCTGCTTGAACCGCCGGATCTGCTCCGTCTGCTGCACGTGCAACGGCTCGCCAGACTCGTCGAACTTGAGAGTCGAGGTCTGCATGTGCATACCGAGGCGTCCGGCCCACTCGGCCGTGGCGTTGGAGCCTGCTCCCCACCAGATGCGGTCGCGCAGGCCGGGCGAGTGAGGCTCGAGACGCAGCAGCCCCGGCGGGTTCGGGAACATGGGCCGGGGGTTGGGGCGGGCGAAGCCCTCGCCGCGAATCACGTCCAGGAACGCCTCGGCGTGGCGCCGCGCCATGTCAGCGTCGCTCTCCCCTTCTCTCGGCTCGTAACCGAAGTAGCGCCAGCCGTCTATGACCTGCTCGGGCGAGCCGCGGCTGATGCCGAGCTGTAGGCGACCGCCGGCGATCAGGTCGGCCGCTCCGGCGTCCTCCGCCATGTAAAGAGGGTTCTCGTAGCGCATGTCGATGACGGCGGTGCCGATCTCGATGCGGCTGGTCTTCGCACCGATGGCGGCGAGCAACGGGAACGGCGAGGCGAGTTGCCTCGCGAAGTGATGCACCCTGAAGTAGGCGCCGTCAGCGCCGAGCTCCTCGGCGGCAACGGCCAAGTCGATGGACTGCAGGTGCGCGTCTGACGCCGAGCGCGTGTGCGAGTGGGGTGACGGCGTCCAGTGCCCGAACGAGAGGAACCCGATCTTCTTGGTCATGTGCGCAGAGTGTGGCACGGGCGAAGCAGTTGAAGGGTCCGGCAGTGAG